>WAOU01000025.1 GCA_015521095.1 Desulfurococcales archaeon | reverse complement strand
GGATCTTATAACCTGCATAGAAAATGGGGAAGACTGTTCTCGCTGGAGAATAAATAAGGAGAAAGAATAGGTTTTTAAGAAGATATTTTACTGTTTTCCTAGGACTTCTCCTAGATCGGCCTCCTTGATGAAGCCGACTAGGGCGTCTGTATATTCTGTTGTCTTTACAGGCTCTACTCCGGGCATGTGTCTTGCAAGGTCGTATGTTACTATTTTCTCCGATATCGCTTTTCTTATAGCATATTCTACTACTGGTCTTACT
Organism: Desulfurococcales archaeon; assembly: GCA_015521095.1. The sequence continues at coordinate 13,554 of WAOU01000025.1, read as the reverse complement.
TCTCTCCATCCCATGAAGTCTGCAACGAGTAGGACTCCGCTCAGTATTTCTGCTGTTGGGTTTATGACGTTCTTTCCAGCATATTTTGGTGCTGTTCCGTGGACGGGTTCTCCTACAGCTATGGCGTCTCCCATGTTCATTCCAGGAGCCATTCCTATTCCTCCTACTAGTGCATTTGCCTCGTCGCTGATGTAGTCTCCGTTTAGGTTAGGTGTTACTATTACCTCGTAGTCCCAAGGCCTGGTGATTATCTGCTGTAACATGTTGTCCGCTATCCTGTCGTTTACGAGGATCTTGCCTTCTGGGAGCTGGCCATTGTACTTCTCCCAGAGTTCCTCCTCTGTTACTACGTATTCTCTGAACTCCTGGACCGCTACTTCATAAGCCCATGCTCTGAATGCTCCCTCAGTGTACTTCATTATGTTACCCTTGTGCATTATTGTCACACGTTTGTTGCCGTGGCTTATAGCCCACTCCATTGCTCTTCTCATGTGTCTCTTTGTCTTGAACTCGCTAATTGGCTTGATTCCTATACCGCTGTCCTTGGGTAGCTCGATGCCAAACTCCTTCTTGAGGAATTCTATTACCTTGAGTGCTTCCTGGCTTCCCATAGGCCACTCGATACCAGCATATACGTCCTCAGTGTTCTCTCTGAAGACTACGAAGTTTACCTTGTCAGCATATCTGTGCGGGGCTGGCTGACCATACCACTTGACAGGCCTTATATTGCTGTAGAGGTCGAGGAGCATTCTTATCGCGACGTTGAGGCTCCTGAAACCACTGCCAACGGGGGTTGTGAGTGGGCCCTTGAGGCCGAGTCTCGTCATCTTTATGGCTTCGATTGTGGCTTCGGGTAGGAGCTTTCCACACAGCTGTTGTGCTTTTTCGCCAGCTGCCATTTCCCACCAGACGATTTTTCTCTGTGTACCGTATACTTTCTCCACTGCAGCGTCGAGGACTTTTCTAGCGCTAGCCATTATTTCGGGACCTATTCCGTCTCCCTCAATAAATACAACGACAGGGTTATCTGGTACAACAACCTTTCCGTCGACAACCTTTGCAAGCTGTCCCTCTGCCGGAGGCTTAAGCTCCTCCGGTGTACATGGGATACCGGCCAATTATTATCACCATGCTATTATCCGCGTGTCTACTAATATTAAAAACAATAGATAGAACATAGTAATGCGCCACACACAAAAATATTATATAAAAGAACATGGAGAAGCTGATATAATAGGTATATTTTATAGAAGGAACATAGTTGAAATAAGATAAAGGAATCCAATTATCATGGGTTGTTTTCCAGAAGAAATATTATGGTGCTAGATATATTTTCCTATCATGAGGCCAACCGCATATAATAGCCCTATTATTCCAGCAGCTACAAGTATGCCGGTGATGTATGTAAGACTAATACTATACCGTAGGTTCTCAGGATACGAGACTATTTTTTCTCCGGCATCAATGTTTATCTTGCTTATCTTATAATTGTATACTGCCACATCAGGGTAGGATTCTTGCCCGTATACTTTCTTGTAGTATGTATCACTCTCCAGGAGGATTCCTGTAGCTGGATCATACTTGCCCTCGTATTTTTCGAGAACATATACTGCTGTCGCTGGATTGCCTACGAGTTGCTGGCTCTCACGAGTGATATTTATTGCGAGCCAGCTTCCATATTGGGTTGAGGCCCTAGAGCGGTTATCCTGTACTAGGACGTTGCTTGGTAGTATTACGCTGAAGTTGTAGGCGTTCCCCTCAATATAAGCTGGATAGACGTACATGCCGTTAGCTGATGAGAAGAGATAGTAGAGCGTCCCATTCACACAGTCTGCCTTAAGTACAGCCACAGCAACGGGCCCGGTAAGGGACTGTGCGCTAGTCCCATTGTTCCAGTACATGTTGAGTCTTGTTTCATATTGTAAAGTGACGCTTGTTAGGTTAACCAAGTAGTCGTATTCGCCACAGACCTGCCCTTTGAATGCGTCTGGTTCTAGGCTGAGCTTGCTATTGTAGCTTGTGTAGATATAGAAGCCCGAGAGAATTACTATAAGCGATATCACGATAGATAGTATGATTAATGCAGATTCACGTGCCAACTTCCACGCACCAGGGCTTTATAGATGGTGTAAGGATATTATTTACGGTTTGTTATCGTTTCCCTCAAATAAGTAGTGGAGCTAGGAGAAGGTGAGCTTTGTAAGGCTCATTAATGATATAACTGCCGCCAGTGTCAGAACGCCCACAAGGACTGTTAGTATAGCTGCTTTTTCCTCTCCTACCTTGGGCGCGAGGAGATCTCGTAGTATTTGGGCGCCGTCCGTATATAGCATGCCTCCAGGCAGTGGTATCGCTAGTGGGGCAGCGTTTACTAGGGCTAGGCTGAAGTTGATAATGTATAGTGCCCTGAGCAAGGAGACTATAACTGCATGATCATAGCTTTGTTTGATATAGATCCCTATGAGTTCTTCTCCGGCAGGTTTTACAACAGTAATGTTCTCAACGCTACCATCAGGCAATAATACGGTGAGAGTGACACTTACAGTCTTATTTGCATTATGAAGATCGATTTCCGTAAATAGCTCGGCGAGCTCCAGTGTATTATTTACTGGTATGCCATTAACTCCTATAATTGTCATCCCGGGTCTTAGGCCGGCATCCCAAGCAGGACTATTTTCAACTACATTAGTAATCAGTACACCTGATTCCCAGACGGTAGCGGCCTGTGTCAACAATCCAAGAACAATTAATGTGAGAACGAGGTTTGCTCCAACTCCTGCGCTATACACTAGAAGTTTGCTTTTCGCAGAGGCTTTCTTTAACTCCTCCTCGTCTGGCTCGACGAAGGCGGCTGGTATAAATAGGAACAATGCTATTCCCGCGTCTTTAACCTTGACATGGACTGCCCTAGCAACGAAGGCGTGCGCTGTTTCATGGAAGAATGCGGCTACCCCGACTGCGAAGAATACATAGAGCGTATCAACTAGCCCCAGCGTCACGCCCGGTATTAGAGGACTGAAACCGGCTACTTGTTGCTCCGGCTGTTTAATGTATTTGAGCACTATGAGGTTCCCGACATAGTAATAGAATAATCCTGCACTTACAGCAAGTAGAATCACGCTTATCCAACCATAAATTATTAGTAGCTTTCTCTTCTTCCCCTCAGGCATAGGATCAAGGCTTATGCCTGCTCTGATCAGCAGTGCACCCGGATATACCTCTATATTGCCCTTCTTTCCTCTACCCAGCAGATATACTATGGTCCAGAAACCCAGCAGTCCCGCTATGAACGCTAAAACTGTGTTGCTCATTATTATCCATCTCCAAGAGAGTGGGAGTCCATTGACAAGTTTTTAACCAAATCGTTTATAGCCGGGAGCATATCATACGTGATTCTAGACGCCCACTCAACGCTCTCAACTATATCGCTACCACGACAAAACCTATAGGCATATAACAATGTGAACACGTCCCCAGCCCCAGTCGGATCCTCCAGCTCTCCCACCGCGTGACCGATTACATATACATCGCTTCCATATATGAGCCTTATCGGTCCATAACCAGAAGTCTCCAAAATACGGCTTTTGATAGTATTGTAGATCTCCTCTGCCTCGGAGTCACTTGCATGAATGAAAGATGCAACGACGGGAAGCAATCCGCTGGCTATTCCTATACGTTGGATACCTTGGATATCGAGGAACACACATTTATCATAATTGTGATATAGGAGGCTAGGTACCTCGGGGACTACTTCACCATACACAGGTGATAGTATAACCATGTCGGGACGTATTTCATTTACCACTTGGAGTATCCGAGAAGGTGTCAAAGCAGTAGTGGTGCCTATCATCGATGATAATCTGTTAACCCCCCGGTAAACATGCTCGAATACTAGTCCCTCCACCCACGAAAAATACATGCCTCTCCACAAACCACCTAGCTCTCTAATAACTCGAAGAGACTCTACAGTCCTCCAGCCAACAACACCAAGAGCATAGACATCCAAATCAAGACCTACCAATGACGCAGTTGCAGAAGCATAGATGCTAGGACCACCGTACCTTACAGTCCTCTCTCCTCCAACCGCTATGATATCAAGAGTAGGGCCCCCAATCACCAACACCTTCAAGCACAACACCAAGATATAGAACACAATACATCATAATTATTGGACTATACCCAAGGAATAAGAACCATGCATACACTAAATCAAAGAACGGACAGACACCTAATAAAATAATCGTCCCATAGAGGATACCAAGATGAAAAGAAACTGCACAGACCAAACATTAAGAGCAGAACTCCACGTTCATACAACAGCGAGCGACGGCTCAATGACCCCTGAACAACTAATAAAACTAGCAAAGAAAAAACGCCTAGACTCAATAGCAATAACTGACCATGATACCTTTAGAGGAGCCAGTCTAGCCCTAAGGATAAGCAAGCTCATAAATGATCCTCCCCTCATCATACCAGGAGCAGAGATACGAACAATAGGCCACGGAGACATAATAGTACTATGCCAAGAACCACACGAAGACTATCCCAAACACCTAGCCGAGCTCAAAGACTGGGGAAAAGAAAATAACTGCATCCTCATAGCCGCACACCCATACCATATAGGCAGGCACAGTATCGGCAAACATATCAAGGAAAACCTCGATCTCATAGACGCAATCGAGATCTGGAACAGCCGAGGTATACCATTACTTAATTATCCAGCTATAAAACTAGCAGAGCAGACAGGCAAGCCAGCCACAAGCGGTAGTGATGCCCATGTGCCAAGAGAGCTAGGGATTAGCCCTATATTATACTGTGATGAGATTAGAGAGCCTGCGGACCTGTTTAACCTAATAATAAATAAGAAGATTATCCCAGTCTTTGGGGTTCCGGGTCCCCTAGCTCTTGCTGAGATAGTGGCTTGGGCAATAGTAAGGAGACTAGGATAGTCATCTCTCCTCTAAGAGAACGTAGAATAATCCGAGATCCTTAAAACATCTTGGCAGAAGATTTTCGACTAGCATTGTAAGATCTCCACGATAAACGAATAGGTGTGTCCTGTTGTGGGGATCATCTCCCGACCCGAATCCAGGTGGTCCCTCCTCCAATATCCTAGAGCATCTCTCTGCTAGATCTTTCTCGGCTCCTTTATGCGATGTACAAGCGTAGAGAATGTATCTTATATCGATGTCTGGACGACTTGTCAAGTAATCTATATGCCAGTACTGTTTCTTCCCGGATCGAGTGAGATGACGCCTTATCCGGGCACGAAGCCCTCCAGGACCCATAGCTGATCCGACGTAGATTAATAAGGTACCAGGGCGAAGGGCTACCTCTATGCTCGACTTACCGATCCTAGCTATGCTATCTAATTTAGGAGCCATTACTAGGAGATAGACCCCCTTGCACCTAGGGATTAGATCCATCTCAGGTATTCCTCCTAGGAGATCATCCTAGCTCTAGAGTATCCGATTTATCTTATGCCTCCCCTATATAAGAGCCCTCCTAGGAGAATACATGTATTGAAGGTTCCTGTCAGGAGGATCGAGCAATGACTATTATCCCGATGTACGGGCAAGGGTTCTTCCACATATCATACAATACCATATACTATACAATCGTATTTGATTATTATGACAAGGATGGCGACTACGCCAAGATTCTCATGGATCCACGTAGTCGAAGAGAGGAAGAGAAAGAGATTAAGAAGAACATGCAGAGACTCATGGACGAGGAGAGGATCGTAATCAATGGAAGAGACGTGAGAGCGATCGTCGATTCAGCACTGTTGGAGCCCCGAGGACACAGACGGCTCCATAGCGTCGTATTCCATGTACGAATGGATTATACGCCTATCGAGGGAGTTAACGTTTACGAGAACTTCTATGAGCCTGATACCGCTGAATACGATTATACAGTGTACTGGATCGCGCCTCCAGGCGGAGAAATCCTAACAATAGAATCCGAGGGCCGAGTATACTACCAGGCCAACAAGAGGATAGCCGTTATACGAGTGTCGAAGGGAACAAGGCTCTCGGGATACGAGGCGGTCTCATTTAGGCTGGGATCCCTATCATATCATTAGCTCCAACAAGAGGCCAATGAGAGTCGTGGACCTCGACGTATCTTATTACTAGTCTTCTTATCCTGGTCAGCATGTTGCTAGGTAGGCCGAACGTCTTGAAGAGCCTTATAAGCCTATCGAGGCTCTCTAGCTGACTCCTTCTTATCCTATAGTCAAGTATTGAGTCGGCCATCTCGCCTAGTAGCTGGCTTGCGAGGTCAAGTAAAGCCGCCCGGTTAGGATCACTTGTATCACTTGCCATTTTCCTTAGTTTGTCGGCGTACTCGCCTAGGATTATCCATAGCTTAACGTTTGTAGCCTCCATCCCTCGGCACCATCTATCATGATTATAGAGTGCTCTATCGAAAACATATGTGAGGGATGGTATTACCCATGTAATTCTAAGGCTGGTACTCTAGGAGCAAAGCATCGAGGAGTCAAGGACTGAGGCCTGATTATCCTGGCATTAATGATAGGAAAGAATCATTGATTACTCGAAGATGATACCGTCCACTGACTTAACGATTATACCCTTGTAGAGGAAGTCTATTTGTCGAAGAGAGGCATGATAGTCGAACTCGTTAAGAGCACTTATACCATCCATAGGCACTATTACTTTGTACCATCTAAGAGCAGCGCTCGCAGCCGTGTGGAGTACACATATGTTAGCTACTGTCCCTACGATTACGACATACTCGATCTTATAGACTCTTAGCAAGTCGTCTAGTGGCGTTCCATAGAATCCATCATATCTTGTTTTCTCCACTACAATGTCTTCTTCACGGGGCTTCAACTCATCTATTATCTCCCAGCCCCAGGTTCCCTTCTTTACGTGTTCTCCCCATATACTGTATTCTGGGTCATCGTCATAGTGGGTGTCCATAGTATAGAATATTCTTACTCGTTTCTCCCGGGCCTTTTCTAGGAGTCTTCTGATCGGCTCAACAGTCTCTTCCGCGGTGGGAACATATAATTTGCCCTGGGGTTTCACGAAATCATTCTGCATATCCACTACTATGACAGCCGTCTTGTCCGCAGGGAGCCTTACAGAATCAACAACGCTGTATTCAGGAACCTGAACAGACTTCACGAGTCGCCACCCGATATATTATTGTAATGGAGACGCCATTAAGTTCTTAGACCAATGTCATCAGTCGGAGGAGCGAATCCATTCAACGTATATTCCCGGGAGCACCCAATATATGACCAGGGTGCAAATACAATGGAAACCACGCCGTGTCCAGGGCTCAGACCAGCAGATCCTAGAAAAGCAGTTACAACAGAACATATAAGAGCATCCGAAATAAACGGCGTAGCCCTAGGCTTACCACTAACCCTCCTCATGGAAAACGCTGGGAGAAGCATTGCAGACTTCCTAGAGTGCCGGCTTGGCCACTTGAAAGGGAGGACGATCCACATATTTGCAGGCAAAGGAGGAAACGGTGGCGATGGACTAGTAGCCGCACGTCATTTATCTTTACGAGGAGCGAATGTAGTTGTTCACCTATCGCATGAGCCAGAGCAAATAGCACATTCTGATACTAGATTAAACCTTGAAGTTCTCAAGTCCATGGAGAGAGTCAAAATAATACGTCCATATAATAAGGGCTGGCTTGAAGTATCCGAGGCCGACGCAGTAATAGATGCATTACTTGGAATAGGCGTCAAAGGAGAGCTTAGGCCACCGATATCCCTTATGACTGAGGTATATAACGAGGCACCAGGATTAAGAGTGTCAATAGACACGCCAACCGGACTAGACCCTGACACAGGGTATGCGGCCTCTAATAGTGCTAGGAGCGATGCGACGATCACTATGGGACATGAGAAGCAAGGATTCTTCACCGAGAACGCATCGCTCTATACAGGTGAGGTCTACGTCTCAGAGATAGGATTAATGGAGGAAGCCGAATACTATGCTGGGCCAGGAGACGTACTCGTTAGAATCCCTAGGAGGCCGAGGAACGCGCATAAAGGAATGGGAGGAAGAGTACTGATAGTAGCAGGAAGTAAATACTTCGTAGGCGCACCAGCCCTCTCAGCTTACTCAGCAGCCAGAACGGGAGCAGACCTAGTATTTCTATCATCCCCAAGCAGGGTAGCTTACATCGCTGCCTCAGAATGTAGTACAGTTGTACCTAGACCGTTCAAGGACGAGAACCTGGGATACCATGACATCGAGGAGATCCTAGGATATATGGAGAAAGCGCATGCAGCGGTGATAGGGCCCGGTCTAGGCCTCGACGAAGACACCATAATAGCAGTCGAGTCTTTTCTCGAGAGAATGCATGGAAAACCTGTAGTAATCGATGCCGATGCAGTCAAAGTAGTAGCAAAAAGAGGACTAAAACTCTGGAGAGAAGCAGTACTAACCCCTCATCGGGGAGAGGCAGAGCTCCTGCTAGGAGAAAAGGTAATCGATGTCAGAGTCGCAGCCCAGAAAATAGCTGAGAAGTATAATGCCACAGTCATAGTAAAAGGCCCAGTAGACATAGCGTGTGACCCACAAGGATATTGTAGAGCGAACAAGGCAGGAGTCTCCGCATTAGCTGTGGGAGGCACAGGAGATCTACTAGCAGGATCAATCGCCGCTATACTCGCCAGAAGAACAGCCTTAAAGAAGGATCCAGCACCCGTAGACTCTGCAATAACAGCTGCTTATCTAATTGGAAGAGCCGGCGAAATAGCATATAGTATGAGGAAAGAGTCGATGACAGCATACGATGTACTCGATACGATCCACGAGGTCTTCGTCGAGGCAGAAAAATACTCTTCATAAGAAAAATCAACAATGATTTCAACAGCCAACGTCTATAATTTATAGGAACAATGCTCTGAAAAGTGAACGTGGAACCCGTAAACAGTCTATACCAAGGACATAGGGAACCGAAGCCCACAGAACAACGAGTAGTGATACGGCTCCAGGTGTAACAACTGTGTCGTCATATGAGCAAAGCCGCATAGTACTCCTGAGAACGTTCTTCTTCCTCCTAGGAGCCATACTAACAATAGTCTCCGGTATAGTTATAGTAAGGAAGCTCACTGTAGACGAGTATGCAATCTACCAGATTGTTAATAAGAGACTTGCACTCATGGCTATGGGAGTAATCCAGATTATTGATTTGTGGATATTCAGGGATGTAGCGAGACTGTTCAAGGGATCCCTCCTTGCCTCCCTAAAAATAGGACTCCTCGTAGGGACTACACTATCCGTTGTCTCAGGGATCTACGTCTATGACATCAGTGGAGACATTATAGTAAGCCTCATGTCAGCCACAGCAATCCTTACATATACGATGTGGATTATCTCCCTCAACATTCTTGACGCGACCCGACCAGTGATGGTATCAATCCAAAGACTTCTAACTAGGCTGACATATGTAAGCCTAGTAATATTGCTCGTATATTTATTAGCTAAAGGACTAATAGGATCCTTAACCGCTCTAATAACCGGCTACGCAGTAGGCGTTGTCCTCACATATCTTTGGACTAAAAAAAGGATAGAGTTCAAGTTAGAAGAGGTAACATCTGTTAGTATAAGAGAATTACTTAATCTGGAACGAATAAAGGCAGGCATTTATAGAGGCCTAATGATGATTTTCGGAAGCTTGGATGCTGTAATTGTAATTAAGTTTTTAGGTAGTTTAATAGTCTCGGCGTTCTTCGTATTGAGACTGATCATGAGTATATTGTCTGAGTCAGTTAACATATCATTAAGATACCTCCAATATGCTGGTCTAAAAGGAAATAGGGCTAAAAACCTATTATTCCTGCTGAGAATGGAGCTAGCGATTGTAGCCGGGCCATTAGTCTTCATCGCCTACTACAATGATCATACGATATACGTATTGAACCCTAGTTATATATGGATATCGCCATTAATAGTGCTTGTCAGCGTAGAATCCATCGTTCGCTTATTGACTAATGGAGTCATGAATATCCTGTTAGGGGAGATAAAAACGAGAGACGTTAAGGAAGCATATTATATTCAGAGATATTTTAGGATAAGATTCTGGCTTACAATAATGTACATAATATACGTTGTAGTCCTTGCATATGCATACACGAAGGGATTATTGCTAGATACAGATTATTCATTCATAGAACTATGGATACTGGGATCACTTGTAACGTGGATCGGACACCTAGTATCATATATGACTGTTGAGGAATTCAGGAAAAGATTACCTCTAAGGCTACTATCGAGCAATGTGCTAGGATACTTACTCTTATATGCGGTAGTAGCCATAGTTCTCGTCCAGTTTATAGGGCCAGGATCGGCTCCAAGCCCATATTTCTGGGAGGAGGTCAGCATACTTCTCAAGCCCGCGATCATATACTACACATTATATCTAGCGATCATAGTTGTTCTGGACCGAGAGATTAGAAAAACAATAAGTCTTGTCATATGAGAAAAGATGAGATAACACTAGATTATGTTTGCCAATACAGAAATAGGAATAATATAATTAGTGTACTTACACGTAAGTACATTTACTTGCTTCATTGGTTGAGACAATAACTTACTAACTAATTCCTTTTAACGAAGAGAACACTAACCGGTTCAGGCTATGAATCGGTGAACAGTCCGTGTTCAAAGGAAGATGGCCATTCGAGTCGAAACCCCTACTAATATTCTGGGAAACCACCAAAGCATGCCAACTAGCATGCAAACACTGTAGAGCAAATGCAATAACAGAACCATTACCAGGCGAATTATCAACTGAGGAAGCAGTCAAGCTACTAGAAGAGATCGCAGAATTCGGAAAACCCAGCCCCATACTAGTGTTCACAGGCGGAGACCCATTAATGAGGAAAGACTTCTGGACATTAGTAGAATACGGCAAGAACCTCGGACTCCGGATGGCGGCAGCCCCAAGCGTTACGCCACTCCTAACGAGAAGGACAATGAACAAGCTAAAGGAAAAGGGAATCACAAGTGTCAGTATTAGCATTGACAGCTATCGTAGAGAAGTACATGATATGATTAGAGGAATACCAGGAACACTAGATAGAAGTCTCAGGGCCTTGGACTGGGCAAAAGAGGCCGGGCTCCGAGTCCAGGTTAACACGGTTGTGATGAGAGAGACTGTCATGGATCTTCCAGGAATGGTAAGATTACTTTTAGAGAAAGGCATCAAGGTATGGGAGGTATTCTATTATATACCAACGGGTAGAGGAGGAAGAGAAAGCGACCTCACACCACGTGAATGGGAGGATGTGAGCCATTTCCTATACGAGGCTAGCAGATACGGCATAATGGTAAGGACCGTTGAAGGACCAATCTTTCGAAGAGTCGCATTGACAAGGAGATACTATGAGAAGAAAGGATTATTGAATAAACTAGACGAGGAACTCGGAGAATTATATCATGAGCTCATAAGCGAGCTAAGGAGCCTTCTAGGCGAACCAGCAGGTGAAGCTAAGGCCCATACCGTTGGAACCATGGACGCGAAAGGAATAGTCTTTGTATCCTATGACGGGAACGTCTATCCTAGCGGGTTCCTACCATTATCGGCTGGAAACGTAAAGGAACAGAGCATAGTCGAGATATACCGCCGTAGTAGGCTGTTTAGTACATTAAGAGAAAAACTCGGCGGTAGATGTGGTAGGTGCGAGTTCCGAAGTATTTGTGGTGGTAGTCGGGCGAGAGCTTATGCTGTAACCGGGGATCCCTACGCTGAGGATCCCGCATGTATGTATAAGCCAAGATCTCTTCCCAGCGAGGTGATAGAGAACATTGCAGTATCTAGACGAGCTTGATAAGAGAATATTGATGGAGCTACAATACGATTTTCCAAGAGACGCCTATCCATTCGATATCGTAGCCGAGAGACTAGATATGAGGGTAGACGAGCTCCTCGACAGAGTAGGCTTCCTATATAGAACTGGGATATTAAAGAGGATAGGCTTCTACGTGAACTATAGAGGCATAGGGCTAAAAGCGGCATTGATCGCTTACGAGTCCAAAGGACAAGTGGAGGAGCTAGCCGAAATTTATGCTAGAGATAAGCTTGCTACACACGTATATCTTAGGGATCACCCAGTATACGATGTATGGGTAGTTACAAAGAGAAAAACCTTAGACGATCTCGTAAAGCACGCCTCAGAGGTCTCATCTACTCTTGGCGTTGGCCACATAGTCTTATTCTCTAAACGGACCTACAAGCTCAGCGTAAAATTCGACCTATACAAAGGAGTATCACGCTCAGGAGGGTACAGCTTGATAAGCATTAGTCCTCCAAGCCCCGAGGCCTTTGGTATATATCCAAGCCAACTACGACTGTTCAGAAAACTAGATGCGTCCAGGGAACCATATAGGAGGATCGCAGAGGAGCTAGGATTATCACAGGAAGAGACAGCAAGTCTGGCGTGGAAACTTGTAGACGCAGGATTATTAGGCGATCCTGGAGCCGCACTGGACGGGAAGAAAATAGGGTTTGAAGAAAACGCGATGGTAGTAATGGAGCCTGCCGGAGATGAAGACGCGTTCTGTAGAATGGCTGTCAGCCTACCATATACAACGCATGTCGTTCTAAGAGGATCTATACCTGAAGGTGCCTGGACACATACGTGTTATTTCATGGTCCATGCAGTGGACAAGGATAGAATCAAGTCATTGATCGATGATGCTGTTGTAAAGATGAGGCCTCGGAGCTTCATGGTGTTGAGGAGCCTAGCTGATTTGAAGCCTGGAACTCTACGCTAGGAGGGCTCCCCGTATATGGTCTAGTATTAGGGGTGATATCGGAGTGATTCCTTTATCGGTTATGGTAATGGGGAAAGGCACGGTATCCACTAGGATAAAGGGCCGTTATCATAGAGGGAGGCCCAGCAGGTTCACCAGTATTATTAGGCCAGTAGTATTTTGGAATATCACGTATAAATGCAATCTAAGATGCCAGCACTGCTATATTAACGCGGGTCCAGATGCTTCATTACCGGAGCTCTCATTGTCACAGACTCTAGACGTGGCTCGACAAATCGTAGAGCATGGGATCCCCCTAGTAGTGTTCACAGGGGGAGAGCCTCTTGTCTCAGAAAAGTTCTGGAAAACCCTAGAATATTTCCATGAAATGGGTAAGCCGAAGACAAGCGTGTCTACTAACGGTACATTGATAGACCATAGAAACGCTCAGCGCCTGAAGAAACTAGGCATAACCTATGTCGGGATAAGCCTAGATAGCCTGGATCCAGAAAAGCATGATAAATTTAGAGGAGCAAGAGGGGCGTGGAAGGCGGCTGTAAATGGTATGAAGAATAGCGTTGCGACAGGTCTACCGACGGGTCTAAGAGTAACCGTAACAACAGAAAACATAGAGGAAGTTCCCTCTATGATAGATTTCTCCGCGGATCTAGGACTACAAAGAGTTAGCATATATCTCCTAGACACGGTAGGTCGTGGAGCAAAGATTATCTCTCATGTACCACGTGGAGAGATGCTGAGAGAACTAATAGATAAACTAGTGGAGAAAGCCAAAGAATACGAT
>WAOU01000024.1 GCA_015521095.1 Desulfurococcales archaeon | reverse complement strand
TAGAGGCTTTCTACTACCTTGTCTTCAGGTATGAGTTCAATACCGAATAATAGATATGTCCATATCTCGACATTGTATCCATTTGATCTCAGTGTTTCTCTAAGCCTAGAGACCCTGTAGAGTTCTGAGTTAGGCATTCCTTTTCTCAGTCTCTTCTCTCTTATCTCTTCATCGTAGACCTCGAACCCCACACGTATAATTAGCTTCTCGGGACCATAGTAGTCGTACAGTGCCGTCACAGAATCGTACGTCACGTACTCGCTTCTCTCCTCCATCTCGAATATCCTATTTTTTGCCAGAGTCTTTAGTTGTTCTATTACCTGATAAGGAAGTTCATGAAAGCTTCCTCCATTGAATACAGCAATCCTCCTATATCCTTCTTTCTCCGCTATGATAATTGCTTCTTCTATAATCCTCTTATTGTCTTCTAGTATCCGGCTAGTATGTAATGTCTGCTCTAGTGCGAATGGGCAGAACGTGCATTTACCATATGCACAAGGCAGACCTCTTAGTATCAGCACTAGTCTCCTTCCTAGCCTGTCATGTTCTCTAAATATTCCTATCATTATTGTCCCCATACTTCTCGAAAAATCACTAAGGGATAATTATTAGATCGTTATTGTTTTAATTCTAGTTAATGAATCCGTTCACCACACCTACTAATTATACCTGTTCTCCAATTCACACATTTAATTATCCTATCTAGTTCGAAATCTTCCTTCACTTTTTGAAGATTGCTCTTAATTTCATTCTTTATCATTGTCTCGAGTTGTGGAAGAAGACCAAGGTATCCTGTCAAATTTTTAAATAATGTTAAACATCCAATCTTCACACTAGCATGTATTCCGAGCATATCCAGTACTTTTATAATCATACTAATGCAGACCAAGTGTTTCATAGCTAGCTTCCTTGCATAACTTGTAAGTATGTTTTTATGATTTGACTTTACATCATTATTGATAGGAATTTTTCCTTTTAACTCAATGCTATAAATTGTTACTATTTCATCGCTAAGAAACCCTACTATACAATCGCATCTGGAATATTTTTTGAGATTAATCGAGAGACTGCTAATTGATCCTCCAAATTTATTCAGTAAATCCTCTATGTTAAGAAATAGAATGGCGTCTTCCGGAAAGAATATATAACATCCTGATTCTTCACATGCAGGATAACAATATCCATTATTTTTGTCGCACTTACAAATCAAAGAAGGGCTAGTATATTTCATGCCGCACTACCCGTAGTTTTCTAAGTCCTCAGTATCACTACTTGCCCAGTTCGCTATCCTTAGCCATGCCTCGCTTAGGTGCTCCATCCAGTTCAGGGGATCTTCTGCTACTTTGATTCCTCCATTTTCAACAATGTATATAGCTGGCTTTTCTTTTTCTACGCCTTCAGCTATAAGCTCTAACACGTCTCTGTCTGGAGGCTTGTAGCCTAGCTCTTTATACAGGTTTCTTGCAAATAATATGGCCTCCTCTCGGTTTTTAGTACTCATTATTTTCGATATTACTGTAACCACAATCGGGCTATGTGTAGTAGCTATCACTTTGATCCCTAGTCCCGATAATGCTAATAATATTAATGCAATAATCGCCTGTCCTGACGGATGCAATAAATGCTCGACCTCGTCTATTAGCAGATACCCTGATTTTCGTCTTATTAATGGAGCTGAAGCAAGTATTAGTCCTGTTACTGATACGGCGCTACCGTGTGCCAACCGGAATGGTATAGCCTTTCCTCCTATGTCTAGGTATAGTCTATCTTTGCCTTTGGTAAGCTTGTATATAAGCAGGGGCTCGGCTAGCTTGAATAACGCTCCTAGTTCTTTAGGCGCTTCGGGAGTGCCCAGTATTCTTAGTCCTTCATATATAGACTGTATTAAGTTAGTAGCAGGTAGGAATGCGCTTAGTCCCATTCCACTTATGCTTAAGCCGCGTGCTAGATCTCCTATTACTGGTTCTGTAACTGTATAAGTGATTAGCCCTCTTCCCATCCAAATGTAAACAGGCCTGTACCTACTATAGTGTTCATAAACCATTCTTCCTTCATTAGATATCTTCATAACAATATCATAGATCTCCTTTATCCGATTACATTTTATGATTCCTTCCTTATGTTTAGATAACAATAATGAGGCAAGTATCCACGATAAATACCCTGTTAACGCATCGTTTTCTTCTGTTTCAAAAATATCCACTATCTTCACTATACCATTATAATCGCTAGGAGTCAGCGCACTTACGTCTACCAACACGTTTTCCTTTCCAAAACAAAATCTCTCTCCTTTATCATCTTTAATTCCAGCATTAATGAGTATAGTTCTTATACTCTCGCTTATTACATCTGATAACTTTCTCTTAATTTTAGGTAAGTTGAGGCTGAATTCAGAATCTGACGGGATTATCCAGTCTAATAGACATTTATCTATCTTTTCCTTTCCCCGATTTATATCTATACATATTGAGAATTCTCCTATATAGAGCATATTATTCTCTAGTCTGAGGTCTCTTAATATAACTTCAATAATGCGTTCCTTGACTAGAGCCTCCGCAACTTGTAAAGTCGAACTACTATATGAAGTACTCCTAAACAGACATGCAGCAACTGAATTAGGATCGGCAGGCAGTAGATCGCTAAATAAAGCATTCAGTATAAGGGTTTTTCCTTGTGCAGGAGGACCCGTGAGAAGCGTAAGGTTACTTATTTCTAAATTTGTATCTCTTAGCGGTCCTAGTCTTTGAATTACTAGCTTCGGTTTATTCCATGTTATTGTCTCGTACTTACTACTAGTCAAATTCCTACACCGGGTTAAATCTATAATATTATATTTCCTTGTAATTTCTATAGGTTGACAGCGGGGTTTTAAATTATAGAGATTACTATCTAAATGATTAGTAGTATACTAAAGATACTATTTTAGATAACCTGTATTCTTATTTATTTCTAAGTTTTCATATATTGGCTCTATTCCCGCAAAGTTTCTGATCAAGTAGACTCCTAGGTATACGAGTGGCGTGTCGAGTAGTGCTATCATGATCTTGATCGCGTACTGTCCTATTATTATGGAGGTGATCACGTCTAGCGGGAGTCCTCCCGCTCCGAACAGGCTAGGGAGGACGCTAAACGCTAATGTTATGAATATTACTGTGTCTATTAACTGGCTGACCATTGTGCTGGCATTGTTTCTTAGCCAGAGCCATTTGCCCTTTGTTTTAGTCTTCCACAGGTGGAAAGCCCAGATGTCGTGGTGCTGGCTTATTAGGTATGCTATTAGGCTGGCTATTATAATATAGTAACCGCTGAATATCACGCTCTGATACGCTTCTTCGCTCACCGGAGATATTGGCGCTATCGGGAGCTTGACAGCCACAAGGATATAGGCTAGTACTAGAAGTTGTGTCGCGAAACCTAGCCTTACAGCGAGCCCCGCAGCTTTTCTACCGTAGACTTCACTTATTATATCAGTAAACGTGAATGTAAGGGCGTAGGCAGCTACGGCGGCTGGAGCTATTAGCATAGTGTCGCCGATTGTTATCTTGAATAGTTTTGCTGCTAGGAAGTTTGATGCTGTTAAGCTCGCAACGAATAGTGAGACTAGGGCTATTAGACCTGCAGTTCTTTTATCGATGTCGCCTTCCATTACGCGTCCTCACCTCTCCATAGGGGAGCAGACATGTCCGCGTCGAGCAGGCTTTATCTTCTCGTAGCCCTGGGTTTTCCTCCCAGGGGGTTCTCCTGCGCTCCTGTGTTGGTTAATCGTTCTTATATGAAATTATATATTTCTAGGCTTTGAGGTTTGGTTAAATCATAGGTATTTATGGGGAGCAAGTATGAGTGGAGTCGTTTCACTAGACATGGCGAGATTTATCGATAGAGCGATACGAGAGTATAACAGGTATAGGGCCCCGGAGAGCATTGCTTCTCTTGTAAAAATAGAGGGTGACCTTGTTTATGTGAAGTTTGATGGGAGCTTTTGTAGGACCTGTGGGATCAATGACTGGGTCGAGGACTTCAAGTTTGTCCTGGAGGATTTAGGTGCTGATGCTGAACTCGTGAAGGTTATAGAGCCAGATCCCTTTTTCTCGGAAGAGGACTGGAGGATAGGCGTTTTCCGTGTTAAGAGCCTTCCCAAGAACTAGGCCTAGCCTAGTAGTAGAGGCATGTATGTTTATGTAGAGGATACCTAATACCGTGTTTTACCACTTCTATCTGGTCTGAGGACTCCTTTTCTAATTAAGAGGTCTAGGCTCTTCCTCAAAGCTCTCCTGATCCTTGCTCTATAAGTGGGATCCCCATACAGCCTGTAGGCTGTCCCCCTGATACTATTTGTGACTGTTAGATCTCGTAGTATTCTTTTTTCTTCTTCGTGTAGTTCCTCGTCAAGGTATCTTAGTGCTATTCGTGCTATGTCTCCTGGGCTTAGGCCTAGATATGGGTCATCGCTGTCTAGATGATCAAGTCTCTGGACTATGTCTAGGTATATTATTGTTACAGGCTCCTCTGGATGTATTCTGCCGTATGCTTTTCTGAGAGCTTCTAATAGTTCTCTTCTATTATTGAAGCCGTCGAGCCGAGCATCATTGTCGTCTAGTTCCTTTACTTTTTTAACTTTAAGATCTACGACTCTGACCTTTGCGATTGGTCTTCCACCACTGTGGACTATTAGTTCCTTGTACTTTGGACGTACTATTCCTATCCTTATCGTGGTCTTTTTCTTTCCTTCAAGCAGTTTCTCTCCATATTCCTTCTTCAGCATGATGTGTCTTCCAATGAACTGTGTTTTCTTTTTCTTATTAGTCTCCATTGCTACTCCACCTATATTGGCCGATGATAGACCGTTGTCCCACGATACAGTGTGTGGGGCAGCGTTTGATAGCCTCTCCGCTCGTATGTGGAGGGGCGATGTCATGGGGCCAAAGCGTTGAGGCCCTCTCTTCTTTTTAACAATAGCTAGCTGTCGTTACTATTGTAGAGTGAGGAGAGATGAATGGGGGCTAAGCCGAAATAACTATGCCTGGAATCATTTGTTTGATTCTGCACTGTTATTGTTACTGCATTTCGCTTGGATTAGTCTGTCTATATATCTTAGACCGTGGTCGGGGAACAATGTTATAACCGTGTGTTCTCTTTCTATCTCGCCCTGCTCTACTAGTTGTTTTATGCCTGCATATGCTGCTCCACTACTCGGGCCTGGTAGTAGCCCGGTGTTTCTTGCTATTTCTCGTATAGCGCATAGGGCATCTTGTCTGGTCACGTCTATTACATTGTATTCTAGGCCTGCTTCCCTTATCATTTCAAGCCATTTTGCTCCTGTCTCCAGTCTTCTGATCCCTTCTATTACTTCGTCTTTGGCTGGCTGGACGATGTATACGTCCGGTCTCCCCTTATAATAATGGTATAGGCCGAAGGATACTGCTGCAGAGGTCCCACTCGTACCGGATACTAGTACGATCTTGTCCGGTTTTGCTTTGGCCTTTTCGAGTTGTTCTATTATTTCGATAGTGGTTGTTCTAAGGTGGGTGAGGAAGTTGTAGTCGTTTTCGAACTGGTCTACGTGTGTGAATCCTGTCCATTTGGCCCAAAGCTTGACATCCTCTATGAGGTCTACCGTTAGTCCTTTCTCGCTTATCTTGTATTCTACTCCTAGTAGATCAAGAGTTGCACGAGTGGCCTCGGGCGTGTATCCTGGGAAGTATATTCTGGCGTCTAGCCCTAGTGCCCTTGCCAGGCTTGCTATTGCTATTCCCGTGTTCCCGCTTGATACCTCTGTTACTCCCTTTACTTGATCTTCGATTTCGAGCAGTGCTAGCAGTATGCCTGCTGCTATCCTATCTTTAACGCTTAGGCTGAACGGGTTGAACCATTCTAGTTTTGCCCATATTGTTGGCATGTCTTTGATATTTAGCCGTACAAGGGGTGTTGGCTTCGATGCCTCTACTAGTTCTGCTGGGCTTTTCGCTACCCCCATCTTGTAGGGGGGCTTTATTATTTTGAGCACGTTTAAATTCATCATCACTACGTCTTCTAGGAATCTTTCTGGGACGCCTAATATTCTTAGTACTTCTATTGCTAGAAGCTTATCCTCCGCCGCTTTGATCATGGGTACTGGTCTCCTCTTTTGGTATAGGACTCCTATTAGGTGTAGTATTTCTGGGTTTAGGACGTGCCTGTAGTCTTTTTTCTTTCTTCGTTTTGGAGGGATCTTTGCCCAGATTGGGAGTTTTACTTTTTCTTTCTTCTTTTTCTTTCGTTTTCTCGGCATGTTTTCAGCCCCTTAATTCACCTGATTTTATTAAAATAAAATAATATTAATCTAGCACTATATACGTATTTTACGACCACAAGCAGAAATAATCCTTTTCTTCCCTCGTAGAATATCGATATGAAACCAGCACTCGGGCAGGGGAACTTTTACTATGTGGCGTGTGGTCTTAGGAGGGAATCTGTGTCCTCGGAGACCAGCTTCTATAACAATATGTTTAGGCAAGGGCCTGTTATCTTTCCAAGATCTAACTTCTACTATTGAGTCGTCGTTATAGTTGATCAAGTATGCTGGAACATATTTGGCACCGAGTATGTTCAACGCTGTATATCTATGGTGTCCATCGAGGATAACGTGTGTGTCTCTGTCTACTATTATGGGCTTCTTAACGTATTGGTCTCTCTTTATCGATTCGAGTACTCTGCGAAGGTTGTCCTCGACTATTTCTTCATGGGGCCTTAGCGAATTTATCGGTACAAGAGCAAGATATGTTGTTTTACCCGAGAGCTGGAACGAGAACAGAATTATTCTTTTTAACTGTTGCCACAGTCCGGCATCATCATCACCTCTGCATCCATATATCTAGGAGATCACATGATCTTTATAAGTGTATATACTGATTATGAACGACTATACTTAATTATCCGAGAGACGGCTCGGGCGAAACACGGCTCTTCACAACCCTATAACTACATTACTCCTAAGGGGCTCAGATCACGGCCATGCGCCCTCATCACCACGACACCAGTTCAACCATATGATAGTATCCGTGGGAGAAATGATATAACTTATAATCCTCTGCTGAAGTCAAGGATAGATACTCGATATAACGACTATACTATCAATATTATTTTCCCTCCCCCTACAAATAACTAGCCATGTGGTGGAAGACAAGTGCTCGGTTTAAAATGTAAAATCCTACACGTTGATCTTTCCAACGAGAAGACCCTGACGGAGATCCTAGGAGAAGATATCTGTGATAAGTTCCTAGGAGGAAAAAGCCTAGGGTATTATCTAGTATATAATAATGTTTTGCCTGGAACAGACCCATTTGACCCAGAGAACGTAATCGTTTTCTCCTCAGGCCTCCTAAACGCGGTAGCACCAGGCGCCAGCAAGGTATCAGTAGTATCCAAGAGCCCACTTACAGGACTCATACACGACAGCCATGCGGGTGACTTCTTCGGTCCACTGCTTCGAAAAGCAGGATACAATGCACTAGTGATAAAAGGCAGGGCGGAGAAACCAGTCTATCTATGGATAAACAATAACAAAGTAGAGATACGGAGAGCTGATCATATCTGGGGCCTAAGAATAACAGAGACAACAGACAAGATAAGAGCAGAGACCAGCCTCTCCGCTAGTGTCGCGGCAATAGGACCGGCTGGAGAACGCCTCGTAAGGTTTGCACACATAGCCTTCGACGTATACCGGGCTGCAGGCCGAGGAGGACTAGGAGCCGTAATGGGAAGCAAAAACCTCAAAGCAGTAGCTGTCTACGGGTCAAACCCAGTGCCAGTCAAAGATCCTGATAGATTAAAACTCCTAAGAGACTACTGGTTCAAACACTTCTCCGAGAGCCACCGCTATAACGAGATACGCAACTATGGTACAACCAACGCTCTCCTATTCGCGGCACAAGCCAGTATGAGCCCCTCATACAACTTCAAGAAGCCATGGATACCGGTAGAACAAGCTGCACGCCTGAGCGGTGACGCCGTGAAAGAAAAGGAGATTGAGGCACCATGGTTCATTCACGGAAAGAGTTGCCCGATCAAATGCGCGAGATATGTCAGAGCAAAATATAAGGGAATCGAATTCGAGGTCAAACCAGAATACGAGAACCTAGGAATGCTAGGAGCAGCAACAGGCACATTCGAGCTAGACGCAGTACTATACTTCAACCTAGTAGCAGACGAGCTAGGAATTGACACCATTAGCGCCGGGAACACTATAGGGTGGTTCCTCGAACTCGTTGAAGAAGGTCTCGTAAACCCAGAAGACTACGGAGTAGAAGCAAAGGGATTCGGCGACGCTGAAGCAATACAAAGACTACTAGAAGACATAGCCTATAGGAGAGGCCTCGGAGCAATACTAGCAGAAGGAGTAAAGAAAGCAAGCAGAATCCTAGGCATAGGAGAAGAAAAAGCAGTACACGTAAAAGGACTAGAAGCACCTGCCTGGGACCCAAGAGGCCGGAGAACATACGGACTAAGCTACGCTACTGCCGACGTGGGAGCAAGCCACCTCCGAGGATGGCCAAGACCACACCAGCCGCCAACTGAGGGACCCGCTAAAGAACTCGTGCCAAGCCTCATAAAAAGCAGAGACAGAGACGCACTATTAGACACACTCGGAATATGCCGGTTCGTCTCATATCCAATGGACGCAATACAAGACTTCATAGAAGCACTAACCGGGACAAGACCAGACGAAGAATACCTACTAAACGCTCCACGGAGAGCAGAACTACTAGCCAGAATATACGCGGTCAAAGCAGGAATGATACCAAGCAGAGACGACACAATACCACCACGATGGATGGAGCCTATACCAGAAGGCCCGCT
This sequence comes from Desulfurococcales archaeon, assembly GCA_015521095.1. The sequence goes on along the minus strand of WAOU01000024.1, from coordinate 8,032 downwards.
AAAAGGAGTAAAAGCATTCCTCGACTGGAACGACTTCAAAGAAGCCCTAAAAGAATACTACAGGTTAAGAAACTGGGATCCCGAAACAGGACTACCAACACCAAAAGCAGCAAAAGAACTAGACCTACCAGAACTCATACCCGAAATAAAAACATTACGATCATTAAGAAATAAGCCATGATAAAAAGTGCAAAAATGCGTGGTTAGAAAACAAAGCTTGAAACGCATTTATGCAGGTGTAGACAAATGAGTAGCACGAAAAATTTAATGATAAGTTTGATAACCATAGTATTATTACTGCTGCCTTTATTACCTGGAGTCATTAATAGTTATGCTGAGGACACTTTTTATGAGCAAAGTGGACAGCTTTGGAATTACAAAAATTCCTATTATAACGTTATCCTAGCTAGAATAGGTGCTAATATAGGACTTAATAACCCACCAATAGTCAGATACACCGATGTCCCTTCAGATTACTATGAGTTCTTCGTTTCAGTAGCGTACAATACCAAAACTTATTATCTAACCGATTCTGCTAGTCCATACAGTTGCACAATATTCGGCAAAGTAAAGCCAAAAGAAATAAAATTCACTTATAGTTCCCTCGGCTCATACAATGTCGAATACTTAACTATCTACTTCGATGAACATTATACTTACAGAGTCAACGATCTTGATGACGATATCCCATGGTCTTCAATTGCCTCCACATTGGCAGGATTAACATTGCAAGCTCTCTCAGTAAGATATCCAATATTATTGCCCATTGGAGCCTTTTTCGAAGAAATAGGATTTTACTCTCCCGAAAACAATGATATAATAGTAAAAATACCTCCTAATGACGTAAGGGTTAGTCTGGGTAAGAAGATACTTGGAATATTCTGGACCTATCCCTCAAAACAAGGCGTTACATACTCCAAAGTCATAATATCTAATATAGACGAATGGTATATCAATCACGATGTTAACACCATAGCTGGAATAGATCTTAATGCTTTCATAAAGTGGGAATTTTCAGAAGAGTATATCTGTGATATACCGTATATGTCTATGTCTGCTGAACGCTCTAGTGGTTTCCTAGATATTTCATCTCGACAAGCGAATATACAACCAATGTCAGGAACCTATACTGATACCGGTGAATATCAGAGCCCTGTATACACACTAGGTAGCGAAGAAGATAGGCTTATATATCTAATTAAAGATTCTTAGACTACAAGCTAATATCGCTAATGGTGATTATAATGTTAAAAAAGATTTTATTATTAGTACTATTGTTTTTCCTTTTTACATATATTACATCTTCTGTATTGCATATGACTAATACAAACATCGAGGAAAAAAATACTAATAGTACTGCAAGTGAGTTAGTTAATATGTTAAAGCCTACTGTGAATTATGGACAAGTACAGTTAGAGTATATACGGTCTATTTTAAATGTAAATCAGACTATTTTGAATTGTCGTGTAGATGAACATAGTCTTGATCCTCAGACTGTATTCAATTTTATTAATAATAGTTTGGTTGAATATTCTATAGAAATGAAAAATGCCTGGCTCTCCGAAAACTACTCTAAATATCTGGTGTTGCTTTCTGTCTATGAGGAATATCAGGGATTGAGATATTTTATTACGAATCCGAGCTCTAATAATATAGAAATCCTAGAGGCACTAAAGAATTACTGTGTCGTTAATTATACTCTACAAAATATTGATGCATTGCATAATATACTAAACGAACACTATGAGGTAAAATTACCTGACCACTATACTTTTTCTAAAATAGAGAAACTAATTATCGATAAATGGAGAAACAACTCTAAGACGTATCTGCCAAAATATGATTACAGAATTTCATATCTAGCGACTCCTCAAACATCCTTCAATTGGGCTCTTTATAATGCATGGCTCGAACTCTTCAACTGCTCATATCTCTTATCCTTTAATATTACGCCCACTGAGGCTAGAATAGGTATAAATGAGACACTCAAAGAACTGAGAAAGCCTGAGAACATACTTTTGCTAATTATGCTAGAGGAGTATTTGAGCCAAGACATCCGTGACCTACAAATACAGTCAACCGAAATGGGTAGCATGAGCAGTATGTGGAAAAAATGTACTAGCTCAACGATGTATAAAGATATCAACTTTTCTGATTTCTCGTATATTCTTTATTATGCATGGCTCGAGAATTCACATATTTACGAGATACTGGCTAGTAACAGTGATAAATGATAGGCCACAATGCGTGGTGGGATGAACATATGAAAGGTATTCTTCTCTTTATAAAAGGTCTAACGAAAACACGATTTTTTGCTATACTGATACTTTTCTCTATTATAATGGGGAGTGTCTCCGGCTTACTATATGGTACAACATATCAAACCGCGTATTCCTATATGAACTATCTATTGGGCTCGAACATTGATGCAACCGTATATATTATAACAGATGACTATACTGTGGCTAATGAATACTGTAATTTCACTAATATAAACTCCACGATAGAACTGCTAAATAGGATTAAATCAAGATTAGAGTCTCTAGATTACGTAGACGATTCTGGATGGATTGTCAACTGTTATATTGGCTACTCTTCAGAGCTGGGAGGTCTGACATTAGGTTATAGTAGTTCCGATACATTTAAACTATTTAATGTGACTGAGGCCGACATCCTAATACTGAACAATAATAAATCGAGCAATTTAATAATACTAAGGAACCTGATACGAGATCTTGATTTATCTTATGGAGTGGTCAACATAACCAACATGCCATACAGGGACGCTATTGCGACAAGAGATTCCCTAGTTATGTTGTTCAATATAGATAAAGTTGATTATGGTAAGATATATCATACTATTCTTTACCTGAGCGAGTATAGTGTTCTCTCATCATCCGTAATAGGAAGTATAACTATTTTGCTTAATTATAGTACAGAAAAAATCATTCCCAGAGGCACTACAGACGTAGACATGATCATTTCAGGCACAGTTAAATCCTTAGAAGACGCGGACAACGCGATAATCAATGTCGTGAACAGTGAGATCGGAAATTATTCTCTGGGAGATACCGTCGGTATAGATAATAAGGGACAAGAAGTCTACATGGAGGACATGGCGAGGACCGAGCTTAATAGTATTTATAGGATACTCAATAGGTTGAGTATCTATCTTGGACCATTATTTATTATGTTAACTTTACCTGTTCTTTATCTTGCTTATATAAGCATAAGACAATATTCAATATTTTTCGAAGCCACTTTTAAGAAAGTAATGATGATGCGCGGCATATGGAGTGCCAGGTATGGATCCCTCTTTACATACTATCTTATCTTAATTATAGCCGCAATAACATTTCTGAGCGGATATGCAATATATAGCATTGAAGCTGGTCTATTTGCATTAACGATAGGCGTTATAACCCTATGGGCCGGCATGATTGGTGGGAACAGATCAACTGAAATCGGTCTTAAAGGGATAGCTGTGTTTTATTCTGCTTTCTTAATATTTTACATTATAACTGTCCGCTTAAGGGATCTTATCGATATTATAGGTGTTAACCCATTACTATCACTTGTATATCCGTTACTGTACTGGCTAAAACCCTTTTATACGATATCTATATTATTGGTATCGATAAAACTTTTGAAGATATATATCCATTACTTTAGTTATGATAAGAATACGAGAATCTCTAGGATACGAGAAGCTTTGTTCCTACGTATAATAAGTAACTATGATTATATTATTGTAGGATTCATCTTCTCCCTTTCTATTGCTCTACTAGGGTTTTTGTATCCCAAATACTTAATTGACGGGACAGTATATACCTATACTCCACTACTGGGAATAACAGTAGAAGCTCTAGTGACTGTATCTGAAGAAGTTATTTTGTCAACAAGTAAAATATATCTCGCAGTGACACTATTATTAGCATTAGCATTCACTATAAGAATTCAACAAAATATACGAGTAATTAGGGTCTTCAATGAACTTCGGGGAGTAAAGGACAGATTCCCAACGATCTCAGGTATGTTGATCGCGTCTCTTGGAACTTTTATCATATTTCTCTTTTCATACTTGTCTCTTGCAATGTATCTACAGGCATACATATATAGTATTGTGAGGTGACAAATTTGACAAAAAGCGATGTGGTAATTGTAAAAGACTTATACAAATCTTTCGTTATCGGCGGTAACAAAATAATGATTATAAAGGGGCTTAGTTTTTCCGTATCAGAGAATGAGACCTTAATTATCAAGGGGCCTTCTGGTAGCGGTAAAACAACTATTCTGAAAATACTACTTGGTATGTTGAAACCTGACGCTGGTATAGTTAGAGTTTTTGGAGTTGATCCTTTTGAAAATCCCTATGATGTAAGAAAGCGGATAGGTTACTTACCTCAAGATATTCTCCTCATCCCACAGCTCAGTATATGGGAGAACATAATATTTTACCTCGACGGCAGGAAAAAGTATAGAAACGACTATATTAGGCACACAGAGACGCTCCTAGAAATGCTTGGAATAAGGTATCTAGTGAGACAGTATCCTGAGTCTCTAAGTGGCGGCGAGATTAGACGAGCTGAATTAGCCTTAGCCTTATCGGATAAACCACCCTTACTCTTGCTAGACGAACCCACAGCGATGATTGATCAAGAAAATGTTCAAAGAGTTATAGAAGTACTTAAGTATGCAAAAGAATGGTCAACAATTATCCTTACAACGCATGATCCAAGACTTGATATTCTCGCCGACACGATAATAACAATTTAGCCCCTTCAAAATCCTAGTAGGCACCACTCTGAAAACCTATCATTAATTGCTGAAACTATGCCAATCACCTTATTAACAATGCTGGACGTATAATCTATCATAGATAGATATCGTAGTAGTAACTGGGTTAATAATTGGCTTAGAGCTATAGAGCTATATAGAATGTCAATATAACGGTGGAGGGTTTGAAGCCGAGGTATAGTTATGAGCATCGGGATATTGGGTTGTGCCCGAAGTGTGGGGCTCCCGCGGACTATGTATATGTTATAGAGGGTCCTATCGACGAGGAGCGCGAGAATGTTAGTGTGAAGGTGAAGGTGTCTTGTACAGTCTGCGGGTATACTGACAACAAGAAGATCATATTCCCCGTTAAAGGCCTTAATTTGATAAAGTACCTGTTAGTTCCCGATATTAGACCTGTTATCGAGAAGCTATACATATATTATAAGGTTAGGCTAGCTGTCGATGAGCCCGGTGAAACAGGAGAATGACCCGATGGAAACTCAAGTGTACGGAGTGCGGGAAAGAGTGGATACTCCCGGTCAGCTATGACTTGAAATCGATGGGCAAGATCTACCATTATTGCCCGTACTGTAAGAAAAACACGTTCCATATAGTGCTAGAGAGGATAGAGGACGAGCCTAGCGGAGGATCCGGCCAAGAACACCGTGATAGCGGAGAATCCCAGTGACCTCGTCTACTAGGCTGGTTACTGGGAGTACTTCCTGTCTTCCTGTCTCCCATCTGCGCCTGACCGTGACTGTACCTGTCGCTGCCTCCCTCTCCCCTATTACCACTGTATAGGGGATCCATCTCTTGGCTGCATGGCGGATCCGTGTCCCTATGCTTAGCCTTGGTCCTAATAGTTCGACATTGACTCCTCGACCTGCTAGTTCTTGGGCTAGTGTCCTAGTATAGTCCATTACTTTTTCTGTAACTGGTATTAGGGCTAGGGTTATTGGGTGAAGCCATATGGGCAGGTATGGTGTTTTGCCTTCTTTTTCGGCTTGTATGGATTCTCTTGCTAGTATTGTTTCGAAGATTGTTTTGAGCGGTCCTATCACTGTCTTATCGTTCTTGGAGGCTGCGATTGGTATTATGTAGTTGGAGATCTTTGCCCCGTATATCTTGAGGTCTCCGTACTCGTAGACCACTAGATTTTCCTGGCTGAATCCTTCATATATTGCTTCGAGGATCTCTTGGGTGTTGCTTGTATTGATGACGTAGAATGTTTCTTCTAGCACACATTTTCCGGTGTAGACTCCTGGAGATGCCTCATCACCTGTGGTATAGTACAGGAGGCCTTCTACTCCTTTCACTCCGAGTACATTTTCTTTTATTTGAAGAATTGTATCTGTTAGAGACTCTATTTTCCTGTGTATTCTCCTCGTTATTTCTTGATGTTGCCAGCTAGTGCAGTATTTTGTCTGGAATACTTCTAGTTTCTGTCTGAGAAGTTTACTTTCATTTAGATAGATCTTGGGAGTGTTTAGGATCCAGTCTGGAAGTACTTTTCCTTCTACCGCTTCTTTAACTGACTTGTATGGTTTCTCTCCTATTACGAACAGTGTTGGTCTTGTCCTAATTGTTCTGCTAAGCTCTGATAGGGGATGTCCCTTGACTGCTATCTCCAGTCTCTTGTACCATCCGAAGGGAACTCTGTGGACTTGTCCATTGTATAGTTTTTTGACTTCTGTCTCTAGGTTTATGAGGAGCTTATGTGCTTTTGGAGGTTTAGCGAGTTCACTACTTAGATGCGCGTAGGGATAGAGAACTATTGTTTTTTCCTTAACCTGGTTTACCGTATAGTTTACTATGTTTGATGCTGCTTCCTCGACCGTCTCATTATTATCACTTGCCTCTATCGTTATAAAAGCCACGACGCATGGGCCGTATTCTCCCTCTCCAGGTGGATCTGGAGGCTTTTTTAGGGCTTTTTTGAGGGTCTTATAGTAGAGTCTCTCGGCGTGAAATAGGAGTATTCTCATTTCTGCCTTTCCCTCTCCAGTATTGTTTCTATCCTGTTATACACTATAATTTAGCTAGTAGTATCTTATAGATAAGTGGAGCTGATCCTGCTATTGTCGCCCCGAGTAGGTTTACTCCTATTGTTTTTCGTAGTCCGTAGATAGTTAGCATGGTTCCGATTACTAGTAGGATAAGGCTGATCACGCTACTTGTTGCCGAGACTAGTGAGGCTAGTGATAAGTTTCCTTCCAATTCTAATACTACTACTCTTAGAGCGTATGGGAGAAGGCTACTTGATCTTACAATGTAGACGTCCAATATGCCTCGTTTTCTCGGGAATGGTAGGAGGAGGAGCGCGATTATTGTCGCGTCTAATACTACTGCTATTATTGGGAATGCGAAGCTATATAGGAATGCTTTTAGCGGTGATGTGAAGAATCCAGCTATATCTATCGACAGGAGTGATCTCACTAGTTCTATTAGTAGAAGGAGGAAGAATGTTATCATTGAGGCTCCTATCCATGAGCCAGTGTATATTATGGCCTTAGCGTAGATGCCATAGGTGTCGAGTAGTTTTCCTAGAGTTGAGAAGTATCGTTTTGGAGAGGCTATGGCTTTTATCGGGGCAGTTATACCTGTAATGAATGATAGTTTCTGTTTTGCCTCTTCTAGCATCTTAATGCGCCTATTATTGAATAGTATCTGGATCCTGTTGGAGATATAGTTTATGGTTCTTCTATTACTGGGGACTTCGATATAACGGCACTTAGCGTTGTGGCAAGTATAGCGGATAATATTATTGCACCTGCGAGTTCTGGGCTCAGTACTCCTATTTGCTTACCTGTATATGCTATAACGGTTGATACTGTAAGTCTCGCTCCAAATACGCTTGAGATCTTTAGTTTCCTGAAGCCCGCCATTATATATAGACTCGCATGTGTGAGTAGAACCTTCGCTGGGTAGCTGGCAGCTAAGAGTATGAATGCTAGTATTATACTTCCCTTGATATCTCCCGGCATAGCAGCTATTCCCGCGTTCAGGAAGAATATTGGTGCTAGGAAGCCGAATGTTAGGCCGAGGACTTTTTCTTCGACGTGTTTTCTCTTCGCTACGAATTTCCTCGTTGTTACCCCGAGAAGGAATGCGAAGAGTATCGCGTGCATCCCTGCTAGTTCTGAGACTAGTGCCGCGGCTATGAGTACTGCGAGTATCGTTCTGAGCTCTGCTTCCGCGCTGCTATGTGGTAGGTATAGTATTAGTTTGCCGAACAGTATTGGGAAGACGAGTA
>WAOU01000023.1 GCA_015521095.1 Desulfurococcales archaeon | reverse complement strand
TACCATTTCCTCTCCCCAATAATGATTAGCTAGTAGTTTACAATTATAATTATAACCTATACCGGTATGCTGTGATAGTATAAGTGTTATAAGGATTGTTCAAGGTCTACGGAACACGAATACGACTACGGGTGGACATTCATCGTGGAAGACCAGGGACTTAACTGCGGATCGCTGGGAAACGTCGAAGTAATAGTATTAGACTTTGGAGGACAATATGCTCATCTCATCGCTAGACGGTTAAGAGAGCTCGGAGTGCTAGCACTCCACGTACCAGTAGAAAGGCTTAGACCTGAGAATATCGATATGGTAATCTCTGGTGCAAAGGGCGTAGTTTTAAGCGGTGGACCATCAAGTGTATGGGAGAAGAAACATGATAAAATCGTCTCCATTTTAATCCGTAGAAAAACAAATCTGCTAGGCATATGCTATGGACACCAGCTTCTCGCCCACGTGCTTGGAGGGCGGGTAGATAAGTCTCCAAAACCAGAGTTCGGCCCAACCCGGATACATATAGTAAAGAAAAACCAATTACTCGAAGATATTCCGTCTATTATTAATGTATGGATGAGCCATAACGATGCTGTTATCGAGCCTCCAACAGGTGCAGAGGTACTTGCTGTATCGGAAGGAAGCCCCGTTGCGGCAATGAAGTATGAATATAATGGAGTATTCCTCTATGGTGTGCAGTGGCATCCTGAGGTAGTTCATAGCGATTTTGGGATGAAGCTTTTTGAGAACTGGATTAAAAGTATCGGCGCAGATAGATCATGGACACCGGACATCATATACAAGTGTTTAATGGATTATACAATGAAACAAGTAAATCTTGTAGATAATGATAAAAAGATTGTCGCCGCTATTAGTGGCGGAGTTGATTCTTCTGTCGCCGCAGCTATAGTTTCTAAAATAGCAGGAAATCGCCTTATAGGAGTCCTTATAGATCACGGTCTCCATCCCGAAAGCGAGTTGGAAAACGCTCTAAGAGCGTATAAGAAGCTCGGGCTTGTAATTGATCTTGTCGACGCATCCGAGGAGTTCTTGGATGCTCTACGTGGTATAAAAGATCCCGAAGAGAAGCGAAGGATAATATCGGAACTCTATTTCAAGATCCTTAGGGAAAAAATAGAAGAGTACAATGCGGGAGCCCTCGTACAGGGAACAATATATCCTGATCTTATAGAGTCGGGATTTGTTCCTGGAAGCGCCCGTATAAAATCGCATCATAATGTTATATTACGAGAGCTACTTGGAGAAATCCTAGTCGTAGAGCCATTGAAATGGCTCTATAAAGACGAGGTCCGCAAACTTGGAGAGATGCTTGGTCTGGACAAGAAACTAGTCTACAAGAAACCTGTGCCTGGACCAGGACTAGCAGTACGGGTAGAAGGCGAAGTCACGAGGGAGAGACTTGAAATTGTCAGGAAAGCAGACTATATCGTTAGAAGAATTATCGAGAAACATGGTCTCGACAAGAACCTATGGCAATACTTCGCAGTGTTGACTAGAAGCATGGCGACAGGTGTAAAAGGAGATAATCGTGCATATGGATACGTTGTCGCCGTCCGCATAGTTGAGTCGACAGACGCTATGACTGCTAGACCAGCAAGATTACCGTGGGAGGTACTTGAAGAAATAGCATCAGAAATCACATCTCGGATCGATAGAGTCGTCAGAGTAGTATACGATATAACTAGTAAGCCTCCTGCTACTATTGAGTGGGAATAAATAAGGCCTGAATATGAGAAACAAGATTGTTTGAATCTCTATGATTCAGGTGGCTCCATCTCGTCTAATTTGTCTAAGTCGGATAAGTCTATCTCAATTATTTCTCCTTCTTCTTTCGGCGCTGTCTGTTGCTCTCCTGGCTTGCTTCCGCCCTCTTTTAGCTTCTTTAGAACAGCTCTCCACTTGTGTCCACAATTTGGACAGGTAAAGCTTCCCATTATCGTGATCGTTATTCTTCCATACTTGTCCGGTAGCGGTGATACTAGAGTCCATGTCCTGTCTGGCTCTGTAACGCGTGTGCCACATCTTGGACATACGTATGGATCCTTGGATTTCTTCTTCCGAGGCAACTAGTTCACCTCCCACCATTATACTCTGCCGTTAGACTATATGAGTACCCTGTCTCTTTTAACGAGACAGCCAGCTCTTCTAGAAGTCTGCTTATTTTTACCTTGTTAGGTTTGGTTCCAGGAACGGCTATTTCTACCCTCAGTGTTGCACCATCAATACTTACCTCGTCTATGACCGTTCTGGGAGTCTCGGGAATAGCCATGAGATCACGTCCGAGTCTTGCTATTTTCTCTTCTATAAGTTGTTTGATTCCAGTAAGAGCGTCTGGTTCCTCGAAACCCCATACACGGATAACTATCCATATTTTTATGGGTTCTTTTACCGCGGTCTTGCCTCGTTTTAGCAGATACAGGTTTGGTACAGTATAGACGCGTGTGTCTCCTTCTATCACCGTGAACAATGGTGTGATTTCTTTTATTTTGCCCTCGATTTTTCCTTCCAGAATTATATAGTCTCCACGTGATAGGGCCCTACTAGCTAGTAGGGCATAATATGCTGCGACGTTTGCTATTACTTCCCATGACGCGGCTAGTAGTATGAGCACTACTCCTAGGAGGAATAATACTATTATCTGTTGCTGGGTCATAACGTATATTACTATGAATACTAGTAAGATGTATACAC
>WAOU01000022.1 GCA_015521095.1 Desulfurococcales archaeon | reverse complement strand
CATGGTAGAAAGTTCTAGACTTCCCGGATTCTATAAGAAGAGTATCGACGAGAGACTCGAGCTCATCTCAAAGCTCGTAGGCCTCGACAATGGAGAAAAGAAGCTCTTGAGAAACCTCGGAAACCTAGACGAAAAGATCGCAGACGCAATGATCGAGAACGTAATAGGTGGAATGACCTATCCATTCGCAATAGCTACTAACTTCAAGATTAACGGCAAGGATAGGCTAGTAGCCATGGTAATAGAAGAATCAAGCGTAGTAGCCGCTGCAAGCAACGCCGCGAAAATGCTCCGTGAAGGCAACGGAATAATCGCTGTAGCGGATAAACAAGTAATGATCGGACAAATCCATCTAGTAAACGTAACTGCTCCACAGTATAAGGCCATGAAAATCCTAGAACACAAGGAAGAGATACTTGATCACGCCAACCAACAGGACCCAGTACTAGTTAAACTTGGAGGAGGAGCCCAGGACCTAGAAGTCAGAGTGGTGGATACACGTAAGGGCCCTGCCATAGTAGTACACTTGATAGTGAATGTCCTCGACGCTATGGGCGCGAACGCCGTAAACACTATGGCAGAGAGTATCGCTCCCCTGTTAGAAAAGATAACCGGGGGAGAAGTCAGGCTAAGGATAATCTCGAACTATGCCGTCTACAGGATAGCCAGGGCATGGGCAAAGGCACCGCCAGAAGCAGTCGGAGGCCCAGAAGTAGTAGACAAGATAGTAGACGCCAGCATCCTAGCCGAGGCTGACCCGTACAGGGCAGTAACACACAACAAGGGAATAATGAACGGCATAATAGCAGTAGCACTCGCAACGGGACAAGACCACCGCGCCATAGAGGCAGGAGTACACGCCTACGCGGCTAGAACAGGAGTATACAAGCCTCTCAGCTACTGGGAGAAAGACGAAAACGGATACCTTGTAGGAAGCCTCGAACTACCACTCCAAGTAGGAATAATAGGAGGAGCAGTAAGAGTACATCCAATAGCAAGACTAGCGCTAAAAATCATGGAAGTCAAAACGGCGAGGGACCTGGCAGAGATCATGGCTGCGGTAGGACTGGCACAGAATCTAGCGGCGGTAAGAGCACTTGTAACAGAGGGAATACAGAGAGGACACATGAAGCTCCACGCCAAGAACCTAGCCGTAATGGCTGGAGCAACAGGAGACCTCATAGACAAAGTAGCACAGAAAATGATAGAAGACCAGAGAATAAGATTCGACTATGCAAAAGAACTCGTAGAGAAACTCTCCAAAGGAGAACCAATCTAGTTCTATACCACAATATTTTCCAACATTACTAAAAATTCCTAATAAGATACCGTTATAGACGCTATTATACCGAGAAGTTCCGCCTGTCTATCAAGTGTTTACTGGGGAGTTAACAGGCTTCTAACCTAGACAATACATCTAGCTGTGTTATAGCTAGGTATAACATATCTAAATGTAACTAATATGAAACCCTACTGTTGGAAAAAGAGGCTATATATCAATTAAATTGGAAAAGGTTATGATAAACTTCCTAGCCGAACTAGGTCTTTAGAATAAATTTTCTGGAACACCTGAAAAATTGTGGTTGCCATTAGTATTCGAATAGGTTTTTGAGATATGCTTGTTCCCATTGATCTTTTGCTTTAGTGTATTCTTGTCTTGGTTCTGGGTCTTTTGTCGGTTTTGGTGGTTTTGTCGCGAAGTTTAGGCCGAATTTTAGGCTTAGCGTTTCTAGTCTTCCTTCTGGATTTCCTAGGTAGGCCCATCCGAGGAATGCGTATTGGACGCTGTAGGGTTCTCCTTCTCCTAGGTCTTCTAGTATGTTGTTTGCGGCGTATAGGCTTGACTCGTATGCTATTTCTTGGTTCTTGGGGAAGGGTAGCTTGGCGGCGTCTCCTGCTGATAGTATGTCATCGTATTTTATTGTCTTGAGGATTTGTGGGCTTCTTACTTCTACCCATTTGTCTCCTAGTCCGGCTTCTTTTATGAAGCCTGGTGCCCTATTCGGCTCTAGAAGGCTGAGAACTGTGTAGCTGAGTTTTTCACCGTTGTCGAGGACTACGTAGTCTTCTCCGATCTCTGTGATTTGCCTGCTCGTTATTAGTTCTATTCCGTTCTCCTCGAATATTGTTTTTACTATGTCTGCTATTACCGGGGGTTGTGGTTTATCGTTTGCGTCTACATGTATAACATTAACCTTATCTCTTACTCCGCGGTGTTTTAGCACTGTGTGGAGAAGCATTGTTGTCTCGCTGGGCGCAGGGGCGCATCTATAGGGCATTGGCGGGGCATATACTATTACGTTTCCTTCCTTTACACTCCATATCCTGTGTCTTAGTGTGTCGATTCTGCCTGGATCATATACATTTGCTATTTTATGCCAGTGCTTCTTGTAGCCTTCTATGTTTGAGCCGTCGTATACTACGCCTGGGGCGATTATTAGGTAGTCGTATCCTGTTTCTCCTTTTTCTGGCTTGGTGGGTGTCTCCTTGTAGCTTACTTTTCTTTCTGCTGGGTCGATCTTGTCGACGAGGCCGAAGCGGATCTCTAGCCGATCCCTATATTTTTCTCTTAGTAGCTCGTATCCTCTGATTATTCTCTCGTATTTTTGTTCTCCTGTCAATAGGAGTAGTCTGCTGGGGCCTGCTAGGTAGAATGTGTCTTTGGTTATTATTGTGACTTTGACGTTGTTTGTTTTGTCTAGTAGTGCTCGTGCGGCTCCTATTCCGGCTATTCCTCCTCCTATAATTGTGACTTGTTTCATCGTGTTCACCCGTTCTTCTTCATAGAAATTGTTTCTACATTGTAGAGTTTATTGGATGCGTAAATATTGGTATATAAGAAATTGGGTAATACCGCTAAATGCTGAAATACTCCATTATTTCAGCTGGACTAACATAAGAAGTTACTCTCCTCGCCTCTGCCCGTTTCAAATCAATATACGCATTTAGGAGTTCCTTTGGCCAGGCTCTAAGAAGCCACTCCATATCTGATTCTAGGCAGTCGAGTGCTTCGTCAAGACTCCTCGGCAACTGCTTTATTCCCAGCTCTCTCCTTTCCTGTGGTGACAGCTTGTAGATGTTCTTGTCGACGGGGTCCCCTGGATCTATTTTCTTGATTATTCCATCGAGACCCGCTAATACTATAGCAGACATCGCTAGGTATGGGTTTGCCGAGGGATCAGGACTCCTGTACTCTATCCTTGCATGCTTCATTCCCTTACCATAGCCCGGGATTCTGATCGCGGCGCTCCTGTTCGCTTTACTCCAAGCAAGATATATAGGTGCCTCGTAGCCTGGAACAAGTCTCTTGTAGCTGTTGACGGTCGGGCTCACGATTGCTGAGAGGGCTCTTCCATGCTCGATTAGGCCTCCTATGAAGTATCTTGTTAGCTGGCTTATACCTGCGTATTCGTCTGATTCATCGTAGAAGAGGTTCCTCTCGCCGTTCCACAGGCTTACATGTACATGCATCCCGTTACCGTTGTCTCCATATAGTGGTTTTGGCATAAAAGTTGCCATATACCCGTTTTCCGCGGCCACCGTCTTCACAGTTTCCTTGATTAGCTGAATTCTATCAGCTGTTTCTAGCGGGTCTCCTGGCTCGAAGTTTATCTCGTGTTGGCTCGCGGCGGCAACCTCATGGTGTAACACTTCTACTTTTATCCCATAGTAGTCCTCGAGCACCTCAGCTATCTCTAACTTAATGGGCTCCGTTACGTCTCGTGGTGGAACAGTATAGTAGCCGTCTTTGAGGAGGTTCATGTATGAGGCTTCACCTGACCAGGGAGCTTCTATACTAGATATCTCCAGCATCTGGCTCCAAGGCTCTACGCTTACTTTTACCTCGTCGAATATAAAGAACTCGAGCTCGGCCGCCATCACTATGCTATAGCCTAGATCGGCTAGAAGACTTCTCGTGGCCTTAGCAGCGTATCTAGGATCCCGTGGGTATGGCTCCCTTCCTCCCGGCTTGTAGACGTCCGCGATTACTCTTATTGTCTTCTCCATCCATGGATATACTTCTAGTGTTTTGGGATCTGGTTTGAGTACAAGATCGCTTTCGTCGATTGATGCGAATCCTTTAACGCTACTACCGTCGAGTTTGCCTAGTCCTTCGCTGAATGCTTTTTCATCTAGCATGTCTGATTTGACGAGGACTCTGCGAGGATACCCCATAAGATCGGTAAAGTAGATATACGCCCATCGAGCTCCGCTTAGGAGCTTGCGTCCGTTCCCATTCATGTGTGCCCGCTATGACTTGTTTCAAGAAATCCTATTTAAGTGGCCTGTATTGTATATGAGAATTACTTTACCTGGAGAATCCTCTTTATTCTAGCCGGTTTATGAGTGAACATTATTAGTCGATCTGATATCTCCATTAGCTCGTCCATCATGTGTGATACCGTTATGATGGTCAAGTTATGTGCCTCCTTTAACTCCTTTATCTGTGCCTGGAAGCTCTCGATTGTCTCCATATCGAGGCCTGTGAATGGTTCATCGAGCAAGAGAATATCCGGATCCAAGACCAGTGCCATGAGTATCTGGGCTTTACGAGCTGTCCCTCCGCTTACCTGTGAGGGATACATGTCCAGGTATCCTGATATCGCGAGTATCTCTGCATTCTCTTCCAGAATCCTCTCCGCAACATATCTCTCTATGCCTCTGATCTTTGCGGCTAGCAGAATGTTGCCTTTAAGGGTTCGCCATGGTAGAAGTATCGTCTCCTGTGGGACGAATCCTATACTCCCGTCTACCTCTACTGTGCCGGAGTCGTATGGCTCTATTCCTGCTAAGACCCTTAGAAATGTGGATTTGCCGGCTCCGTTAGGACCTACTATGCCTATTGACTCTCCCCTTCGTACTTCTAGAGTTATATGGTCTAGAACTAGATCTTCTCTATATCTTTTAACTAGATTCCGGACCCTGATTATAGTCTCCACTTCATCGTCCACCTCTCTATTGGTCTTAGTATGAGCATGTCTACAGCGATCATGAGGATTATGAGTATTGATGCCCAGGCGAATACTCCTTCCTTGAAGCCAATATCATAGCTGTAGACAAGCCAGTATCCTACTCCTCCACTAGCGCCAAACGCCTCGGCGACAACGCTTATTCTCAGCGCTATTCCAATAGCGGCTCTACTGGCCGCGGCTAGATATGAGACTGTTCCGGGTAGTATGAAGTAGAATAGTTCTTGTAGCTTAGATGCCCCAAGCATCTTTGCTAGGAGGCTGAATTTCTCGTCTAAGCTTCTGACTGCTCCTATTAGGCTTGAGAGGAGTATTGGGAATGTCGCCGCTGCTACTACTAGTATTGGCGGCTTTCTGCTAGTTACCCCAAATATCATGATGAATATTATTGCCCATACAAGTACTGATACGCTTTGTGCGAATGTATTGGTTGCGTTGACTAAGGCTTCTATGTGTTTGTTGAGATATGCTCCGATTACGAGCGCTAGTGAGCCTATTAGCCCGAGAAGGTATCCGAGCAGGCTGTTTGTTAGAGTTGTAGTTACTGCTCTGAGTATCTTGTCGGTTCCTATCCGTGTTATCGCCTCATATGTGCTTGTTGGAGATGGTATGAGCACGGGATAGGCTTCTGAGAGGAGATGCCAGCCAAGAAAAATCAGTATTATGAGGTATATCCAGCCTAGCCCTTGTAGAAGACTGTGTCTGGTATATTTGCTGGGTCTTGTTCTAGGTATCCTCCCTTCCATGCAAGCCACCATTCAGTACGTATGGAGTCGATTAGTTCATCGCTGAGGTACTTGTCGGCTACTATTACTGTCCTGTTATACATCGTGTTGAATGTTGCATCGTCTAGATTATATAGGCTGACAATTATCTGCTTAGTCTCCTGCATGTCGTTTATCCAGGTTTCGGCCGCCTGGCTTCTAGCCTCAAGGAACGCCTCTAGTGCATCGGGATGGTTTTCTACAAAGTCTCCTCTTGCCAGCCACACAAGCATGACCGGTTGCCCTTCTAGGCCTGCCTCTTGCCAGAGCTCGCTAAATGATACCAGTATCTTTGCTCCCTTAGTCACACCTATGCTTACGAGTGGCTCCCATATTACTACAGCGTCTACCTGCTTGTTGAGCAATGCGTCGATGATGCTTCCTGGAGGTACGTTGACAACACTAACCACGCCTGGCTGGGGCTGATCGGATTCTACTACTGTGAGGTTATAGACTGTCTGCATGTATGCTTTGAAGACCTTGTAGGTTCCGCTCGCGACTACTGCTCCCACAAGCTTGCCTGTTAGATCGGCTGGACTAGTTATGTTATTGTCTACCACTAGGATCGCCTGGTTCTGGAGCATGTCCACCGCAACGATGTAGTAGTCTCCTCCCTGCTCTATTAGTTTAGCCGCCATCTCTGCCGGGACGACTACCAGGTCTGTCTCGTTGTTTGCTAGAGCCGCTATGATATCTGGGGTCTTCTGTAGACGTAGGACTTTTAGTCCATAGCCCGTTGATTCTAGGAGGTTGTTTTGCTCTATGATGTCCAGTGTGCTTATACCTCCTTGGAGTGTGGCTGTCCTAATAGTGTATTTCTCGGTTGTTTCCTGGGATTCTTTCTGTGGGGATGTGACTGTGTATATGAGGGCCCCTGCTACTATTATGATTATTATCATTATTCCTATAGCCATCTTATACTCCATAAACCACTCACCAGTGGTTCAACACGGCGTATAGACATAAATAACAATACCGCTATACATGACCAATACACCGTGCACATACAACCAGATATACTTCATCAACAAGCCTCACATATCAAAACAACAATAATAGAAACATAAAATAATAAGAAAATACAATCAAGGGGACTGGTCAGCAGAAATGGATCCCCTCACAGATCTTCGAAGCTATCTTGAATGGCTCAAAGACAACAACATGCTCGTAGAAGTAGACGAGCCCCTATCACCCGTATTAGAAATACCAGCAGTACTAAGAAGAACAATGTATGACAAAGGACCTGCACTCCTATTCACAAACATAAAAGGACATCCTGGTTGGAGAGTAGCAGGCAACCTCTATCCAAGCCTAGAAATATTCAGGAAAGCCCTAGGAGTGGAGAAACTGGAAGATATAGGACTACGCCTAGTTGCAGGAGCATTAAAACAACCACCACTCTCCCTAAGAGAAAAAATACAGTCCCTAAAAGAACTTGGTGACATGGGTAAGTACCTTCCCAAGAAGACCAGACGCGCGAGATTCACAAATAACATTATAGAAGAAAAACCCCTGGATAAGCTACCCGCGTTCAAGACCTGGCCCCTGGATGGAGGACGTTACCTAACATTCCCACTCGTCATAACTAGGAGTCCAGAGGCCGGTACATACAATATGGGAGTATACCGGGTAATGCTCCTCGACGATAAGAGAGGAGTAATCCACTGGCAGATACACAAGCGTGGAGCAAAAGACTACTTCGACGCCCACGGGAAACTACCAGTAGCAATAGTGATAGGCTCTGATCCCGGAACTATGTTCACAGGAGTAGCCCCCGTACCCTACCCCATGGACAAGTACCTCTTCACCGGAATAGTAAGGGGGAAAGGAATAGAGCTCTACGAACTCCCAAGCGGACTACTAGTACCGGCAAACGCCGAGATAGTCATAGAGGGATACGTTAAGAAAGGAGAGCTAGCGGAGGAAGGACCCTTCGGCGACCACTGGGGCTACTACGATAAACCTGTTGAGAAATACCCTGTCTTCCACGTGGAAAGAATCTATCATAGAGACGACCCAATATACTATGGGAGCGTCGTCGGCTTACCCCCACTAGAAGACGCTGTAATAGGCAAGGCAATCGAAAGAATATTCCTTCCAATTATACAAATGCTACTACCCGAGATTGTAGACATGAATCTACCGGAATACGGGGTATTCCAAGGCCTCATGATTGTCAGCATAAAGAAGAGGTACCCTGGACACGCTAAGAAAGTCATGCAGGCACTATGGGGCCTAGGGCAGACAAGCCTGACAAAAATCATTATAGTAGTGGACCACGACGTCGACCCACATGATATAAACCAAGTAATCTGGGCCGTCTCCTCAAACGTACTACCAGAAAGAGACGTCCTAATAATCGATAATACACATACAGACGCTCTAGACCCAGCAATGAAGGCACCAGGATACGGCTCAAAGCTAGGTATAGACGCAACCCGTAAGTTACCTGAGGAGAACTTCGGACGAGAATGGCCCCTACTAGTCGAAGAAGATGAAGAGACGAGGAGGAAGGCAGACAAGGTATATGAAGAGATCAAGAGGAGGCTCAACAAGGAATGAACGGCTGGGATCCCGGTAAAGTAAGGGAGAAGAATAAGATCCACGCTGTCCTTAGACTAATAAGAATAGAGCACACGTTGTTCAGCTTACCATTCGCATACGCGGGAGCTATACTCAGCGGATATAATTTTACCCTTAGAGATGCGGTGTTAATAGGATTAGCCTTATTCGGTCTTCGTACAGCGGCGATGGCATACAATAATATCGCCGACCTCGACATAGATAGGCTCAATCCGAGAAGCTCTAAGCGGCCCCTCGTAACAGGAGTGCTATCAGTCAAGGACGCTTACCTAGTGGTCTTGATCGGCACAGTCCTCTACTATCTGAGCGCTGCCTTGCTGAACAAGTACGCTCTGCTATTCAGCCCCATACTATGGCTACTCGCTATGACTTATCCATACGCTAAACGTCTTCACTGGCTTCCTCATATTCATCTCGGGCTGGTGCTTGGATACGCGGTGTTTGGTGGAGCTGTGGCGGCTAGTGGAGACGAGCTAACTAGTGTTTGTAGTGTTTTAGTGAGTGTTCCTTGGAGCTATGTGTTTGGTGTGACTTTCTGGGTTGCCGGGTTCGATGTTATTTACAGTATTATGGATATTGATTTTGACAGAGCTCATAGCCTGGGAAGTGTTCCAGCTAGACTAGGCGTAAGAGGGGCGTTCTTTGCTTCGCTTTTGTTCTATTTCTTGGCAGGGTTCTTTTTCTTGTATGGTTTGTGGGAGTACAGGGTGTTAACCGGGGGGTTAACACTCTTCTCCACACTACTAGGAATCACACTAATGATAACAAGCTGGCTAATAGCATACAAAGATCTGGATAAGATACCAGTATCGTTTAACCTAAATCTCCTAGTAGGAATACTAGTATCGATTGGAGTAATCCTTGATTATCTAAAGAGCTTAGTGTGACGCACTACTCTATTTACTCATAAAATGATAGAAGAGTGGTGGAGGGAAAGAGATCCGGTTCTGGATGGGAGTCTTAAATCTTGATTCCTTTAACTGCCACGTTATAGAGTAGTTTTACAAGGTTCTCTATGTCACTTGGATAGATTGTCTCGGCTAGTGTATGGGTGTTTAGTAGGGGGATTCCTAGTGCCACTGCCTGTATTCCAAGCCTCTGGAAGGCTGATGCATCAGTGGTTCCTCCACCTGTCGCAACTTGTAGGGGGATATTGTTTTCTTTCGCGATTCTTTTCAGTTCATTGGCCATAGTCATGTTCGCTACGTATGCATTATCGATTAGCCTGAGAGCCGGTCCCTTTCCGGGCTTCATTCTACCTGTTATCTCTGGTCTACAACAAGCCATGGTGTCTACTGCTATGAACGCGTCAGCCTTGGTTTTTGCTGCTAGAGCGTATGCTCCCCATAAACCTATCTCTTCCTTGACGGTCCAGGCTATGACTATTCTATGCTTTTTCTCAGCGTCCATTAGGAGTTTTGCTAGCTCTACAAGTGCATAGGTTCCTGCCCGGTCATCGAATCCTCTTGAAGCTACTGCTTTGCCTCCGGCTAGGAGAGTCCAGTGTTTTATGAATACGGCCGGGGCCCCGATGTATATTCCCATTTCCTCGGCTTCTTCTCGGGATTCTGCCCCTATGAATATTCGTAATTTGTGCCAAGGTATGACGCTTTGGTCTTTCTCAAAGTTGAGGTGTGGGCTGGGGAAGTTGATTACTCCATGTACCTCTCCCTTCGCTCCCTGTATTCTTACATGTCTCGCGGGGAGTATCCTGTCGTCTATTCCTCCTAGTTTTCTGAAGCTTAGTAGTCCGTCGTCGAATATGTTGGTTATGACCAGTCCTAGTTCGTCCATGTGTGCAGCTATCAGAAGTGTTTTACCGTCTCCTCCAAGGTCTAGTATTATGTTACCATGTTCGTCTACGCTGAGGTCTCCGAGGTTCTTTACTTCGTTGATAATTGTTTGTCTTATCTGGTCCTCGTAGCCTGGGATTCCAGGAGTATAGACGAGTTTCTTGAGTAGTTCGAGGTTTGTCTTGAACTCTACCATTTTATTTTGCCCCCCGACAACCTCCTCGTATTCAACTGTTATTTTTCATCATAGATATTTATGTATACGATATAAACTTAGAAAAAACTCATTTATCCAATTATCCGACATTAGCTTTTCTTGAATCTCTCATTAATTCCCTCTCCAACCATGTCTCCGTTACTATCATAAGCCTTCATGTACACAAGAGCCCGTCGACCATCCCACTCGAAAACCTTCACCTTAACAGTCAGCTCCTCCCCGACCCCTACACTCTTCCTATGCTTAACGTCGACCCGATACCCCACACTAGTGATACCTGCATTACTATCTAGGCATTTTCGGGCGGAAGCCTCCATGAAGAGCACGAGACAAGGCGTACTAAGTATATACTCTCCCCTCTCCGCGAGATGCTGGGCCACGTGCTCCTTCCCGACCTTATAAATATAGGTGCACTCCCAACTCATAACAACTCACCTACATGATATTCTGGTTGTTTATTCGTCCACCACCTTATAAATCGTGCATAATATATAATTAAAACAGCATTGAAACCCTAACATAAGCAACCCCAGTATCCGGTGGCCGCTATGACAACTACAAGAGAATGCACTAGTATCAAGAATGGCGTTACAGCACTCATACCAGCAGCTGGTCTTGGAACACGTATGACTCCTGCCACTAAAGAGATGCCAAAAGAAATGCTCCCAGTACCAGCTAGATACGGTGAGAGAACTATATTCAAGCCCTTCATCCAATTAATATATGAAACACTCTATAAAGCAGGTATTCGCACCTTCGTCTTCGTAGTTGGCCGGGGTAAACGAATCCTACAAGACCACTTCCTACCAGACTGGGGACTATATGATACGCTAATGGAGAAAGGAAAGACTCTTGAGGCCGAGTCCCTAAAGGAGCTCTACCTTATGCTTGAAAACAGTAATATCATATGGGTAGATCAGCCTTCTCCAAAAGGCCTGGGAGACGCTGTTCTTAGGGGGCTAAAGGCTGTGAATACAGAATACGTACTAATCCATCTAGGAGATATACTCCTCAAACAGAACAACAATGACAACATCGTAGAAGATATGCTTAGAGCATTCAATAACCTCGGGGAGAAATGCCGATCCCTAATACACTCTCTGACTGTGCCCGACCCTCAGAACTACGGCGTAATAGTTCCTGGTACAAGATTAATGGATGGCATTGGTCAAATTGAAGAAATATTTACGGTCAGGGATCTAGTCGAGAAGCCTCGTGATCCTCCAAGCAACTATGCTATAACTGGCATCTACCTATTGCCAAGCAGGGAATTGCTCTATTCCCTTGAAAATACTCCTAGGAACCCGAATACTGGTGAATTGGAACTGACCGATGGGCTGAGACTCCTATTATCGAGGGGGCACAAGATGTGTACTGCTTTATCCAGCAGGATCCAGTACCTAGATATTGGAAGACCAGACAGATATCTGGATACATTCATCTCGTTATCGAAACTATCCTAGTTTCTAGCCATATACTAATCTTCCTTTCCAGTAGACGCACCTTGCTTCTCCATAATACTCGAACATGTAATGATAGTATGGTATCGCCTTCGAATACTTGGATCCCGTGTATCTTCCCTGGTAGTATGGATCATACACTACTATAGTCTCCCAGGTGTTTACTTCTATGAGTTTCCTTGGGTTCCACACGGTTAACTCGAAGAATTCTTGTTCGCTCAATGCTCCCGGTTTAACAAGTATTCTACGAAGTATTGAAGGCCATGCCTCTAGCCATGGTATGCCTGGTCTTGAGGATAATGGAACGCTTTTCTCCCACTCGGCGTGGGGAGCATGGTCACTTGCAATGACGTCTATTCTTCCTTCGATAATGAGCTGTAGGAGCTCGTGGGAGTCTAGCATTGATCTTAGGGGAGGATTCACTTTATAGAGAGAATTGTCCAGGTGCTGGTCGTAGTTATATATTATGTGGTGGGGTGCGACGTCTACAGTTAATCCATATGTCTTAGCCTTCATCACTGTTTCAGGGCAGCTTGCGTGTGTAATGTGGATTTTTGAAGGTTTGTTGTCTGAGAGGGATGCGAGTATTTCTACTGCGGCTCCTTCTAGGTGGCATCCGCGGATTGTTCCTCTTTGAGAAATGTTTTCTGCTTCGAGTCTATCGGCTTCGGGGAGCTCCGGGTGTAGGACTACGAGTTTCCCCGTTTCTAGTATTTTTTTGATTGATGCCTCGCGTTTTTCTAGATCGCTTGGATATATCTTGAATCCTGCTATGTTTCTCTTCGCGAGTTTCTCTACTGTTTCCGGGTTTTGTGGGACGGCGGCATATGGTTTAACGGGTATTTGTGCTTTCCCTTTGATTGCCTTGAGTTTTAGGTCTAGTGCTTCTGGTGTGTCTAGTCTGGGGCTTGTATTTGGCATGTCTGCTAAGAATGTTATTCCTTGGCTTGCCGCTGCCTTGGTACCTGTGTACTCGTCTTCTTTGTATGATTGGTTTAGTCCTCGTAGGTGGACGTGTATGTCTGCGTATCCTGGGAATATTATGAGTGTTGTGTGGGTTAGGTCTAGTGTGTTTCCTGTTGTTTTGTCTGTTAACTCCCCGGTTAACACATCTATGCATCCGGAACTAGAACCCTGCTCCGTCCATATCTCTCCACATATCCATCTAATGTCTTGGGGACATTTCAAACATGTTCACCGGCTAGCTGTTTAATGATCTCGTCTTCGCCTATGATTGTTCCACAGTATATACACTGGTATCTTAGCTTCTTTCCCCTGACCCTATGGAAGCTCGGCGTAACAGGTTCCCTGGGCTTCCTCGTTATACAAGTGGGATTTGTACATGTCAGGGTTCCCTCGAGTTCCTCCGGCGGCTCTAGCTTATTCTTTGATACCACTACATAGTTTTCTATCCTGTTAAGTGTAGCTTCTGGAGCTACGAGAGCTATTCTCTTCGCGTGCTCCTCGTCAACGAATACTCCTTCTATTTTTACAATGTCTTTTTTTCCAAGGCGCCTGCTCTCAACGTTCATTACGAGTGCTACTCTGTATCCTTCGCGCCCTGTTATTCCCAGGAGTCTGAGAACTGCTAGGGCCCTACCTGCAGGAATATGGTCTATTACCGTTCCCATCTCTATCCTAGACACGAGCAGGTGTTTCTCCACCATCCCACTCACCCCTCTCTCCCGAGGACTAGGCTCAATACCGCCATCCTTACAGGGACTCCATAGTATGCCTGCTTAAAGTAGGCCTGGTATCGTGTATCATCAACGTCATACGATATTTCTCCTACGCGTGGCAGTGGATGCATGACTATTAGGTCTGGCTTAGCTCTTGTCTCTAGTAGGCGTCTCGTAACCCTATAGCTCCCCTTTACCTTCTCGTACTCGCTTGGATCGGGGAACCTTTCTTTCTGTATCCGGGTCACGTATAGGACGTCTAGATCTGAGACGACGTCTTCAAGACTTTCCGTCTCGTAGAACCGTACACCGAGATCCTCTAATATTATTCTTGTCTCATCCCTCATCCGTAGCTGTGACGGGCTAATCAAGTACAATGTGTTCGTTCTATAAAAGGCTGTTCCAAGAATGAAGCTGTTCGCAGCCCTACCATATCGGAGATCGCCTAGTACCCCTATATTCAGGCCTTCTAGTCTTTGCTTCAGCTTCCTTATGGTGTATAGGTCGATGAATGCCTGTGTTGGATGATGCTGTTTACCGTCTCCCCCGTTAACGACAGGGTGCTCTGCTATCTCGGCGGCGAATCTCGCCGCTCCCTCATACTTATGCCTTAGAACTATTAAGTCACTGTAACCGTCGAGCATCCGTATGGTGTCGGCATAGCTCTCTCCCTTCTCCAAGCTTGTCCCTGCTGCCGCCGTGAATCCTATGACGTTGGCTCCGAGTCGTTTAGCCGCGGTCTCGAAACTCATCCTGGTACGTGTGCTTGGTTCGAAGAACGCAAGTGATATTACGAGTCCTTCTAGTGTTCTGAGAGGAGTCCCGGCGCGTATTTTTTCCAGGTATTTGTCTGCCTGATTATAGAGTTCTTCGAGATCATCTAGGGAGAAATCGAGAATGCTTATAACGTCTCTTCCTTTCCACGAGCCATGCATTATAAGCCCATCGTATACGTGTCATGGTTTGAGGCTTATAAGGACTCTCTTCCGAGTAGGAGCCTTATTTTCTGGAGCATTGATCTAACTATAGCTTCCTTGCCCGGATACTCGTTAGGAGGCATATACCCTACCTCTACTCCTAGACCTGATAGAAGCATGCTTGTTTGCCTGGCTAGCTTCTTATCTCCAGTAAATAACACTGCTCTTCCGTGTTTCTTGGCGAGATCTTCTACTGCTTTCATAACATCGTAATCGTCCTGTGCGGGCCAGTATAGGACGCCTTCTTGCTCATAGGGGCTCTTTATTCCTCGGCCCAAGATCTCTACTACTAGGACCTCACCTGGTACTTCGCGTCGTATTATTTTTCCGAATCCATGGAACATCTGATCTAATACTACCACAAGCATATGCTCAGTCTTTGGCTTTTGGGAGGATTCGCTGGTCTTGAGGACGTATCGATAGACTTTTCCTGTAGTGGGTTCAGCAAGTAGTATCATTGATGGCGGGGTCATGACCTGGCCTGGGTATTCTACTATTTCTACCTTGTCTTCTAGGATCAATATTAAGAATAATGTCCGCTTGTCCAATCCTTCACCCTTGAAGAATAACGTGTTGAGGACCGTATATTAGTCGATGTGTATAGGAAGTTGATTGTGAGGATTCCGTTTATAATAATATTAGTTTGTGTCTTTTGCGCTGGGAGATATTGTTACTTTTACTTCTTCGTCCTGGTCTAGCGTGTCTATAGGGGTCTTTGGGCCTTGTGAGCCTAGTCTTTTTAGTAGTCTTATAGTGTTTAGCCTGTGCATTACCATGAGGAACTCGTCATCATCGAGGAACTCGATTTCTTCAAGTATTCGTAATAGTTTTATCTTTTCCCTGTCGAGTGGTGGTAGATGAGCGTCTAGTTCTTCTTGTGCGGTCATTCTTGCTATTATCCATGCCATCTGGGAGAGTAGGAACATTATGAGGCCTACTCCAAATATCATCATTAACGAAGTGACGAGTCTGCCGGCTGATGTTACCGGGGTTATGTCTCCGTATCCTACTGTAGTCGTCGTGACGATACTGGCCCATAGCGCGTCCCAGAAACTGTGGATCATTGATCCAGGAGCGTCCTTCTCGACCACGTATAGGCTGATCGCACCTCCGAAGAGTATCACTATCGCCATTAGGGTAGCCTGTGTAGCGAATACCGTTATCTCCTTGCCTATCTTGCTTGCCTGGCTAGCGAACCAGTTAAGGTTCCATAAGACTCTCCAAATTCTCATAGCAACAAGCATATAGATGAATACGTGACTCTGCGTGAACGCCTGATCTATTACTACTCCGGGAACGCTAGAGGCTATTATTAGCCATGAGGGTAGCCCCGCGACTATCCCGGAGAGAGCGAGAAGTATTGAGACAGCCCAGTCTACATGAATAAACTGGGCGGGATTAGATCCGCTTGCCAGAGAATAAGCTATCATAGCGGCTGCCGCCGATAGGTTTGCGTCTATTGCGTGTCTGAAGCCTCTCGTCATTACACGGTATTCTCCTCGTTCTGAAACCATTTCCAACTCGGGCTACCCCAACCTATACACTTAAGGACTAGATATAGGGTATAGTGAGAGACAAGGTATTACCAGGAAAACACCCCTGGGATAGAATATGGGTCCGAGGAGGATAACGTAGTATGAATAGCTGTCCGAAGAAGAGTGTGAGAGCCTATTTGAAAGGATCCGTAGATACACCTATACGGTTAGAGGCATTCTATCATCCTGCTACATGTCGTGGTATCAGATATCCGCACATAGACATAGTCCTCCCGGAAGATCAATGTGGGATAAAATCATATTTTCTACGCGGAGGTGGAGCGGTACCCTACCATTATCATAACGGTTTATTCGTGGTAAACCTGGGAGACGTAATGGGTTATCCCTGTATTCTTGAGATTGACCTTTCCGGCCTCGGCTTAAAGATAGAGAAGCACAAGGGAATCATATATATAAGGTTGTCACGTAGTGGAAACCTCTATGTTAGATTACCAGTATAGACTTTAGTGACTTGGTGAATTCTATTAGGGTTGTACTTCTATCGTTTTATTCGACCCTTCCTCAATGTAGAAGCTAAATGATAATAGATCTCCCAAGTACTGATAAGATATATTCAATGCTACTATTGGGGCATCCGTCCTGTAAAATAGGTAGGGGCATGCAATATAATATACTGTTTTGTTGAGGGGAGTCTCTGAATCAAGATATGGTGTTATCTCAATCTTTTTTACACCGTGGCATGGATAGTTCTCTGTTTTCAGTATTAGAGTGTTATTATTGAAGGAGACATTAAATACTGGTTTCGGTGTAGGAACTTTTAGCCTTGTCTTGTAGATGAATGTTCCAGCATAGTTATCATTATATATGAGTTTACCTGTTATCGTCACGTTGATGATGAGTGGTTTTCCATATAGTTGGGCGTTTTCTATTGCTTCCTGGCTTGGTCTAATAATGTAGTACTCTTGTAGACTTGTTAGGTTTATCCCGTAGAGATTGTCTGAACATACATTGAGTTGTGTGAGATTGGCGCCCAGTATTTGCCTTGATATAATAATGGCGTCTCCGGTATTCCTAAGCGTGTAACCTGGATAGTTTACGTTTGGAAACTGTATTATTACTTGGGAGAATGGGATGAACATGATTAATCCTATGATGATGACTGCGTATATGTAGATTTCATAGTCGCTTTCTTCTTCTTTTTCTATATCCTCGGCGGAAACGACCCATTCATAGCCGTAGAAAGCATAGGCTACCATTAGGAACGATAATGGTGCGAGTAGGAGAATTATAGTGGTACTATGACTTAACGTAGGTAGAAATGCTTGTGCTCCTCCCAGCTTAATATCTGAGAAACTATTCACAAAGCCTAGGTACAAGGAGTTTACCCTGTAGGTTAGGCCTACCTGTAACGCGGTTAGATCCATTATAATGTATGCGACTACGAATTTCGAGAACTTGCTGGTGTTCAACCATTCCTGAATGAGTAGTATTATGAATAGTCCTATCTCTATTAGTATGAGTGATTCGTAGAGGAGTTTGATGAGATAAGCTGATTCTAACGTTTGCCTATTTCCTAGGATACTTAGTACTGTGTCTAGTACGGATACTTCTATTGAAAGTAGTCCATTGGTGATTATTCTTTTGTATAGATATATGTTAAGAATATTGAGTGCAATAGCTATTCCGACTAGTGTAACTGGTATTTTTCCGCGGTAATTGTTTTTATTCATTATAGAACACCACGTTACGTCATTAGACCTCTAGGTGTGCCTCGTTATCGTTGTGTGATGATTTCATCATTGTGTGGCACCTGATATCATTGATGTAATGATATGTGAAACTAGGTTTTCATCGAACTGTATCCGGTTTATCTACCGTGTTTTATCATAGGATTTTATCGTTGATATAAGGATGATACCTTCGTCTATGCTGCGCCGGGGTGATACCAGGAATGTGGTTTAAATAGTTTTTCCAAAAATAAAAACTCCAACCAGAAATCACTACTAATGAAGAATCACTACATGAAGAATAATAAAAACAGGTGAAGAGAAGTGAAAGCCAAGAGAAGTATCATACTGCTCGCATCCCTGCTACTAACTGTCGCCCTAGTAAGCTATGCAGGAGTACTAGTAGTCTATAACTTTGAAGCCACATCAACAAGCACCGCTGCCCCTATATCATTCGCGGGTGGCACAAACGCTGGTGGGGCTGATCTAGGAGGAAACACCATTAGTGTAACTATAACCGGAAACTATACAGCGTCAATAACGCTACACCCAACCTATGCTCCGACCTACTACTTCGATGTGCTAAACATCGTAGACAACATAGCTGGAGACGGAAACTATTATGCTCAAATATGTGTAACAACTCCTCTACCAGCAACAAACTATACAACAGCTAACCTATACCTCTACAACGTAACAGGCGGAACCTATGTAGACCTAGACACAACCGATCCCGCAATATCTCCACTAAGCCTAACAACATCAGGATGTAGCAGCACCATAGTCCTCACAGACCAGAACACTTACGACTTCGTATTCGAGTTCCAGGTATCAGAGGGAACAGCACTAAACACAGCAGACACATTCAGCATAACACTATACTACAGCACAAACACAGCAGACCTTGGAAACATAGGATCTCTACCATAACGTTAAAATCCTTAGATCTCTTAAATATATAGTTTAAAACATAAACATTTATTTTGTCTGTTCTTTTTACCCTCATACAATTTCTAATTACTAGAAACTAGAAAATTACTGATTAAGCCATTCTATTATCGCACCATGAATCATCTCAGCCGCCACACTAGCAATTATCAGTGCCATGAATCTTGCCATTGCCTTTATACCGTTTCTTCCTAGTACTCGTTTAAATAAGTGGCTTGCTCTAAGGGAGAACGCGATCGTGGCTAGTGAGAGTAAGAATGCTCCTATTACGTGTATTATGGGGCTTGTTGTTCCTAGATGGATTAGCAGAGTCATTGTTCCTGGTCCCACGATCATTGGCGTCGCTAGTGGAACTACTGCTACTTCTTTTCCTTCTACGCTCCTTGTCTTTGGTTGTCCACTAAGCATGTCTATCGATATGTATAAAAGGAGGATTCCTCCTCCCAGACGTAGGCTGGCTAGGCTAAGGTGATAGAATTCTAATATTAGCCTGCCTGCTACTGTGAATGTTAAGCCTAGGAAGAGTACTACTAGCATAGCGTGTTTTAGGACTGTTAATGCTTCTTCTTTCTCCATTGTCTCTGTTAGTGTTAGATAGTTGTTTAGTGCTGTGAATGGATTCATTATCGCTACTATTTGTCCGTATAGTAGTATTATTTCCGTTATCATTGTTTCAATCCTCCCCCTATTTTTATCTCGTTGGACTTATGCATCTTCGATGCATAGGATCCTTATAAAACTCCCTTATCATAACATGGTGGGATACCGGTATCACATAGAATATTCTAGCTAAAGCCGCTAACAGTTATAGACTATTACCATGCCCCTGTTTGACACGGGCGTGGATATTGTACAAGGTACCTGTATGGCTTCCAATAAAGAGTCTCGGAGCAGTAAACGTTTACGCCTTCAGTTCCGACGACGGATCACTCGATCTCGTCGACTCCGGCATCCTTTCTGGTAGAAGTATAACAAGTTTTGTCACAGTTCTGAAACGCGGAGGCCTTAATCCATGCAATATACGAAACATCTATATCACACATTTCCATGTCGACCACAGTACAATGTCACTTTTCCTACACAGGTTAAGTAACGCAAGGCTATTCATCGGTGCAGGCGACTATAAGGTAATAGAGAAGGGTGTTGAATCCTTTGTTCGCGGAGCTGTCCGCTTGTTTATAGAGCATGGTATGAGCAGAGAAGAAGCTGAAACAATATTCAAGAATCATCCAGCAGTGAGGCTGGCAGATACCTATAGAGAGCTTATCGACGTTGAATGGAACCTCCTAAGAGAAGATGATGAGATCACGTTAGGTAAGGAGAAATACCGGGTTATTGAATTACCAGGTCATACTCCTGGACATATAGGGCTGTTGTCAAGTGATGGATCCAAGCTGTTCGGTGGAGATGTTGTATTGGAGAGGATAACTCCTCATGTAACGATTCATGACTGGAGAGATAACCCGCTAAAAGACTATCTCGATACACTATATAGGATCAAGAACTTAGGCGTTAAAGTAATCCATCCTGGCCATAGAGAAGACATCACTGATCCGGTCAGACGTATAAACGAGATCCTAGAACATCATAAGACTAGGCTTGGAGAAATACTCGAGATTCTAAGAAAGGAGGGTCGCCTTACAGGATACGAGATAGCTAAACGTATTAAGTGGAGAGTCCGGTACTCTAGTTGGAATGAGTATCCATATGCAGAGAGGTTCTTCGCTATGGGAGAAGCCTTGGCTCACTTACGTTATCTAGAAGTCAAGGGCTTGGTTACTCGAAAAACGTGTGGAGCCTCGTATTGTTTTGCATCTGTCTAGGCCCTCTTCTACTCTCTTGATCGTTATATCTCGGTGTTTTACATATGAATGTTTTATACTGGTTCCTGTCCCTCTAAGCCCTTGGTGGATACCGTGTCCAGCATTACAATGGATAAACTCGCACTCGCAGCAATAATAATCGCCCTAATAACACTCCCAATCTCAATATACAGTATAACCCAAATAAACAAGACAACATCAGACATACAGCAACAACTCAACAACATGAACCAACAATTAGGAAACCTAGACCAACTAGCCCAGCAAGTAAACACACTAGCAGACGAGATTAACACGATCAACCAACAATTAGAAAATAGCCCAACAGCAGACGATCTATACCAGTTAGCAGACGAGATATCCAGTATCAAGGCAAGCCTAACAGTACTAAACCAGACCCTTGCAACAACAAATGTGACAACGAGACAACAGATAGAGAGTCTGCTAGAACAGATCCAAACCCTACAAGAAAAGCTTCAGAGCCTAGAATCCCAAGTAGAATCCCTACTCTACCCCACAACAGTAGTAGATGCCACCGGCGACGAAGTAATAATACCCGCAAAGCCAGAGAGAATAGTGGCACTCGCTCCAAGCATAGTAGAAATACTATACTACCTGAACGCAACCGATAGACTCGTAGGAGCAACAAGCTATACAGACTGGCCACCAGAAGTAGCTCAAGCACTTCAGAACGGAACGATAACAGACGTGGGAGGATTCTTCACACCCAACATCGAAACAATACTATCACTACAGCCTGACCTAGTAATAGGACTAGATAATGTCCCCTCCCATAGCCAGATCAAAGAAATCTTATCGGCTAGAGGAATACCAATGATACTACTTCCACAGAGCACGATATATGATGTAAAAACATCAATCCTTCTAACAGGAAAAGCCATAGGAGACATAGCCAAGGCCTCCCAGGTAGCTGCAGATTTTGAATCCAAGATCCTAACACTAAAGCTAGCGGCTGAAAACATTGAGCCCCTAAAAGTAGGAATCATAGTATGGATCAACCCCATATTCATCGCAGGAAATGGAACATTCCAGGCAGCGGGTCTAGAACAGATAGGAGCAGTAAACGCCTTCGCCAACTATAGCGGATGGGCTAGCATTAGCCCAGAGGACCTATTATCGGCGTCTCCCGACGTTATTATATTGACTGGCATAAGCGTCGACTCCTTCCTCTCCTACTTAAACGAGACCCTCGGCCCTGACTATACCTCGATCCCAGCAATACAGGAAGGGAGAGTCTATTGTATACAGTATCCTCTAACGAACCTGCTGAATAGGCCTAGCCCTAGGCTAGCCGACGGATTACTGCTCCTACAATACATTGTCTATCCCGAACTCTACAATGCAACCTCTGCGGAAATACCGAGCTGCATAACGGAATTCCCGGCCATATCATTCCCCGCACCATAAATCTCAAACTGGATGGGTATTCGCTACTATGATAGAGGGCTGAGCAGGATATGAAGAATATTGTTTTCCTCCTAGCCATACTCCCACTCACCGTGGTTATACTGTTCATGCTCGGTCTAGCATATGGAACCACAGGTACAGTTGGATTAGGTGAAATAGCGAGCTGGATCCAGGGCGATAATAATGGTGTTTTAACATATCGGTTTATCAGGACCCTCGCTGCACTAGTTGTCGGCGCTGCTCTTGGCTCTGCTGGGCTCGCATATCAGTTCTCGCTTCGGAATCCTCTTGCTGATCCGTATTTGTTGGGAGTGTCTACAGGCTCTGCCTTTGGAGTTGTATTGGCTCTTATTACCAGTGGGCCCTCGCCCAGCACAGTCTACTTGTATGGACTCTTATGGGGTATCGTGGCATTCCTGGTCGTTGCAGGTATAGGAGCATACGTGAAGAGTGGACCGACAAGCCTTATAGTTGCAGGTGTATCAGTTAGCTACTCTTTTTTCGGTTTAATCATCATCATGATAAACACGTTTCCAGAGGCTCAAATGGTATCGTTTACTTGGTTGTTCGGAACCGTTGCTTACGTCCTCAAGACTTATCTCCTGGTAACAGTAATTCTAACCCTGGTGTCTATTTCATACTTGTTCCTGTATAGGAGAAGTATCTATGCACTGATCCTGGGAGATAGTACTGCTAAGTCCATGGGTGTTGACGTTGAAAAGGTACGACTTTACACGATAATTTTTGCAAGCCTCTCTGCGGTCGGGGCTGTAGCCCTTGCTGGACCAGTAGGATTCATAGGCCTAGCCGCTCCATGGACGGCTAGACTAATATATGGTAGCCGGTTCTCAACAGTACTCTATGCCAGTATCATGCTCGGGATGGCATCCACTATAGCTAGCGACCTAGTCGTAAGGGCATTATCGTTTAATGGCGAGATACCTTTGACCGCTGTCACCGCTCTCTTCGGAGGACCCATACTATTCTATCTGTCGCGGAAAACTGGATGGTGAGAGACAAGATGGCTAAGACCTCATATAAAGAATGTCGAGTTTCAGTTGAAGACTTAGAAGTATCAATGAATGGAACTAGAATACTCTATGTCAACAAATACACGGTTGAAAAAGGACTGCATCTTATCCTCGGCCCTAATGGAGCCGGGAAAACTACCCTGCTGAAGGTTCTTTCGGGTATCCTGTCACCCAGTAAGGGAATCGTTACTATTTGTGGCGATAAGCCAGATAAGATCCGTGACATGATAGGTTATCTTCCTGCTCTACCAGAGGTGGATCCGCTCGCTACTGTTGAGAACGTTATAGAGGCCGGATTATATGGTTCCTCTATCGAAGATGAGAGCGAAGCAGTCGAGGAAGCGATCCAGCTAGTCGGTATATCTCGGCTTTTGGGCAGAAGATTCACTACCCTGAGTAGCGGCGAACAGAGACTAGTATGTGCCGCTAGGGTGCTAGCCCGTAGACCTAGGATTTTGTTATTGGATGAGCTCTTTAACTTCCTTGACATTAGTAACAAGGAAAGAGTATTTAGAATAGTTAGGGAATACACGGTTAGGAACAATGCGATTACACTTGTAACGACTCACGAGATATACTATGCAGGATTGTTTGATACTGTGACTGTTCTGAGGAGAGGAGAAGTCATGTTCCATGGTAGGCCCGGAAATCTAGGAGAAGATGTTCTGCGCTCTGCGTACGGTATAGATATTCTATCTCTAAGAATAAATGGAAAAACGCTATTCCTTCCACGACACCTAGTCGAGTAAAACGGAGATAATTAATAGATAGCTTAAGTGTATTAATAATGATCATAATAGTTATAGCTGCATATGTATTAGATTATATCACTAATTTGACTGGGCTAGAAGTTATTGTAGGTATATCCGGAGACGATAAAGAGTGGAGGAGAAGATACATTGAGCGAGGATAAGCCAATCTTCAGTCTTGAGGGCAGAGTGTATTGGAGTGAGAGCGACGCCGCACATATTGCTCACTTCACGAGTTTCTTCAAATACTGTGAGAAGGCAGAAGAAGAATTCCTCTTCACAGGTTTATCTAAGCTCGGTATAGATTTTGAGGGTAGACTCGACATAATATTCCCGCGGGTACACGCAGAGTGTGACTACCATGCTCCATTAAGGGTCCATGACCGATATCGTGTCGATATCATAGGCATAGAGATTGGTAGGAGCAGCATAAGATGGAGATACAAAATCTACAATACGAGCCTTGGCGTCCCCAGCGCCGTGTGCAATATCATTACAGTGGCATTCGACCCGGTTAAGAGGAGACCCGTAGAGGTCCCAGAGGAGATCAAAAAAGCATTTGAAGAAGCAATGATGAGACAACAGGCTATTAACCCTTAAATTTCCAGGTAACAGTGATATAGCATTGGGGAAATAGAGAATGAGTGCACCTATACGAAGAATAGTTCTAGACATTCTCAAGCCTCTGAAGGGTCTTAGTATTATAGATGTCAGTAGAGAAGTGGCAAGCTTACCAGGAATAGAAGGCGTAAACGTAACTGTAAAAGAAATCGATGTTGAGACCGTTACTCTAAGTATGACTATTGAAGGAACCGACATCAACTTCAACCAAGTTAGCGAGAAACTCGAAGAACTAGGATGCATAATCCACAGCGTCGACCAGGTTATAGCAGGGAAGAAGATAGTAGAGGAACCCGAGATAGAAGACTAGAGGAGCCTCGATATTATTTCCGAGAATACCTTTGACGCGCCAATCCTCATACTTGAGAATAATAATCCGAGAGGTGGCATCCTGTAAGCCTGAGATACGTTTTCACGGATCTTGCTGAGTGTCTCATAATCGAGGTTAACTGCATATAATAAATGGGTACTCTTCTCTATCCTCGATATCATTTCGAGACCGCTAAAACCTATACACTTGGATAAGGCCAGTATGTATAAGGCTAACTTGTTGACTGGC
Organism: Desulfurococcales archaeon; assembly: GCA_015521095.1. The sequence goes on along the minus strand of WAOU01000022.1, from coordinate 1,621 downwards.
ACGCGCTCATATATACCCTGGGGGCCCGCGCCAAGAGTATAATCGAAGATACTCCTATTATCCGGCAAGTACAATACTCTCTTTATCTCGATACCTCTCTTAGGGGCTTCAGAGCTTAGCCACTCTACCCTCTCATAACTACTCTTACTATTATCCTTGGCAACTAGCTCTATCGAACTCGCCTTTTCCCTGGCCGGAAGATAAAAGTAATTCTCATAAGTCACGTTGATCTTCATATATAGGCTCTCGTCAAGTAATTGTAAAACATCCTCGTTTAGGGCATTCAGGAGCGACACGGGTAGGGCGCTTGGCATAACGACGATTGCTGGTACGCCTAGCTTAAGGCTCCTAGATATGAGCTTTGAGAGGACCTTGTGTCTAGGCTCTTTTATCCTTATGCTTTCATACTCGTAGAAGACTGTTCTTTTATCCTGGAGAGCTAGCAATATACTGTTTATTATCGGTAACTCGTCGAGGCTGACCTCTCTTATACTCTTCACGTAGACGTCCACACGATCACTATCAATTCCTATGTTAGGTTCGGATACGACTTCTGTTTCAACTTTCTTAACAGTATCTGGGCTATAGTAATGCATTAGGATATCACTGCACTCCTCGGCTAGTGCGAGTATGTCTCCACTATAGCTCTTCACGTGTTATCACCTTTACTCCCCCATAACCGACCTGTATTAGCTTGTCTGGGTTTAGCGCGTCGAGCACCTCTCTTCGATGCGTTGCGAGAACTAGCGTTATACCGTGTTGTCTGGCCATCTTCGCTATTCTCCCGGCGACCCATCTAGCAGTTGTAGGGTCGAGGTGTGCAGTAAACTCATCTATTATGACGATGTTAGGTTTCTGCGCCAGTAAAGCCGCTATCTTAGCTCGCTCTTTTTGACCAGTGCTGAGCTCTGAGACTTTGGCCCTATATAGGACTGCATCACTAATACCGGCTACGCTAAGAACCTCAAGGGCTTCGACTACATCTCCCGTTATGGAGGTTATTTCTTCTAGCAGGCTTCTATCACCGAACTTTGGCTCAATCTCTCCCGGTAGATATGCCGAGAGCTTTGCTCCTTCGGGAACCTCTATTTCGCCTTCATCAGGCTTATATGCGGGATCGTCAATATTATTGGCTGCTCCTATTATCATTCTGAGTAGTGTTGTTTTCCCTGCACCGCTTATACCTATCAAGACATTCACTGTGCCCGGATCAATATCTAGATTTACGTCTCTTAACACGTATCTCTCAACTATTCGTTTCTCTACTCCAAAGGATCTGAGTGCTTCGGCTACGTTCTCTGGGAGGCCTTCCAGTGATAGAGTGTTTCTATATGATTTTACAACGCCTTTGAGCTTGATAGGTTTTTGAAGTGGTGGAGCCGGCTTGTACTTTGGCTTGTACAGTACTCCTTTATGCTGTGAACCTAGGGGATCATTCTCGAGGTAGTTTCTAATGTATTCTTGTGCTTTCTCCGTCAGTGGATACATTAGTACTGGGCGGCCACTGGCTGTGTCCCACATATATTTGAATCCTGCTCTCTCGAAGAAGGGATTGTATCTAGCCATTGCGGCTATTGTCTCGACTATGTGTTTTTCTCTCTTCATTTCCGGTATTCTCCTT
>WAOU01000021.1 GCA_015521095.1 Desulfurococcales archaeon | reverse complement strand
GACCAGCAGAAGCAATAGTAAAGTACGGCACAATAGTCGAGATAGAAGACAACAGCCAGAGAAAACGATACCTTGCAATGATCGTGAACGTAGAAGAAGAAACCCCACATCCCGCGCTCGACGTTGAAAGACTAAGAAAACTCTACCAGAGTCTTAGCGAGACAAGCCTCCAAGACGCAAACCGCGTACTCCTAGAACTACTCAGCCCAACACACCAGCTAATAAAGTGGAGCAGTATAATGAAAGTAGAGCTAAGAGTACTCGGAGAAATAACACGTCACCAAGACCTTGAACGTTTATCACCATACGAGAGACCACCACGACCCTTCTCAAGTATTATAGAACCAGATCCTATAAGATTAGAGAAGATTATCCATCATAGTCTCGGCAAAGACTACGAGTCAAAAGGTATTTATGTAGGAAAACTAAGTTTAGCCGATCAAGTTAGAATTTATATTAACCCAGAAAAATTGAACACGCATCTGAGTATTTTAGCTCAAACAGGAGGCGGTAAAACAGAGACAGTAAAGAGGTTAGTCTTTGAGATAAGTCAGAGAAGAAATCTCATGCATAAACCTAAGGGTGGAATAGTAGTTTTCGACATTGCAGGGGAGTACACAGGTTACCCCTACGATGACCGCAATACTGTTTTTCTACTAGATGCTGTGCTAGATCCAAGTAGCTACAATTCTCTTGTGGAGGATCCCTCTGTTCCAGAAAAAGTAACTATTATTGTACCTTATGAGACTACAAGAGGCCATTGGGAGGAAACTAGAAAAGACATATGGAACAATATGAGAGATCTTGCATGTAAGCTGAGTTCTAGATTGAACAAGGATCTAGACCTACTAGTTGTCTTTCCTTACGAACGATTGTATGAAAGAATAAGCCCCTATTCCTGTCATGCGTATAATGTAAGTGGGAATAAGGCAAAAATTAATTACAATAATTTTGCAAGCATAGTAGAAAGTTCTAGGTTTCTAGTATTAGGTATGCCGCTCCCAGGATTTATGAATATGGACGTAATGATAGAATTAAGCGGTACAAAGAGCGAGTATTTCGAGTTAATAATAAACGAGATTGCAGGTATACTTGATCTATACCACGGGGAGGATATATATGGAGTAGGATTATTATACTCTATATTTAGAAATTGGGATAATTTAGAGAAAGTATCTAATGTTAAAGAAACTGTTCAAAGAATACTGAAAATTTTCTTAATCACTTGCGAATTAAATGTACCGGATCCTATAAAACTTAGGGAATTATTATCGAATAAAGAAATAACTAATAAATACGGATTACCTTCAAAGGATATTATGATTAATTTACTCCTTGACAGAAGAAATAAGGATCTATACTACTCATTGTTTAGATATATTGCATGGAAAGCTTACAAGTGGAAAGTTGCTGATCCCTTTAAGGATAACGAAACATCTGCCATATGTAAAGTTTTAAACGACGATCGCTATAAAGATAGATTAAAACAAATGCTTAGCGATCTATTGTTCTATGTGAGTTCAAAAACGATAAAAATAGATAAGAATACTAGGTATGGTATAGTTAGAAGATTAAAAAAACTATCAACAATGACGAGCGATATGATAGACACCATAGTGTTTGATATACTAATGAATAGATTAATGACAGGATTTTCTATTGTTCATTTAGCTCCTCCAAGCGTCGGAGACGTAGACACTTTCCTCGGATTAACGATAAGAAGATTATTCTACAGGCATGCCAGAAATTATGATCCCGACAGATTAACGGTTCTTGTAGTAGAGGAGGCCCATAACCTAGCTCCTGCAGGAATATCGAAATCCAGCAAAGACGCTCTGTTACGCGTAGCACGGGAAGGGAGAAAATGGGGCCTGAGCATGTGGCTAGTGACACAAAGGCCAAGCTTCGTAGACTCCAGCATACTAAGTCAAACAGCGACAAGTATACTGTTGAGAACAACTAATCCAGAGGATCTCGCAAGCATAAAGCGGGGCGTCGAAAGTGCCGCTGCTGAGATCATAGACAGGCTCCCCGAACTCGAGCCAAGTAGAGGTGAAGCCCTACTAACAGGTCTAGCTGCTCCAGAGAGGAGGATCCCACTACTGATAATGGTGGAAAGGCTAAGGCCTGTCAGAGGAGAACAGTAAGAGTCGGGCAAGGTATATGGTTAAGAATATTAGAGGAAGTCCATCAGGGTCTTTTTCTTGCGTCTTTCCTTGATAATGCTTCTACCTGTGGACTGCGCCTCGAGATCAGCTATTATTACCTCGACGAAGTCCGACCAGCTTCTCTCCCCCATAATCCATTCTATGGCTTCTCCTGCATGGCGTGAGAGGCTCTTAAGGAGATTCTGCCACCTCAGGTTCATCCTGTGTAAATCATCCTTCCAGTGGTCCCAGAGATATTTCGCAAGCCTATTCCCGGCGAATATTATATACTTCGCTCTGCCCCCCTGAGCCTCGAGAAGAGCTCTCAAAGCTACCCTTATCTCTACCGGCTCCTCTGGAACCTTTAGAATCGTGCTCAAACAGTTCTCCCACTATATTAAAGGTTCGTGGAACAAAATAAACTATTATTATAGAGTATTCAAGCCTATATTCAATACAAGTAACAATCACATGGTAATACTGATCAATACTATATACAGCCAGTATCCTCCATGAACTAGGAAAAATTCAGCTTAGCACACTCTCCCTGAGACGATCTATTATACCCCTTAGCTTGGCACGCTCTCTTCTACTTCTATACGATAAGGGATCAAGTCTCGATGGCCCAGCAAAGATAATTCTATCCGTGTTTATTTTTTCTCTGGCTTTGTCGAGGACTTCTCGATAGGCCTTCACGTTGACATAATATACTATATACCTATAACGTGAAACTAGATCTCTCAGATCACTATATACATGATTGAACAATATTCCACGTCTCCAAGGCTCCCTATGATAGTAAAGAAGATAGCTTGGATAGATATCGCACCACGTTAGGTCACGTTCTTCCCCCCAAGGGACAATCCCCGGTTTACAGCTGTCAATAGCCGCGAGATCTATTATGCCATAGTCCACGTATTCCCAGATGTCACGAAGTATTATTCGCCAATTAGGACATAGACTGTAATCACCGTATTTCACGCACTGATTACATGGAAGTATTAGAAGAATACGTGCACGGCCTGGGTAACTAGGAGAGTACACGGGCCTCAAACCGATACCAGCCCCTCAGCCCTCCCCAGATATCCTCGTAT
>WAOU01000020.1 GCA_015521095.1 Desulfurococcales archaeon | reverse complement strand
CCACTCGCGGGGCTGGTATTACCGCGGCGGCTGACACCAGACTTGCCCCCCGCTTATTACCCCCGCCTGTTTACAGCGGGGAAAAGCCCCCAAACGGGGGCACTCGGGGTAACCCCGTCACGGTTGCCCGCATTGCGGAGTTTTCGCGCCTGGTGCGCCCCGTAGGGCCTGGGCCCTTGTCTCAGTGCCCATCTGGGGGCTCCCGCTCTCACGGCCCCTACCCGTCGTCGGCTTGGCGGGCCATTACCCCGCCAACTACCCTGATGGGGCGCAGCCCCATCCTCGGGCGGTACCACGGGCGAACCCCCGTGGCCCCTTTCGGCGGAGAACCGTTCCAGGCCTCCCCGCCTATCGGGGATTAGCCCCAGTTTCCCGGGGTTATCCCCGTCCCGAGGGTAGGTTAGCCACGTGTTACTCAGCCGTTCGGCACGCCCAGCGGCGGCTGGGCGTTCGCCTCCCATGGCTTAGCCCTACCCCGATAGCGGTCGGGTCCGGCAGGATCAACCGGAGTTACGGCCGCGGCTGCCTCCGCAGCCTGAGGGCTGGGCGCAGCCGTGGGCCGCCTATTCGTGGGCCCAGGCCCGCCCGGGCTAGCAGGCGGGCTTGTCTCGGAGCCCCATGTCAGGCCTGAACTTCCCCGGGATAGATTCCCGGGGGTGTTCAGGCCCCCATATCTCAGCGTAATTGTTTCCGGCGCGCCGTGTTGTGTGTTTCACCCCGGCGCGCCGAGAGTAGTCTGTATGTCGGGGAGGGGATATAATGTTTTTGGGTCGGTATGAGGGGTTCTAGTATTACCGTAACACGTGGATAACCCCTGGCTACATGATTTATACCTGTTTCGGGGTGCGGGGCGGTGCCGTGCAACCAGGATTGTATAGGCTTGTTGGGTCTCTTTCGAGGTGTTCTTCGCTCTTTGAGAATGGAGTTGTGCCCGCGGCTGGAGGCTGTAGGAGTCATCCATGGACGCTCTTCCTCGGGGCTTTGCCCCGCGTCCTCCCCGCGCCGCCGCCGGGAAGCCGCGGGCCATTAATAGTAGGTTTGGTTTGGAGGGGATAAAGTATTGGTTCTGGTGGATGCGGCGGGCTCGGCCCTGCGCGGGGTCTTCACCTAGAAGAGCCGTCCTCGTGTGGACGGGGTCTATCCGCCCTTTCGAGCCTCGTCATTGTCCCGCCATTATACATACGAATCCTTCCCCGCCCCTATATTTGCGTGGCTCCTCTGGAACAGGATTGTCGGCTGGACCATAGGTTAGTATACCGTGTATTAATCTCGGTCTCAGGCCCGTGTAATGGATCAGCGATATTGTTTCCTGGACAGTGTAGAATTTTGCCTTGGAGTAAAACACGTGTCCCTCTTGTCCCTTCTTTGTATAATGTTTGCCCCATGCCGAGTCTCTAGGTACAATGCATGCTATGAGTCGTCCTTCTTTTCTCAGGACCCTTGTAGCTTCTTTTAGTAACACTAGTGGATTATCGACAAAACACAGGGTTACTATCAATAAGACAGTATCGACGACTGAGCTACGAAACGGTAACCGCTCACCTCTTCCCAAGACAACATCTATGCCTCTTCTACTAGCATGCTCTAACATCTTATATGCTGGGTCGATTCCATATCTACATCCAAGCCTGCTGGCAAACCATCCAGTTCCAACACCTATCTCTAGACACCTTCCAGGATCCGTGCCCAGAATACTCTTGAGTAGGCGTAGCTCGTTCTCAGCCGTTATTCTATGCTCCTCATACCACTTATCATACCGATCTGCCAGCTCGTCGAATATCATCCAACTCGTCAAAAAGCTCCCCAAATAAAGATTATACCTGCAGGAGACCGTTATAGATAACTCTGGGGGATGTCTAGGCAGGGACGTTCCGAGCATCGTGCAATGACGAAGGTCTGGAGCGAGAGGAACCCCTATACCATGTAACGTATAGATCGTTAACAGCCTAGAAGCAGAGTGCTCTCTGCAACGAGTGTGAGGGAACAGCTTAATATCCACTTGTTTTACTGGATAATTGAGAACAATAGGACGGGAACATCTATGAATGCCTGCCCCTCAACCTAGTACTGCTCATCCACAAATAGCTTGCGGTGCAACGAAATGGATCTCATGAGCCTACTCACGGGCCTAGAGAAATATGGTCCGCCCGGACTATTCCTAATGGCATTTATAACGAACCTTATACCAGGGTTTCCCGCATTATATTTAACATTCGTCGGGGCATACGGGGCACTTGTCCACGATCCAATAAAACAACTGATAGTAGTCATAAGCGCCGGAGTGGGGGCAGGCCTAGGAAAGGTAGTCGTCTTCTATACAAGCAATGTATTGGCAGGGAAATCCGAGACCATTAGAAGAAAGAGAGACGAGTACACATGGGTTATCAACGAGTCTAAGAGGGGAGTATTCCTCCTAGTACTCTTATTCGCGTCTCTCCCCCTGCCGGACGACGTATTATACATCCCTCTTGGAATCTCTGGATTTAACCCAATCTGGTTCGCAACAGCAGTCATAATAGGAAAAATCCTCCTCACCGCTCTAGTATTATTCCTAGGCATGACATACTGGGAACTCCTAGAAAAATACTTTGGCTCCGAGACGGCTAACGGTCCCCTAGCACTAGTAGGCATAGCAGTCGGAACAATCATAGTAACCGGAATAATCTTCTCAATAGACTGGAAAAGGATCTATCTAACCTACAAGGAGAAGGGAATACTGAGAGGAACATACGTCTTCTTCGAAGAACTCTTCTACGTATTCACGCTTAGACCCTTAAGAAAATGGCTCGCAAAGAGAACCGCCTCAACAAATAATCCCAAGACGTCAACACAATAGCATTACAATAACCCTTTTTCAAAAACTCCGAACAATCCTATTATAATCCCGGGGCGATGGCGAGGATAGCGGTCTCCGAGATAATGAGGATAGATCAACCAGCGGAGCCCCTCATAGCAGGTAACAGAGACTTTTGCCGTTTCTTGTCTTATAGAACCAGATCAGCCATTGAAACCAGGCATAATATTAAGAATCCCAGAGAAACAGACAAAAATAATGTATCATGGTTCCGAATAGTGCTCGAGCCATCCAAGCCGCTTAACCCCATACAATAACGGTGCAAAACAATGAAGCTAAGCCCGGCAAAGGCATTCATAGCACGCTATGGAGAAAGAGGCTACCTAGTACTAAAAGCAATACTAGAGGCTCGAGCCCACGCCTGGACAGGAACCGAGCTCGGAGACTTCTCCTATAGACACGTAAAAGAGGCTATAGAAAAATACGGCCTATCCTACAATCCCTCGCCACTCCTAAGAAAACTCGAAAAAGAATACGGCTTAATAGAAACAACATATCGCTCATCAACACAACACTGGTGGCGTATAATCAACCCAAAAGAAATAGAGCGTGCAGTAAAGGAGTACGAAGGAAAAGAAGACGAATCAGACAGATACGAGGAGGACTACAGGGCTCGCATGCTCAGGATACAGTTCCTGAGTCTTGACCCCGAAAGAATACTCGAGACTCTGCAAAACCTGTCTCGAAGAAAAAGACTATCATCATATGAAAAGAAGCTCCTCAGACAGATAGTCTTCGAAGACCTCCCCCACATAGTATCGTTCCTAGAGCAGGCCTCAGCCGAATATCCCTCCGAACTCTCAAGAGAGATCGCAATGGCAGAAGCAATAATCTCCGCTGCAGAATCACTTGTAGCTGGGAGAAAATCGCCTGGAGCAGTCCGGCTCAAAAGAAATAATATAACTACAAGACTCCTCGACTAACAGCAAACTCTAATCTATCGAGGAGAGCTTTAAACGCCTGCTTCAATACAAGTTTATTATCATAATCGTTGATAAGTCTCATCGCCTCCTCCCTGTCTTCACGTAACTGCTCAACATATCTAATAATGTTCCTTGTCGCCCGTATCGCGTCATCAACAACTGTGACCGTAGCCTTCTGAGCAGTCCTGCTGAAGGGATTAAGATCTATTGCAGCCACCTTTTTACCCCATCGTACAAGTGCTTCTGTACGGTCACCATCCTCTATAGCTAAAAGCACGAAGTCAGCTGATGCAATACCTTTCCTGCAGACAATTCCCCTCTTACTTTCAAGCCCTGGAACATATGTTTTCTCGCAATCAGGAGGAAGAATACGTTCTACGCCGTACTCTCTGAGGAACTCGTAAATTCTTACAATCCTCTCCTCTGTTCTATGGAACAGGTTCACCTCGACATAGGCGCCAGAAACTCTTGAGAGTTCAGCGATCTCCTCGGGAGCTAATGCAGCATAGTTTCCGTTTACACTAATAATGGGTCTGTTGGATGCCACAAGGTATGCTGCGACAACTTTTTCAGCATGGTCGGCGAACCCATGAGTTTTTTCTCCCAACAGATAATCGAATGCTTCGCCGCGTCCATGAGCTATTAGTCCATGTAGTACAACTATTCCTTTCCTATATCCTTCAACTATCTTTTCCCTTGTCATCAGTGAGTGATATCTCGGATGGGACTTGGGAATATCTGTCACTCCACCACACCCTTGGACCATGCTCGCTTGGCATTAACCTCCTTACATGATATCTCTCGGCCAACAATATATCTCTCGCATCCAGAAACTGGTCTTCCTCGATAAAAAGCACCAGCAGTTTTTTCTTAACATAATATCCGATTATCCCAGGTATCCTGGAAAGAAACTCTTTGTCTACGCCGGTTGTAGCTAGAAGCTTCATCTGCTCCGTGAATCGCTGGGATTCCTCTATAAATGACTCGACTGTCTTATCGTCGCGTATTCTCATTATTGAGTTGAGAGCAAGATCTCTTCCATACTCTATATACCGTTGTCTCAGTAAGTCCCTGGTATGCATGGCTTCTCCTAGCTCAACAACTAGTATCTCGATACTTGATGGAAACATAATACAGTCTGTCTTACCTATTCCAGGAGCCCCAGGCTGGTATCTTATAACTACTCCAATACCGCAGGATACCGATAATACGTCCCCCAGTCCTGTTCTCTCCTCTATCTCTGCACGATGTGCTGCCCGGAGAGCGTCCATATAACTTAGCCTATTCATTGAAACTAGTGCTAGAGCATAAGTTATAGCTGAGGCGGCACTTACAGCGTATCCTTTAGCCGGCGGAAGCGGTGCTCTAATAATAGATGGATGGTCTTCTACTCCGAGGATTGAAGCAGTTCTCCTCATAGTGGATGTAGTTAGGGGCTTGTCTCCTGGAACACACGTTTCAAAACGTGGTTCGACGGCTATTCCTACACCTAATGATCCAGTTGACAAATAGGAGCTTGTATACACTGGGACAAAAATTGAAGTTATATGGTGGGGTGAGGATGCACACCACGCCACGGCAGGCACCTTTGTAGATCTGACTTGCACAGACATGGCATTCTCTTACTGGATGCAGTAGTAGATACTAGCTCCTAGCAATGATGTCTAGGGAAGGTGTTGGCGGCATTCTTCTCTTGTGCTCGGATTTGACGTATAGCTCGTAGACCCTCCTCGCTTTTTCTAGCGATATACCTGTGTAATCAGGTATTTTTTCTAATGGTATGTTTTTGTCGAACATCGAGTAGAGTATGACGTCTATTTCATCATATGATATACCGAGCTCGCCCTCTGCCGTCTGACCTGGCCAGAGCCTAGGACTACTCGGTTTGAAGGCTATGTCATGAGGTACTCCCAGATACTCGGCAAGTCTCCTCACCTGGCTCTTATAGAGTATACCGATCGGCAACATGTCCACGGCTCCGTCACCGTACTTTGTAAAGTAGCCTATCAGGATCTCGCTTCTATCACCGGTACCTGCAACGAGAAGGTTGTTCTTGTTGGCATAGTAGTATAGTATAGTCATCCTAATCCTTGCCCTAAGGTTTCCAAGAGGAACCTTGTCTTTCTCCTCGTCCTCATATATTGGTAGGCTTGACTTGTAGACGTCGACTATAGGTGAGATATTAACTATGTGTGTTTCTACGCCTACTAGCTTTGTAAGACTCTTTGCATCTTCGACATCCTTACTTGGCGTTACAAGAGCATCCGGCATTATGAGTGCTGTTACCCTGTCTTTGCCTAGAGCCTTTACGGATAAGAAGAGCACCGTCGCGGAGTCTACTCCTCCACTAACTCCTAGTACTACCCCTTTGGCTCCAGCACTCTCTACTTGATCAACTATGAATTCCGCTATCCTCTCAGCTGTTTTCTCGTAATTTATCGAGACAACGTCGTTAATCGTTATCTTCTCCGCCAACCCCCATCACCCTTCGCTTACAACGTTAAGAACTGTATCTAGTATTCTCCTAGCAAGTATCTCTTTATTTATCTTCCCAAGTACTTCCTTTATAACACGATCCTTCCTCCTCCATAATAATAAAACATCGAGAAAATCCGAACCAAAACCTGCTCCAAGCGTCGCCACGTTATTAGCCACAACCACATCTGCACCGTACTTATCCATCTTCTCCCCAGCTGCATCAACAAGGTCCTCGACGGACTCAACGGTTTCTGCGGCGAACACTACTAAAGATCCTACTTTTCCAGAGGCCGCTTCAACGACCTTGGGTGTGGGTACAAGCTTTAGCTCAAGGATCTTTCCACTCCTTATTTTTCCTGATACTGTCTTCTCAGGCGTATAATCGGCTGGAGCAGCGGTTGCAACCATAATATCGATTTTATTATTCTCAACTATCCGTTCAACAGCCTCCCGCATATCTTTAGTCGTGTTAACCCATACTTGATCTACGAAGTGCGGAGCTTCGACCTTCATGGCACCATGGACAAGTACAACCCTAGCTCCTCTAGCCCATGCTTCAACTGCTACCTCTACTCCCATTCTCCCACTGCTGGGATTCGATATAAACCTAACAGGATCCAGCCATTCTCTAGTAGCACCTGCTGTTACTAGAACCGTTTTTCCACGCAGATCCTCGCCCCGGGATAGATAAGCCGCAGCAGCTCTACCTACGAGCGCGGGATCAGGGTATTTTGCTACGTCTTCTTCTATTATCGGAGGGATGACTCTTATTCCGTCCTGGACTAACAGGTCTATTACTCTTCTGAACGCTCTACTATTCATCATATTGTAGTGCATCGCAGGTACGACAACTACTGGTTTCCCTTGGCCCGCGAAGGACACCGCCATTAGACTAACAGGGTTGTCGAGGACGCCATACGCCATCTTTGAAAGCGTTGAAAGAGTTGCAGGAGCAACAATCATGCCATCACATCCACGCATGAGCGAAATATGCTCTACTTCCCCTCCCATATCTATTATCGGGGGCACTCCAGAAGCCCAGTACAATAGTTTTTCTCCTATAAAGTCCAGCACAGGTCGCGTGGCTGCAAATATTACGTTTGCTCCGCGACGAATAAGCCATCTCGCCATATCTATCGATTTGTAGACCGCTACGCTTCCAGTGAGCCCTACAACTATACATTTCCCTGCTAGATACTTGTTGACGCTACCATGTATATCGCTAGTAGGATGCCACACCTCCCTACTCCATAGCGATTTCTTCGTCAACAATTATCACGCTCTACCCTATAACTAGCACCACTATCTGAATAGTAGGTTAACAGGGTAATCTATATTCGCTCCACTACCTCAAATGAAATACTTGAAGAATCATAAGCAGAAGACTCGTGGTTCAAAACTCTATTGCGCCGTGGTGGTATAGGTAATGGTGATTTCAGAGCCCCTGAAAGCACGAGACAATAAGGCAGGATTCATAATACGGAAAGCGAAAGTAGAAGACTTACCGTCGGTCATGTTAGTGAACATGAGATCTCTCCCGGAAAACTATTGGTATGGGTTCTTCTTATCTATTCTAAATGAGTGGGGAGAGAGCTTTTTTGTGGCTGAAATTGACGACACTATTGTTGGTTACTCTATGTCACGTGTAGAATATACTATAGATCCTGTTCTACTCGGCGTATATAATGAGCTAGAAGAAGGATCGGTCGGAATAATAGACAAGATGAAGCATATGTTCTCTGCTCCTACACGGGTCGGACATCTGATCTCCATAGCTGTGCTGGAAGAATATAGAGGTAGAGGCATTGGTAGCGCCCTTCTCCAGCATACTATTGATGCTATGAAAAACGTATACAAGGTCGTGTCTATTTACTTGGAAGTCCGTGTCTCAAACATAGGAGCTATAAGGCTATATGAGAAATTTGGATTCAAGAAAGCAAGAATCGTGAGAGAGTATTACAGAGATGGAGAAGACGCGTATGTTATGGTTCTCAAGTTATAGGCGGAAAAACAGTCTAGAATACCTAACTGTTAAACTTGTATTACCATTCTATACCTAGCTCTGATTTGAATCTAGAGTAGAGATCTTCTACCTTGCTTACCCATTTTTCAAGATCATCGGGGTTCTCTGGATATTCCTGATAGAGGTTCTTTATCTCCTTCATATAGTTTCCTACAGTTCTTAGCTGAAGTAGCATTACTGGACGTTTGAGCATGCTTATGAGGACTCGTGCTTTGTCGAGCACGCCTAGGTTTGCTTTTAGCTCTCCGTCGGCGCTTATTGTATATGCGTCGTCTGCTTTTACTACTCCGTTCTTAAGAGCCCATTCTATTTCTTCGTCGGTCAGTGACTGCAGGTATATCCTGAATATGTCTAGTGCCGCTTGCTTCGCTCCTATACCTTTCATATAGTCTAGATTGGTCTTCCATAGTGGACCGTATCTGGAGAAGTCGCCTTTCTCGAATGCCTCGACTATAGCCTTTGATGCGTAGAAGGCGGCGCTCATTGCATATCCCATTCCTCCGCCGTGAACGGGGTTTACTGTGTATCCATTGTCTCCTATTCCTAGGAAGTTGTCCCATACGAGTGTGTTTGCTGGTCTTCTTGTTGGCACCATTGCTCCTGCATCTGCTTTTACTCGTTTGACATTTCTCAGCTCTGGGCGGTGCGCTAGTTCTTTTTCATATATTTCCTTGGGACTCGGATAACCTCTTCCTCCCTGTACTCCTAGACCTACGTTAACGCTGCTAGGCCCCTCTGGGAAGAACCACCAGTATCCTCCAGGGGCGATCCTCTGGTTGACGTAGATCCTAATGTATTGATAGTCCTCGATAGTATCTTCTAGATCTAGTATTTTTCTATATGCTATGTTCGCGTCTGTTGACTTTAGAGGCTCGTTTACTGGCCAAGTCTTAGGAAGACGTCTTCTCAGAACAGCGCCGGTGCCCGTTGCGTCTACTACTATTTTCGCTTCAAAGACTAATTCTCCATTCGAATTCTTTGCTTTTACACCAATTAGTTTACCGTCTTCAAGTATGGGTGCCTTGACCTGTGTTTTGAGATATAGGTCTACTCCAGCCTTCTCTGCCTCCTTAAGAAGCATTTTTCCATACTCGTTCCTGTCTATTATGTAGCCTAGGCCCTTTACACGTAGTCGTATTTCCTCCGATGGACTGTAAATGTCGATTCCTTCAACGCGGTTCTTTAGTGATGGGCCTGATGGCTTTGGAAGACCTGTCTCATCAAAATGATGCTCTCCTATTGCGTCACCACATGGCTTTCCCCAAATACCATCCCAGTCTACGAGATCGATGCCAGCAACCTTCAACCCAGTATTTCTTAATAAGTAAACAAGCGATGAGCCAGCAGGTCCCAAGCCTACTACTACTACGTCGTATTTCAAACGATTATCCGACACTATCTCCACCCTGTCTAGACTACTAGTAAGACCACTTTTCAAATGCACTATTAAGTATAGATAAATATTGGTCTTCGATAAAATGCGTATGATAACTGTTTTTCCTCCAAATGAATAAGTACACTAAAATACTATATTCTTCTAAAATGGAGGTGACTGAAATGGAGTGGAGAAAGAGAAGAAGCATATTCGACATATTCGACGAAATAATCAGAGACATCGAGGACACTATGAGGAGCTTTGAAGAAGAATTCGAAAGGCTTCTACGTGAAGGAGGTTCTAATATACGTGGACCGTACTATTATGGCGTAAGGATAACAATAGGTCCTGACGGTGTTCCACGAGTCGAAGAGTTTGGAAACATTAGAAAGACTAAGTTTGGTAAGACCATAGTCTCAGAGGAGATAGAGCCTCTAGTAGATGTAATAGACGCAGACGACGAAGTATGGGTAATAGCAGAGCTACCTGGAATACCAAAAGAGAAGATAAAGGTGAAAGCGACAGAAGACTATGTTGAGATCCGTGCCGAGAATGGTAAAAAGTACTATAAGAGAATCGAGCTACCGGTAAAAGTCGATCCAAGGACTGCAGTCGCGAAGTATAAGAACGGAGTGCTGGATATCAAGCTAAAGAAAAAGGAAAAGAAAGAGACGAAGGAAGAGACAGAAATCAAAGTTGAGTAACGCTCATCAAAAATCACGTCTATGGGAGCTCTAACCACTCAGGCTTCTTTCCAATACAATAGTCATCGAGTGGTTCTTCCTCTACATCATCTCCTACAACTTTAGAAGCACCCTCATAATCACATATAACGAGCGTGAACTTCTCCAGCCCATCTATAGCTCTCTTAAGCCACTTCTTTTCCTGACGACACTGTTCATTATCTGTGTCACTGCATGCAATCGATAAAGCCTCCTGGAACCTGTGAAGAACACCCTCAACTGTAGTTATAAAACCCGTGCTTGCCGGGCCTGGTATCATCTCATAGCCTTTTTCTAATATTGCTAGATAAGAATATGCCGATTTAACAAGCAAGTATCTTAGCTGTTTTTCGCCCTGGACATGGACGATAATCTTCTTAGGACGTGTTGGCTCAGCTAGCTTCACGTCTCTAAACTTATAGCCGCAATTAGTGCATATACCTCTGGTCATCAATATCCTGTCAAAATAATCAACACTATACAAATACGATGATACTTCGAGGGATTTTTCCCCGCATACAGGGCATACAATCACGTCACTATACAGAAGAATGGGCTCCCTTAGCTCTACTTCTTCAATTTTATTCTCGTCGTCCATTAGGCTTCCCTCATCCTAAAAGATCAACAGCATCCATTATACTTTGAGCAACAACTCTCGCCATATCATCAGTCTGCTTTTTTAAGCACTCAGATAAGCAAATCCTGTAGCGTTCCCTGGGAACATTCCTGCATGTCTCCATCCTACATCTTTTTTCTAGCTTAGAGACGTCTAATGTGTATACAACTACGTTATCCTTGACGAACCTTTTGAGATACTGGTCCGTTCCAGAAACCGCAACTATTCTAGATACTATGCCTGGATCGACCAAGGACGAATCAAATATGAAAGCGTGTAGACTAGAGGATAAAGATCTAACAAACCTCTCTGCTATCTCTTTTGGATCCATTATTTTGCCTCGCATTAGCCGAATACCCCTTTATCAGTTAGACACTTTATTCTCCTATGTAACCCCTGTTCTTGATTTATATCATTAAAACTAAAATAACGAAATGGCACATCATAAAATAATGATTGGAAAGGATATTGGAGGGTTCAAAAATGGCGTCGACAGGACAAACCAAACTTCTCGATATAAAGAGATACTCGAGTGTCGGAGACCTAATTAAGGAACTCGACGCGGAGATAACTAGACTCAAGGGTGAACTAGGAGAGCTGCTCAGGAGACTTGAGAGTGCTAAGGCAAAAGCAGAAGTGCTTGTTAAACTAGAGAATTTACTCTCTACTGCTACAGGTGGAGGAAAGCTTGGAGGAACCGAGATACCTCTCGGCCAGGCCAAAGCTATAATCAATCCTACTCCAAAGCAGGAATTTGACATACTCGTCGATGTCGTGAGAAGTCTCCAAAACCGAATAATAGCTCTAGAAAGAGTAAGAAAAGACATGGATCCACTAGTAAGACTAGGCGACCTAGATCTGACACTTGAAGTAATATACGAGAATGGAATACCGTCACGGATCCTAGTCAAGATGTAGATCTAATAATTTTTATTATTTACATTATTATTAGAATAGACAGATTTCCGTGGTCTCAGACAGCCCTACTCATCACAAAGTCAGCGGTAATACCATACATCATCGACCAAAATCTTTTTAATAAATTATTATAATTATTCCTTCTTCTCTATTACTATATCTTTCGACCAATTTCTAATATACAAGCTAAGAACCATATAGTTTCTCTTCGCGGATTCAGGATCCATGCATCCAGTTTCATAAATAGTACCATCCTCTAATATAGCGCGCAGGCGTTTCCACTCCTTGGGAAATCTAGAATCTTCGCATGGCTCCATAGATACCTTCTTTACCTGGCCAACCATGGCCATTCCTTCTAGCTCTATCAGTTTCGGGTTCAATAACCTGTCCTTCATTTCAACCACCACATCCACTTTATCATGAAGTATTTTGTACGATCTATAATAGTATTGACTATTACTTTTGAACCTCAGCCGGATCAGCTGATGCTATTTATTTAATATATCATTAATACATAGAGCTTTTAACTCTCGTAAAAAACCACTCCACTAAATACGGTACAATTAGGTGCAGGAAGAATGAGTGAACGAAAAAAGCGCAAGAGAATGACCCTTCCAAAGAAGGCAGAAGATATACATCAAATAGTTCAAGAAGTAGAAGAAAGCCATGCACATGATCATCACCATCACCATCATCACCACGCTGGCGATTTAGACGAGCTACTGTTAGTTCTTGAACTACTAATAGACTCGATAAACGCTAATGTCAACAATCTCTCATCGCGAGTTACCCAAAACTCATACGAAATCGCTAGACTCTACAAGATACTATCCTATTTAGTTAAGGCCATAGCTACAGAGGATCCTGCGGAGAAAAAACAGATTTTAGAAAAAGCCATAGATCTCCTGTCGGCAACACATCCTATACCTGAGAGAAGCTAACACCGGAGATCTTAATCGTGAATCGAGACTTCTCCAGGATATTCTGTTAGCCCTAGATATACTACTTCTCCTTTTTCGGATGCCAGTCCAGAAACCCTAATTTTGCCTCCGCTATAGAATACTTCTCCGACATTATACTCGTACGATACGATAATTCTACCATCACTAGTTGTTATCCAGGGAGGATATGTAAGGGCTGATATTTGGCCGGGCTCAACAATCGAGTTAACAGACACCCTCTTTACGGGGGGTTTTCCTTCTATTATCTTGGCGAGACGAATTGTGTTTTCAACATCGTATCCTATCCATGTCACATGGACCTTATCGTTATTAGACCAGGCTTCCCCCCTTCTCCAGGAAAGAGATATCATTGGCTTTACAATGACTCCTCCGAGAAGTTTTCTCTGAATAACTGCTTCAGGGTTATTCTTAAAACCATATTTCTCGACGAATAATTCGTACATCACTTTGACGTTCTCGGATCCATAAACGATAATATCAAGGTCTGAATCCTTATGGAAGTACCCACCGGCATATGAACCAGTTACACCGACATCTTCTATCGAGAGACCAGAGTCCTCTAGTATTTTCTTCAATATACCCTGTATGTTTCTCTCAGAGTCCTGTGTCTCGCCACTAATTATTCTCTTTATCGCTTCTTTAGGAGTAATTTTGAAGAATATCTCTTCTACTCGTATTATAGGGATCCGTCCTCCATACAAGTCAACGTTTTCTGTCTTTATGTTTGATCTCTTGACAGCTCTTATTATTCCTAGGGGGCCATATCCCCTGATTATTCTGCAGAGACTAACACTTCTCAGACGCCACGGGCTTGGAGAATCACACACCTTATACTTAGGCATAAACACACAATAACCTTTAGGCGCTGGTAATCCGAGAGTCTGACCAAGTATAAGGGATCTGGTCATTACCACTTCGCCATAGCTACATCCTATATCTTCTCGAGATGCATACGCCATATCCCGCCCTCCCAGTCCGGCGTAATTATCCATTGAGACCTCCACATGTCGTAGTAGAGTCTACCCCTAATCAGATAACGACCCTGGGTAAGCTCAGTATACCGTGTCCTCCAGGTTTCCAGGATAAGAGGCTCTGTTAGCAAGTTATCCGGTAGATCCTCGGAAGATTCTATTATGCTAGCATTGGCAAGGATATATCTGGCCGGGGTAAGATATGCCTCTATACCTGGATCTTCAATAATTGCCTGTAGCATTATTTCTCCGTAATCTATGTATCGTTGTCTCCATTCTATGATTGTTGTTATCGAAGAACTTCTCAAAACTCTTAATGTGTATGGAATAGTGATGAAGCATGAATCGAGAAGGCTATTATTAATTTTATTGATATTAGTTGAGATATCATTCTTTTTCCTTTTCGAGATAATTTCCTGAAATCTACATTGGCGTATTTTCCCTTTTCTCTTATATGATTCCAATATTTTGAATAGTTCTTCGTCATAATTCATAACTACTAGATCTACGTCGCTTTCCTTATTTTCACATCCGAGGGCCCATGAACCGGTTAGACCGAGCCCATATGATTCCAAAGCGTCAAGTAGCTCTACTATACTTCTGGGAAGACGATTCATATTTTGAGAATAAGATGAAGAAGGATTCACCCTTGATACGATTAACTTTTTCTCCAGTATAGGTGTTCGCCTACCAAAGTATGGGATGTATCTACATATGGAGTTCTCGCATAATGAGACTTTCCCACGGATTTTTCTACATCTATTCCTCATGTAGGGTTCAACTATGTACCCTGTGATTGGGTGCTCGTAGCCTCTAACATAGTAGTATGATATCTCTCCATTGATAGACGCCTCTATTATGCAGGAATCAAGACACTTCATTGAAATAGACCCCGGGGCTGGATTCTTCTAGGTATTAGATGAGTGCCGTCGCAGGAGCCGGCATTGAACCATTCTTTTCCGTAGAGACCCTCTCTACATACTGCATATTCGAGACCATAGTATTTGGCGGAATCAATAACCGGGCGAAGCAGGTTTATTCTAAGCTTTTTAGGGAGATATCTATAACCTTGCACGTACTCGCCATTACTATAGAGTTTCCGGAGTCTGTTGGCGATATCTGATCCTAGAGAACCGAGTAGCCTGACAAAGTTATCTGGCCTAGCTTTATAGGTTGATGTTACAATAAACCTTACACCGATATCCGCTAGTTGTCCTACGAGTTCTTCTATATCGTATGGATCATCGTTCACATACGGTATAATCGGATCTATTCTTACACCTATAGGCACGTCATTATCTGCTGCAATTTTTGCCGCCTCTATCCTCTTCTCCGGGGACGGGGCACCTGGCTCTAGGAGATATGAAATACTGGAATATATAGTGGTGATTGTTGGTGTGACCGCGACATTTCCCTTTTTTATGATTTCTAGGTCTCTAGTCGCATATAGTGTGCCCTTTGTTGTTATGAGAATTCTTCTTCCTAACGGTATAAGAATCTCCAATGCTGACCTTGTGAGCAGATAATATGCTTCTTCAGGCGGGTAGGGATCGCTACTAGTACCAATGTTTATCGGTATTTCTGGACTATACTTTGTGAGATCACGCTTTAGCCTTTTTACAAAGTCCTTCTTCGGGGAACTATCACGGAGTCCTATATATGCCGTAGCATAACAATACAGACATTTAAAACTACATCCAGTATATGGGTTGAGACTTAGTTTGAAGGGACATGTACAAAGAGGACTATTCCAAGGATCGAAAGGGTTTGAGTAGGCGATGACTTCCCTTAAAGCTCAACGTTGGCATGCCTCATCCTCATCTGGTCTTCTGAAACTCCTAGCTTAACCATTAGACTGTATATTATGCCGTCGAGGAATACGAGTGCCGTGTCCTCGAAGAGGGTTCCAAGTGGGGCAAATGGCTCGTGTATACCTAGTATTTGTCTTGCAAAGTAGTCGTCCATCTTTGTACTCTTAGTCCTGCCCGGAACCTTTACCACTATATCGGCAAGCTGCCCGAGGGGACTATCTGGATAAGTCGTTATCGCTACAACCGTAGCGCCGACCTGCTTAGCCGTTTCAGCCGCAGTAACAATTATCTTCGTCCTGCCTGATCCAGAAATAGCAATTACAACGTCGCCTTTATTGACGCTTGGAACTATTGTTTCACCTAAAACATACGAGTTGAACCCCATATGTAGTAGTCTCATCGCGAAGGCTCTTCCTACAAGACCGCTTCTTCCAGCACCCATTACAAGGACCTTTCTTTTAGGACTTGCATAGGCCTCGACTAGTACATCTAGGAACTTCTCTACCTGGCCGGGATCGATTATCTTAGATGCATCACTGATAAACTTGGCGATTTCCTGCATAGCGTTCAGTGCTAGGTCTGCATAGTTCGAGTTTTCTCCCATATACTACACACCTACAGTATCCATGTAGCCTTTCGTTTTCTGGAGGCAAAAATAAACACTTTCCCCAGGACTTAATAATCAATGGCCCCGCCGGTCTCACGTCCGCGGAGACCCGGAATCCCGGGGATGAAGATGATCGCGGAACGGTAAGGCGGGGCACATCCTTAACTACGGGCATCTCCGTAGAACCCTTGAGGTTGAGAAGAAGGGCTCAAGACCGGCTCGACATAGCCTCATCGGGCTTATAGAGCCCTCAACCGGCTAGGGGTCTATCATCGCCCAGGACTATGATATTTGGTTGTAAATTCAAGGGCTATAATTTTGCTGGAAAAGCTAGAAAGTTATTAGTCTTTCTGCTCCGGACATTCTTCTGTTTTAATTTCCTGTTTCTTCATTAGCTCATTCATTATCTCGTAGATCTTGTAGAGCATCTTACTACTTGCAATCAGCTCTTCTAGATCTTCGAGTCTTTCTCCCCATATCCCGTCTATCACTGCTACTATTTCTCTCGAATGCTCGTTACGCGTTTTCTTGAAGACTCCGATGTAGACTGGTATAAATATCGAGGCTATCCTTGTCACTCTTCCAAACGCTTTAACCAGTCTGTCAAGCTTGGATACGTCTATTCCTGGTTCAAGCACCAGCGAGCACTTTGAGGGCCTGCCTTTTGATAGATACCCTTTCTCTTTTAGATACGTGAAGACTTTGTGGCTCCTCTTCTCTTCCGGAGCTTTTAACTGGAATCTTTCTAGTCCGACGCGCTCTATTATGCCGTAGTCTAAGAGTATTTGGACGATTATCTCGGCTTTCTCCGAGGATCCTACAATCTCAGAGATCTCGTCTAGTGAGATTTCACCGCGCTCGCCTATAAGGGTAATGAGGGAAATTACTTCGTCTTCTAGCTCGCCGAGCTGTCCTATACGTGTGTCAACGATAAGAGTATCATCCTCGAGTTTAACTAGGGATCCTGTTGCGAGTTCGAAGCAGAGCTCTGCTTCTTCGGCTGCTATTTCGCTTGCTTCTTCTAGTTGGCTATGTAGGAGGAGCTGGTAACATCTCATTGGATAATATGCTAAGACGTGTCCCAGAAACTCTATCTTTCTATGGTAAAGCATGCTCTCGAGTACGCCTTTTAGCGAGGACTTGATTCTTGTCTCGAAAATCTTCCTTGCCTCATCACTGCTAATGCGTGGTCGTACTGTGTAAGCTTCCTCGGGTAGGGTTTCTTTTATTATGATTTCTTTACCTATGATGCGGATACCATACGCTTTAAGGGCCTCTGCCAGGTCTTTGCTCGGTGGAACCCTAGGTTCTACTATTAGGAAGTCGAGATCTTTAACCGCTCTAAGGTACTGGAGGGCGCCGATTGTTTCTGGTGTTATTTTTTCTGTCTTTATAATTGCTCCCTTTATCTCCAATCCGTTGATCTTTATGTGTATTGTGCAGAGTTCATCGATTGTTGCTATGCTGCTGATCCGGTAATCGCGGTGGCATTTCATCTTGCTATTTTCTTTTTCCACTTTAATCCCCGGAGCCTGTCTTAGTCTACCATGTGCTAGATTTCATGTAAGGATTAATAAGGTTCCTGCAGATTACTCTTGTTAAACTGGTCGTGTATGTTCCGGGTGCTGGTTGTTGGACTCTGACTTTGAAGGAGAGAAGATTGTAGTTGAATGCTGTGGCTCTATACTAGAGGTAACGCGTGCAAAGAAGGGCTTCTATGTCTGCCCAGTGTGTGGAGAATCGATTTTCTTCTCGGAGAAGGATCTCTTCCACCACATAGTGAGCCATGCACTGGATACTATAAGATACAGACATAGGATACCGAAGTTTAGGAAATAGGCTACTAGGGAGGGCCTTTTAGATATATTATTGTGTTATTGTTATTAAGTCGTCGTCGAAGATCGCAGTGGTAAGGCTCGGGGGTTCTCTTGTATCTGTAGGTATGGTATTTATTTCATCTATATCATATAGTTTTCCTATGTTCCTAAGGGCTTCGAATACTATCTTGTCTTTTAACTCGCTAAGCTTTATATCGTCGTCCACGATCTCTCTTGTTATTACTAACTTGCTCCCAAAAACATCTATTACGGCTTCTACCTCACTAAAGCATATTCCGGGATTTGCGAGGTTCACATTTACAAGTTCAAAACCTAGATAAAGCCCATACTCGTCTTCTAGAGTCTCAAGTGCTTTTCTAACCGCCTCTATTACCTCTATGCTTGTAAACATTGTTATCTCGATTTTTATCGATGGATATTCGTAGTCGTTGATTCTTCTCGGAGGAGACTCCTGCACGGATGTAACACCTCAAGCTCCGAAAGTATTCTTCTCGTCCAGAACCACTTATATAGGGAAAAACCCGGTATTTGATAGGTAACATTTAAAAATAAACTCATAGAACCCGGGCTCTCTCCAATAACTCTAGATCCTCTGATGAAAGCCTCCAACCCATAGCTCCTAAGAATTCCTCGACACGATGTTTTTTCTCCGTCTTAGGAATAGCGATGACTCTTGGCCTCGATATAACGTAGTTTAAAGCTACCTGTACAGGCGTCTTCCCATACTTCTCCCCTATCCTTGTAAGTAACTCTAGTCTTGATACAGAGCCCCTCTCTATAGGTGTATAGGCTTGGATCGTTATTCCATGATCAATAGCATAGGGTATAAGCCTCTTTTCCGGCTGACGATAAACAACACTATAACGTACCTGGTCAACAACTATCTCGTGCTTCCTCGTAGATACTAGTGCTTCCTCCAGTTGTGAAACCTCAAAATTACTAACGCCTATATACCTTGTATACCCCTTCTCCGCTAGATACTCTAGCGCCTCTATTTGAGACTTAATATCGACAAGACTATCAGGCCAATGAATCAATACTAGATCAACCTGTGAGAGACCTAGCCTAGATAAACTCGCCCTCATAGCTTTCTCGGCTAGATCCCTGCTCCTAAATCTATGAGGTAGTAGTTTAGTTGTTACAAAAACCCGGTCTCGCCCCACACGTTTAACGACTTCGCCTACTATTTCTTCGGCAAGACCATCTCCGTACATCTCGGCTGTATCAATATTGTCTATTCCATTTTCAACGGCGTATACCAAGGCATCTATCGCCCGACTCCTATCACGTATGTTCCAAGTCCCAAGACCTATCGCGGAGACCCTCTCCCCCGTCTTACCGATCTCTTTCTTATCCTCATAGCATATCGGGAATAGAGGCAACGCAATCACCCTACTACTAACCATTAATTAACCGTGTAACGAAGCCAAATATTATAGGTGCAAGTCTATGAATGAAATCAAAAGTTCTCTAGATAAAATCCTTGACCTTGTAAACGCTGAGAACAAGTGGAGACTCCAAGAAACAATCAACCTAATAGCAAGCGAGAACGTCATGAGCCCCCTGGCGCTAAAAGCTTATCTGAGCGACTTCATGTACAGATACGCTGAAGGAAAACCATTCAAGAGATACTATCAAGGTACAAAAATAATAGACGAGCTAGAGGTGTACACAGCACAACTAATTGGAGGAGTCCTAGGAACCGAGTACGTAGAACTTAGACCTATAAGCGGGACGATAAGTAATGCGGCGGTGTTCCGAGTACTGGCAGAGCCTGGTGATAAGGCGGTAATAGCCCCGGTACAGGCGGGAGCACATGTAAGCCATACGAAATTCGGCACGCTTGGAGCTCTCGGCATAAAACACATTGAAATGCCCTATGATCCGGAAAACATGAATGTAGATATCGATGGGGCCGTAAAGTTAATTGAGGAAGTCAAGCCTAAGTTCGCGGTTCTCGGTGGAAGCGTATACCTCTTTCCTCACCCGGTTAAAGAAATTGCAGACGCAATACACAGCGTAGGAGGCAAACTAGTATATGACTCCGCTCATGTATTCGGACTAATATTCGCTGGAAAATGGAGAAATCCACTACACCATGGAGCCGATGCTATGACGGCCTCAACGCATAAGACATTCCCAGGACCCCAGGGAGGCCTAATAGCATTTACCGAAAAAGTCCTCTATAAGAAAGTATCAAAGACCATATTCCCATGGTTCCTCAGCAACCACCACCTCCACAGAATACCGGCCCTTGCAATCACTGCACTCGAAATGATACAATATGGAGAAGAATACGCCGGCCAGATAATCAAGAACGCAAAAACCCTAGCTGAGGCACTAGCAAGCGAGGGATTCAAGGTTATAGGAGAACACCTAGGATACACGCAAAGCCATCAGGTCCTAGTCGACGTCAGAGAACTGGGAGGAGGAGCAAAAACCGCCAAGTTACTCGAGGATGCTAACATAATCGTGAACAAGAACCTCCTACCATGGGATTCCCCAGAAGCCGTGAAGGATCCAAGTGGGCTAAGACTCGGCGTCCAAGAAGTAACTAGATGGGGTATGAAGGAAGATGAAATGAAAGATATCGCAAGATTAATGGCCGAGCTACTAATCCATAAGAAGCCTGTAGAAGATGTGCAAAGAAAAGTAATAGAATTCAAGAAGAACTATATGACTATCCACTATGCGTTGGATGGCGAAGTTACAACAATATTAGATCTAGTAAGATAGCCCCTTCCCCATCTTATACCAGCTTTTTCGAAACGGAAAACACCTATTAGATCCGAGACACTAATAATTAAATCGCGCGCCGACCCGCGGACAGGGCCGCAGGCCCTTTATGGGATGAGAGCGGGGACTATACAAATCCTACATAATTATTCGCATCACTATAAGTAAGCGTATTATCGAGAACAAACAGGATTCTATTAATGGGATGAAACCCTTGGAGGAAACCATAGAAGAAAAACAACACACGGCGTGGATCATAAGCGTAGGCAACGAGCTACTCATAGGTAGAATAGTTAACACAAACGCTTCATGGCTAGCAGAACAATTGACGCTCCTAGGCTATAGGATCGAGAGAATAATAACCGTGCCAGACAATGAAGACGACATAGCAGAGGAGGTTGGCCGAGGCTATACACGAGCAGGAATTATAATAACTACAGGAGGACTAGGTCCTACTTACGATGACATGACCTTATCGGGAGTGGCTAAAGCCTTCGGTCTCCCACTGGAGCTGAATCCTGATGCAGAATCGATGGTAAGGGACTTCTATTCCTCAAGGGGGCTCGAACTCACAGAGGACAGGATAAAGATGGCCTATTTACCGCGCGGAGCCAAGCCAATCAGAAATACGGTAGGTGCGGCGCCGGGCTCTCTACTCGAAATAAACAACGTTTTGATAATCTCTCTACCGGGAGTCCCTTCAGAGATGAAAGCAATATTCCTGGAGGAGGTTAAACCTATCCTAAAGAAACGTGCACCAAATAAAGCCGTAATAGAATGCGGTATAGTCACCCGCGAGGTGCCCGAATCGGGGCTTGCACCATACCTAAAGAAGCTAGCCAAAAAGTATCCAACAGTCTATTTAAAAAGTCATCCTAAGGGCCATGAACTCTCGTCGCCAATACTAGATATCCGTGTATTGACCTTTAGCAGAACGCTCCAAGAAGCTAAAGAATTAGCGGACAAGATACTTTCCGAGCTAGAAGACTACGTATTGGAGCTAGGAGGAGAGATACGTGAAAGACATTGTAGGTCTCAAGATTAAACTCACGTTACTTATTGCAGGTTTCTCATCCCTTATATTTATAATAGCTAGCCTATATCATGTGAAGCCTCTCCTCGTCGCCTCAGCGATAATTCTTCTATTATCGCCCTTCATATCACTACTGATAGTTATACGCATAGCCAGGAGCGAGGAGGAAGAAAATACATATACAAGGGAATAAAATAACCTGTTTATCCACACACTATCTTCTGGTGAGATTAAGTGTCCATGGAAAAACCAAAATTCCCAGTAATAAGAGGACCTAAAGAAATAATCGATAAGATAATAAAAGCTCTCAAAGAGGTCTATGACCCAGAGATCCCAGTAAACATCTATGATCTGGGCCTCGTCTATGAGATCAGTGTGGAAGGAGAGAAAGATAAGCCGATAATACATGTAGTAATCACCCTTACAGCAGTAGGATGTCCAGTAGCAGGTGTTCTCGCCGCATACGTAGAAGAGGCCATCAGAGACGCAGTACCAGAAGCACAGGACATAATTGTAGACGTAACATTTGATCCTCCCTGGAGCCCCGACTTCGTTACCGAGGAAGGAAGGGAGATGTTAAAAGCCGTGTTTGGATATGATGTGGTTGAGCAATGGAAGCAACAGTTCTCAGCGAGACAGTCCTAAACATAATTACATTGGTTTAATCGATATCCCGAGGAAGTATAAGGCCTAAATTATATTCCCCCAGGTAAACAGCTTTCCTATATGGTGTGTTAGTTGGATCCGGTAAGAGATGAACTTAGAGAAAAGATACTTCAGCTAATTGATGAGCACAAGAACAACTGGGTCCTCGCCGCATATTATAGTGATCCTGATGTAGACATGATTATGAAGAGGCTTGTAAAAGAGTGGGAAGAGAACAGTGAAAAAGGAAAGCCCATCGATTACGCTACGAGAGAAGAGCTAGAGATACTGTATCTTAAGGCGAAGAAATACGCGTTTATGAGCGAGGATACAGCTCGTGCAATAGCTATGAGCAGGATGGGAAGTGAAGAGGAAAAGGCTCCTAGTATTCTCGGAGTGTTTAGGAAGCTTTTTTCCAGGGACCGATAGGTGGTTTTTCCCTAGGATAAATATAGTCCTTGGGAGCGTTCTTGAAGGGCTCTAGGTACTTTCTAAGGATCTTGGGAATCTCTACAACGCCGTCTTCTCGCTGGTAGTTCTCTAGGATGGCTGTAATGGCGCGTGTTGACGCGATAGCTGTGCTGTTGAGTGTATGTACATAGCCTCTCTCCATTCCTTTGCGCCTTATCAAACGTATACCGAGCCTGTAGGATTGCCAGTCAGTACAATTGCTTGCACTAACCATTTCTCTGTATCTTCCCTGTGCAGGCATCCATACCTCTAGGTCGTATTTCTTGACGGCGCAGGCTCCGAGGTCGCCTGCCGCTATATTAACGATCCTATATGGGAGTCCAAGGCCCTGGAACAGTTCCTTTGCATTGTTTATCAGCTCTTCATGCAGTTTTCTGCTCTCTTCTGGCAGGCTGTAGATAAACTGTTCCACTTTATGGAACTGATGTACTCTGAATATTCCCTTGAGATCTCGATTACCTGCACCGGCTTCTTTTCTGAAGCATGGACTTATACCGGCGAGCTTTAACGGGAGCTCATCGTCGTAGATTTCTTCTTTATAATATAGTGCCGCTAATGGATGTTCTGATGTTGATATTAGGTATAGATCCTCTCCTTCTACTTTATAAATCGCGTCCTTGAAGGTTTCTAAGTCTATTACAGCAGATATTATCTTGTGGCGTAGCATGTATGGCGGCGTTACTATTGTGTATCCTTTGCTGGTGAGGTAATCTATAGCGTACATTATGAGGGCCATGTCTAGCCATACTATGTCGTCGAATACATAATAGAATCTGGATCCAGCTACTTCTCCTGCCTTTACTGTATTGCCGAGTTTTAATACGTACTCCAACATATCAGCATGTCCTACCGGCTTCCAATCGATGACCTCGTAATCTACTTTGAACCCATACTTTTCGGTTTGCTCCTTGAAGTGTTCTAGATATCCTTTCCAGACTTTCGGCGTCCCCCAGAACTCTATTGGAAGAGAAGCCTCTTCCCCGCCTTCAGGCACGTCGTCTTCCACAATGTTAGGTAACTGATACAATAGTTCTTTTCTCAATGCCTCGATCTCTGCTAGTTTCTTCTCGAGAGTGTTTAGAGTATTCAACAACTCTCTAGCTTTTGATATGAGCTTTTCTCGCTCTTCCCTAGACTTTGCTCTTCCAATTGATCTGCTCACAACGTTATGCTCGTGCCGTATATTGTTTACTTGAGTAAGGAGCTTCCGCCATTCCCAGTCGACCTCATAGAATCTATCAGCAAGAGAGGGGTCTATACCTCTTCTAGCCAAGTGGCGCTTGTACTCCTCCAAATTGTTTCTGATTAAGTCTAATATTGACCAAGCCAATGTATTCCACCTTTCTTCCCTACTCCCGTAATAATACACGACGAAAGATCGGGATTAATAGTATGCCGGATAAAACCAAAGAGCCCCGAGGATCGTAATATAGACTCCCAGGATCTAAACGTTAATAGGGTCTCGGTTTGTGGTCCACTCTTCACCATGATCTGACTGGCTAGGAGTCCTCATCGACCCTCTCCAATATACTAGTTCAATACTTGGATTATTTTACTTGATAATACATGGAGGACTGCTCCTCTTTATTGACTGATAGCCCATTAGGATGAAAGCTGCTCGCCAAGTTTTTTCCTCGCCTCTTCTCGGGCTTCTTCAAGTATTTTTTCGGTCTCAGCCTTGTATCTGGTATCCACGAATACAGACTCCAACGTCTCATCTCCCGGGGCCTGCTCAAACATAACTGTGAGTGCAGCTTCTAACTCGTGAAGGCTAGAAGTAATGCCGGGTGGAAGCGCCGTAAAGTATTCTGTTGCGTTTTTTATTAAAACCAGCACTGGAGCTATTAGCTCTCTTGTAGCGATCCCAGTAGCGGTTATCGTTGTTAATCTTAGAACTACACGCTCAAGTACTAGCTCTAAGGCGGTGAGATACTCGTCTAGGCTTGTCTGGCCTAGTGCCTTGAGCTTTGCTCTTGCCTTTTTTACTTCATGGAGAGCTATCTTTGACAGAGTCAAGGCATCTACTGTTGCTTTTCGTAAGTCTCTATGTTTCCTTACAACTGGCAATTCTATCCTGTTCCCCCGGGGATACACCATTTGAATATAGTTATCTTTGTTATGAGTTAATTAGTATAAACCCCGAAATAAGAAAAGAACTATTGCAAGGAGGCTAGAGAGAGCAAATAATACTATTGATGATTTATAATATTCTAGAGTTAGCCTGTCCATTGATATATGTAGACTATTACTGCTGTGAACGATACGGACTGTGTTGTTGGGTTCTGATTTACTACTGGACAGGCTACTGATATTGCAGCTGGCTTGAAGTATTTTGTGGGTGGTGGGATTATTGGTTGCTGGCTTAGCTGTCCACCTCCTGAAAGGCTGGCCACAACGTATGGTAAGGTTAGTGTGCTATTCTCTATTAGTGAAGCGCATTGTGATGAGTCGAATATCGCGTAATTCTTTAGTTGTAGTATTCCGTTAAGGGCTAGTTTGTAGAGGAGAGCGTTGAGTACAGTTGTGACGTTTTGTTGTGGTTCTCCTATGAAGCCGGGGAAGTGAAGGTACCTGTATCCATAGTTGTCTACATATTCGCTTGAGTAGGTCGTGAAGAACGGTGCTGTCGGGCTGAATGGTGGTATTCTATACGAGATCTTTAGCATCTGTACTGATTTTCCAAAGTCTGCTACTCCGTGAACTATTATGCCGTATTCTCCAGGGTTCTGTGGTTGTCTCGCTGATCCTAGCATTGGATAAAGTATTGTCACGTTGTTCGTCATATCGTAGATACCGTTGAATACCTCGTAGAACACTATGTACGTGTTTCCTGGCTCTGCCTTGAATATGTTGCTTAGAATATATGAGGCTGTTCCTTCTTCTCCTGTTAGGAGTTCTGCTAGATATCTTATCTGTGTCTCGTTCCAAGTCGCTCCATCGGCAACTGTTTTACGTCCAGTATTAACGGTTATCCAGAAGCCGTAGTCCCACCAGCTTATGATTAGGGCGTCCTCGCTGGTATTGTTCTTTATCCAGTCGAGCGCGTTTAGCCATGCATTGTTTAGAGGAACAACTGTTTCGGTTCCGTCTGGTGTATTCACGGTTAATGCTCCTAGACCTGATGTGAGTAT
Organism: Desulfurococcales archaeon; assembly: GCA_015521095.1. The sequence goes on along the minus strand of WAOU01000020.1, from coordinate 4,604 downwards.
TTGTGGTGCCCGGTAGCTGTTCTGAGTGTATGCTGTTTTTCCGAAATATATTCCGCTGAATAATATTATTACTATGATAAATATCGATATTAGGAGCCTTAGAGGATCAGAGACTTGACCTTTCTTTATTTTCTTCTTTGATTTTGGCTTCGATGTATGCTGTAAACTTATACTCCCTGACGTTAAGTCCGTGATTCCAATACCGGCTGCTAGGATTGCATAGAATGTAGATATCTGAGTATAGTAGGAGAGTTGTTTGTTTAGCAATACCGCGATTATCATAAATATATAGAAGAACAACTTGAATTGATCGCTTAATGTTGGTTTAGATTTCATTGCTATTCTAGAGGAAAGATACGCGGCGAATCCTGCTAGTCCCAGTAATAGAGGCACCCCGTACTGTTGAAGAATGACTTGTATCGACGTAGGCTGGTTCTCTTGAACGCTCTCCTGTAGCGGGCTTATATTTCGTATACCTATTGACTGGAGAATTCTAGGGTTGTTTAGGTTTATGAGGCCGCTGTAGAGTGCGAAGAACCCTATTGCGACAACTACTATGATTATCCACGCGTGTATTCTTCTGTCTATGCCGTTCTCCAAATACATTATTATCTTCTTCGATCTTGACGCCATAAGTTCTAAGTAGTAGAGTATAATTGATCCTGTTAGACCTGCGCCTACATTTGTTATAAAGTATGAATACTTGATTCTTGGAGCCGAAACAAGCACCAGCATAAATGGTATAGCAGTTACTAGATATGCTCTAAACCTCTCAAAGGATGGTTTACCGAATACCAATGGGTCTAGGACTACTATTAGTGCTAAGGATACTACCACGTAATGATATCCTCCCCAGAGCCATCCAATCGATCCTCCGAGTGCACCTGCTATCACTCCATATATGATTGTTCTTTTCATATCGCCTTCAACGGACGCTTTTACTGTCTTGTATAGCATTAGATAGTGCGCCGTTATGAAGGGTATAGAGAAACCTATCTTCTCCACGAATCCAACAGTTGTTCTGACAATTGCTCCCGGCATTAATGCGAAGAACGCGGCGGCGCCAAGTGCTCCTAGCTTTGATCTTGTTACTTCATGTATTGTAACAAATAATAGTATGATTGTCGCGGCGCCTGCAAATACTGGGAAGAGCGCTACCCATTCCTTAAGCGTTAGTCCGAAGGCTTCTCCTATAGGATACGAGGCTGCCGCTAACCACGCCATTCCAATATATTCCGTATGGAGGAAGTCTCTGCCCACTGGCCACCAGAAGTCCTTTACATTGGTTAATCCTTCCAGGGACGTGAGCCCGTTCTCCACGAAGTATTTTGCTTCCCAATACACTATCCAGGGGTCGTTTGCGTCCAGCTCTATACCGTATTTCAACGCTGGAATTATTCTTATGTAGACGCCTAAAGCTAGTATAATTATTAGTAATAGAATCGTTATAGGAGCGGAGAACCGTGTAACGAATTCTACAACCTTACCCGTAAAGTTACCGTATTCTCCGGATATAGGACCTTTCTTCTTGTTGCTCTTTTTCGCCAAGCGCTAGCCCCTCCAATACTCGTCCGTGTATGTAGTATTACTAGTCATGAACCGTATAAGGATCTTATTGTTTTATTTCTTGATTTTAATAGTTTCTAGGACTCTCAAAATAGAGTATCCTTAAACCCTTCTTCGAGCCCACCTTGGTCACATATCCGAACATAATATTCTATTATTTATTCCTGTAACCACAGCGAAGAAAACACGGTGTTCTCTATGGCACGGCCGAAGAAAGTTATCATTATGGGAGCTGGAGGACGAGACTTCCACAACTTTAACGTTTTCTATAGGGACAATCCTGACTATCGTGTAGTCGCGTTTACCGCTACTCAGATCCCTGGCATAGAAGGGCGTCGCTACCCACCTGAGCTAGCAGGCAAACTATATCCCTCCGGAATACCGATAATCCCTGAAGAAGACCTCGTCACGGTAGCTTCCAGAGAAGGAGTAGACGAGATAGTCCTTGCATACAGCGATCTCCTCTACACCGATCTCGGAAACAAGCTCAGCGCAGCGCTCTCATCAGGAGCCACCTTCAAAATCCTAGGACCAAGAGACACGATGCTGGAGAGCGCTAAGCCTGTGATAGCAGTAACAGCTGTTAGAACTGGTGCAGGGAAGAGTAGCGTATCGAGAGCTGTAGTGAGAGAACTATCTAAGAGAGGATTGAAAGTGGTCCCAGTCCGCCACCCAATGGCGTATGGAGACCTAGTAAAGATGGCGGTGCAGAGGTTCGAGACCTACGAGGACCTAGACAAATACAATGTCACTATTGAGGAACGAGAAGAATACGAGCACTACCTAGACATGGGCCTAATAGTATATGCCGGAATAGACTATGGAGAGATACTTAGACGAGCAGAATCCGAAGCAGACATCATACTCTGGGACGGTGGAAACAATGACTGGCCCTTCTATGTCCCCGACTACATGATAGTAGTAGCAGACGCTATGAGGCCTGGTCACGAAGTCGGTAGCTTCCCCGGCGAGGTCAACACGAGGCTCGCCGACGTAGTCATAATCAACAAGATCGATCAAGCAGAGAAAGACGCGGTAGAAACAATAAAGAAGAACATTAAGCGAGTCAATCCAAGAGCCGAGATCAGCCTAGCTGTAAGCGAAGTAGTAGTAGACAAACCCGAGCTACTCGAAGGAAAGAAAGCAGTAGTAGTAGAAGACTCCCCAACAGTAACCCACGGAGGCGCACCCTACGGGGCAGGATACGTTGCTGCACAAAAGTATGGCGCCGAAATAGTAGACCCACGACCCTACGCTAAGGGAATAATAGCAAAAATGTTCCAGGAATACCCACACATGAAGAATGTTGTACCCAGCACAGGCTACAGCCCACAACAAATAAAGGATCTAGAAGAGACACTCAACGCTGTCCCAGCAGACGTAATAGTAGCGGGTACACCGATAAAATTAGAGCGCCTAGTAAAAGTAAACAAACCAATAGTCCAAGTAAAATATGATATAAAGATAATCGAAGGACCCACAATAGCCGACATGATAAACACGTTCCTAGACCGTGCAAAGAACAAACTTCACTTCTAACCCTCTTTCCCATAGATACCCTTAGAACACCAAGAGTAGCATCACATTGTTTCGTCTTGAACATTTGGCGGGTAAGACACGATGCTCGTAGTAATCGCTCTAGGCGGAAACGCTCTCCTAAGAAAGAAAGACTCCGGACACCCAGAAGAGCAATGGCGAAATGTCTCCAGAGCCGCGGAACAGCTAGCTGAAATAGCTAGAGAAGGGATTAACCTCGTGATTACTCATGGAAATGGTCCACAAGTCGGATACCTGCTTGAAGCGTTTGAAGCCCTCCCCGCCTCGAAGCCGAGGCAGTCTCTTGATATTGCAGTTGCTATGACACAGGGATGGATAGGATACCTATTACAACATTCTCTTTCCAGATACCTAGCCAGGCTCGGCGTTAGTAGAGACGTAGTGAGTATAGTTACCAGGGTCGTGGTTGACAGAGATGATCCGGCATTCGCGAACCCAACGAAATTCGTAGGATCATATTATAGCCGCGAAGAAGCCGAGAGATTATCAAGGGAGAAGGGCTGGGTAATGCGCTCGGATCCCCGAGGAGGATGGAGAAGAGTTGTACCTAGTCCTCGGCCGGTAGATATTATTGAGAAAAATGTTATTAGGAGCCTCGCATTAAGTGGCGTTATAACGATTGCTGTGGGAGGAGGAGGAATTCCGGTCGACAAGGATCTAACACCTGTGGAGGCCGTTATAGACAAGGATCTCGCCTCAAGTCTCTTGGCCAGACTAATCAATGCCGATAGATTCGTTATATTAACAGACGTTCCCGGCATAGCTATTGACTACGGTAAACCCACGCAGAGATGGTTGAAGGAAGTAAGCAAAGACGAGCTCAAAGAACTTTATGAGAAGGGACTCTTCCCGCCGGGAAGCATGGGTCCTAAGGTAAAGGCAATAATTGAGTACGTAGAGCATACAGGAAATACTGCTGTTATAGGAGCTCTAGAGGAAGCTTCACGTGTATACAGGTTAGAGAGCGGTACAGTAATATACCCGTGAACAGTCGTCCATCGTTATTTTATAACCTTTATAAAATAGAGGCAGACACCAGTCTCAAGAGGGTGTAGATAGAAATGGTCACAGCACGAGAAGCATTCGAGGCAAAGAAACTTGCATCTAAATATGGATCCGTTGGAAAAGTAGCTGCCAGCTATAGGACTGCAGGCTACAAGATAAGCGAGAATATAGACGTTGATCCAGGAGCCAAGTATAACTTTATCGCGTCTAAGAAGGGAGAGAAACTCGTTGTAAAAGTATACGAGAAATCAATCAATGTTCCCTTAGAAGTATTGGACAACCTCGCATCCGCTGCAAAAGAGCTAGGAGGCAAACCATTACTAGTCCTCTATGGAGCTGGCCCCAAGCTAACGGGCGAGATACGCGAAAAAGCAAAAGAGCTAGGGGTCTCGATCAGGAGGCTCAGGATGTAGTCTCCTCAACCTCCATCATCTGGAGGCCTATTTTCCTATATGGACAAGTACGCCAATAGTTCT
>WAOU01000019.1 GCA_015521095.1 Desulfurococcales archaeon | reverse complement strand
TGTTTGGACTGCTGGTATTATATAGGTCTCAAGTTTTGATCGAAGTTTTTCTCCTGGAGGATTAACTAGTGCTAGCGGGAATGGCGTATAATTTCTTAATAATAATGGAATTGATCCTCTTTTACTGATATAAAATATAAATAATGCGTAGAGCACTGTTGCTGTGAATAGTACAAAATTCTGATAATTTTGTGATAAAATATTAAATATTACAATTATTCCAATGAAAATTAAATATATAGCAGTAGAAATAATAAATAAAACTTCTCTTTTGTTCATAGTTAGATCCCTCTAAGATGTTTTTCTAGGATCTTCTTAAATTGTAGATATTCTTCATCACTAAGTTGATCTAGTTTTTTAGATAGATCAGTTGATTCCCTTTTATCTATATTTTTAATAAAATCTCGTGGTAATAGGCCGAGTTCTTTAAGGTCCTCTACAAAGTTCTTCCATGAATCTTCTGAGGAATACCTGCTTAGCGATTTTTTACCAATGTAGGCATGTATCGACCCGTTAAATGATACTGATAATTTTAGCCTACCATTATCTTTTGACGCTATGCCGAAAGCAGGGCTTGTAGGCGATCGATATAATTTATAAAATATATTATTTTTAATTGAAAATTCTAAAAGATCCTCTAGCCTTGCTTTCAAAGCACTGTCTTCTAATCTTTCCAATCTCTCTTTTAATAGATCTTCTGTCCATAGAATTTCCCTTAGTCTCTTGCTTGGCGTTCTTCGCTCTTCAGTTATACTTTCTGGTATAAGTGTTATTTTCGCTATATATTCTTCATCTTTTATTTTATAATAATTAAATAATATTGCATTAATGTTGATACCATACTTGGACAAGTAATTTATAACTTTTTCTACTATAACATCGAGTTCTGGGGCAACAATCAAGATCCTGTGAGACTCGTTGATTACTTCTGGCAATTCTTCTCCAAATTTATCTCGAAAAGCCTCCTCTAGGGATGTACCTCTACTTTTTAGATAACCATTTGCCAATTCTAGAATATCATCAGCTGATAGCTCGTCTACCCAGGCTGCGTACTCTAGAACCTGGCCACTACATCTCTAGGTGTTTTATCCTTCTTAAACTCAATAATAACTGTACTTCCGTCACGCGATAAGCAGAGTAAATCAATCTTCCCACCATAACTAGTTGCTACCTCTCGCCCTATTACGAGAAGATCCTCTGATATAAGATCAATATTATTCTCCAACAAGTCGTGTATAAACTTTTCAGAAGGAAAGGGCTTCGGGACTATTTCTTCGGTACTATTATTTATAATCTTCCAGAGCTTTATAGCTCTGGGCGAGGATTTCACCCAAGAATCTAGGAAACATACACCCTTATTTATTCTTAGCTTCAAATAGCAAACAAAATAGTCTGATCATTACATTAATATAAAAATTAAATATATCCTAAGTAAATTATTAATGGTATTCCGTTTCGGAATGCTACTTCATAAGATTTTATTTCTTTAACCCTTCGTTGTATTTTTGCTAAGTGGCGTTTCCACCACTTGAGGCTATTGCTTGGTAATGGAAACACTATGAATAATATTAATTTATTTTTAAATTTGATCTTTTTTAGCTTCTCTATGTCTTTTAGGACTCCCTCTATATTCTTAGTTATTGGTCTTGTCTTGTTCTTTACTCCTGGATATCTATAATTAGTGTTAACAGTCTTTATCTCTATGGCCCAATCATCAGCAACTACATCTATACCGCTAGCCTCAGGAATAACATTGTTAAAATATCTCCTAAGGATCCCGATTAGTTCGACCTTAACCCAACCCTCAAAGCGCGCTCTCTCTGCCGCAAAAACCTCGAGGCCCTCGTGTCTCGCTATAAGCCTGCCTAGTTCCCTAAGGATTATGCTCGCTAGATCATTAAACGAACTAATTTCCATGCTTCCTCCCCGTAAAGCGTGCTAGGGTGAGAGATTATACTTTCTCTCGGAGAGTATGGGTGATACTCCTATGATGCTTTGTTGATAGCCTAAATGTCGTAAAACTAAGCATAAGAATGTTAAGCCAAGACATAGTAGAATGAATACAGAGCTTATAGATCAAGTAGGGGTGCCTTGCCGATGATAGACAGTAAAGCTAATCTGATAGCGTTACGATTACTAGCCGCTGAAGCTAGAAATTTAAGCAAAGAAATTAGTGATTTTATAAATAATTTTGATAAATTTACCGGTCAAAAGTCCTCCGAAGAATATACTTATTATATACTTAATTTCTTGAATCACTATAAAGACATATATAATCGGGTTCGAAAGATTCTTCCAGAAGCTGAGAATGCATTAATGAGCCCTGATTCCTACGATTTTGAAGAAGACTTTATGGGAAGCATCACCAAATTAGTCACTGATTCAAGAATTCTATCACAACCTAGCAAAGGCGAAGTTATTGCAAGGTTAAAGTCTATTGCGGTTGCAAGTAGTGCTTTAGCAGAGGCTCTCGAAACTTTTATCAAGAGTAGTACACCCCCTGAGGATTATGATAGGCTGGTCTCTTTAAGAGAGCAAGTAGAAGGATTAAGTAATTTTAATCTCAATCTTTACAAGCATTTAGTAAAAGCAATTGATGAGTATGAGAATGGGCATTATTTGGCATCTGCTCTTATTTCTGGTAAAGTGGTTCAGTATATTTATGATAAGTTATGTTCAATGTTTAACGCTCTTGAGAAAACAGAGTCGGGGAGAAGATGTAAGATTGAGTCTGTTGCTAGCCAGATCGTCAAGCTCTTAGGAATCGAGCGGAAATATTTGAAGGAGCTCGTCGAGACAAGTAAGTTAGCCAGGAACTATTTCACACATGATATTAATGCTATTCCAGAACCTCATGAAGCCCTGCGTTTGTTGTCTGGAGCATGTGACCTAGCACTAAAATATCAAGCTGTATCAATAAAAGATAAAGATTAAGAAAAACATTGTCAAGTATACCACGTGGTATTCTAGGGTGATCTTCGCTGTTCTGTGCTCTCAAATACTCAATGTTGCACTCTTATCAACTAGGAGAATCAGTGTTGAAAACCACGTGTGAGTGCATGTTGCATTCTCTCGTGAATCTGTGCAACATTAGTTTATTTAGCGCAGGTCTCCGGAGCCGGAGGCTCGCGGGTTCAAATCCCGGCGGGCCCGCCACTTTATATCCGAGGAATACTAGAGGTTACCCTGTTACTGCTCTGCCTTAGGGGAAGACTGTTAACCAGGGAACTCGTTTGAAGTCACCGTCAAATGTTAGGATCCTCTCTATGCCATAGTGCCTGCAGGTCAAGGCTATTAGAGCGTCTGCTGGTAGTAAGTGATACTTTCTGGCTGTATTAATGAGTTCTTGGGTTGTCGCTTTATCCTCTAGTACAGTCACTTTTGCGTCTTTTAGTAGCGTGGTTAGCTCGTTTAGTTCTACCTCGAAAATGCCATAGCCGTGAGTCTTGATGTGTTCCCTCAGCTTCTCTATACGCCGTATCCCTAGCTCTAACCACGCCTTAGTTCTTACGATTGTGAATATTGCCTCGTCTATTACTCGAATACTAGTGTACAGCTCGTCCTCACTCGAGATTATGTCCTCTACTACTTGAGAGTAGGGTTTAACGTCGTGGAGATAATAGATTATAGCGTTGGTATCTAGGAACAGCATTACTGCTCTTCCGCCTCCAACATGAATCTATCGAGAAGATCCTTAGGAGCAGGGCCCAGAGCCCCCCGGTGCCTCCTGAGGAGTCTCCTTCTCTCCTCGACCGCTATAACCTTGACGAGTATCTCCTCTCCCTCCCTAAACTCTAATGGCTCCAAGGGTTTAAGCACACCCTTCTCATACCTAACCCTTATCACCTTTGACAACGCATATCCCCACTAACATATTGATGCCCCGAGGCCTCTAAGCCTTTTACTCCCAAGAGTTGCATTCTTATCGACAATGGGCCGCCAAAATGCGAGTATAATATCTAGTATCCACGAAGATCCTCATCTTTTACCTCCTCTAGAACTCTCATGAACTCCTCCCTATCGAGATCCGGCCTGTGCTTCCTGGCAATGCCGTAGAATTTCTCAGCTACTGATTCACTTGGCTGTATGACTATTTGAACTTCTTCGTCTTCCTCGAGGTTTAGGGGCTCGAGAGGCTTGAGTACCCCCTTCTCATACTTGACCCTGACGACTTTGGACAACTCCGGTAACCCCCCATTAGTATAGCTGTACTTCGGAGCCTCTAAGCTTTATCTCTCTGTATTTACAGTATGCCTCTTCGTACGTTGCACTCTTATCGGACCCAAGATTCGAGGCGGCTTATCACGTGTGCGTGCGTGTCGCATTCTCTCATGGAATTGTGCAACCTCAGTTTATATATTAAAGGTCTCCGGAGCCGGAGGCTCGCGGGTTCAAATACCCGCGGGCACGCCATTATTCTTTAGCTTTTACTTTAGTTTCTTTAGAATCTCGTTTATTACGTTATCAGTTACCCTGAATCCATGTTCTTTTAGTTCTCTTAGCTTTTGGACTAGTTTGTTTTTATCTATGATGCCTTTATCGTAGGCTAGTCGTAGGAGGCCTATTGTTCCCTTGACTATTAGCCCCATGGATTTTGCTTTTAGCCGTGCAATCCTGTCGTCTAGGATTATTGTACAGTCGAGTTCAACCGCTAGCGCTATTGCTTCCGACTCGCCCATGCCTAGTGGGTCGTTGAGGGCTTCAACTAGTGCTGTATTCCGTGGCTTCAAGACTCGGACTTTGCCTCGATGTATAAGGTCTCTTAGTTCCTCTGAGCCGGGCCTGTTGCGGCCCTTGACCACAACTTCCTCGTAGACCGCTTGAGGCACGATTATCTCCATGCCAAGCGCTTCCATGATGCTTGCCATATTTATCTCTACAAGAGCTATTATGGCGCTAGAATCTAGTACTAGGCATCGACTACCTTGGCTATTCAATTTCCAGCTCCTCTCGGAGCTCCTCATCACTATAAAGATAGGCTTGTATCCCCCTCCTACGGAGCTCTACTAGGAAGTCGTATAGGCTCATCCCGGCTAGCTCGGCTGCGCGCTCAACACTAACAACACCCCGGATGAATAGATCGACAGCATAGGCTAGCCTAACCTCTCTCTCAACATCCCCAACATAGTGGGAAGGCACCCTAACCCTAACAACCACCTCACGAGACAACCCATCTCCCCGCTACCAATAATACATCATAACCCTTAAGTCCTTAAAGCCTCGTAATCCGGAATAGAGCGTCCCATACATTATCCTATCGAGTATAAACTAGAATAATGGAAAAGTATGGAACGATTGTTTTACGTGTCGGCCTCCAGAGTTGGAGGCTTGCGGGTTCAAACCCCCGCGGGCACGCCACCAGACCCCTAAGGAGTTATTACAATCATAGTTCTAGCATTAATTCTAAACGCGCAAGATAGCTGAGGAAGATTTTCTATCTTAGCTTTATCAGCCTACGTGATAAGACTGTCACTACACATATTGTTAGTTCAATACATCCCTTGTAATCAACACTACGTTCTATTATCTCTTGTTCTGCCTAGGCATTTCCAAGTAAATAGATTATAGCGACAATGAGGTAACACATGCGTTCCATCATTGAATTTGCTAGTTTACCTATGTTATCATTCTCTAATTCCCGGAAACACTTCTAGATATGCCGTAAGACTTTAGTCTCGGGCCTGCGTTGTGCTTCTACATATCTCAGTACTGAATACCGCAGACATGCTATACTGCAGAGTGTAGCTATCACAAAAACCTCTGGTATTATATAAATTAGCCAAACAAAAGATCCAGGATAGACATAGCCTTCTTTTCATCGCCCAGTACACGTGCGTCATAAACCTCGGTAAAACCGCATCTCGAACAAGAAACCATATAGTACTCTAAATGCTGCCAATCAAAAAGTCTGCTTAGACCAGCACCAGTCATCGCCACCTTCCTAACTATAGGCTTACGAGTACCACATTTAGGACAAACCCACCTAGACGTAATGATCTCCTTAACACCCAAAACACTCACCAAATAAGAACATAGTATCCTGAACTAATTAAAGACAAAAAGAAACCCGATCCGTTAAGAAAAGCTCTTGGTATTGTCAGAATAGGCTGCCACTCCCAGGAATCATAATAGTCTCCGACTTCTTAATCTCGGCGAATCTTATACTGGATCCTTATAGAACTAATATTATACCATGATGTTTTTGATAAAATTATTGAATATGATTAGGATTATGAGATTTCATAAATTGAGTACAATGATTTTTACTCAAAGTCTCTAGGTTTCTATATTGTTTGTCAGCTTCCTATCTTATTTGATATGAAGTCGGTGAGTGGTTCTCCATTTATGCTTAGTTTTTGCATTGCTATTTCTCTTAATTGCTGATATGGATAGGGTTTCCAGTCTATTTGTGGGGAGTTGAACATTATTATGGGGTCTAGGCTTATGTTGCTTGGAGGCTCTATATGGTCGAGGCTGTATAATTTATTGTCTAATATCAGGTATGCCCATGGTCCCCAGACATAGTCATAGTGTATATGGATGCCGTCAAGCTCGGGCTCTAGGAATACGAGATATTGGTGTCTGGGTTCTAGCAAGGGGAATGGGGATGCAACATCGCAGATCGTTAGATTAGTCTTATTTATGGAGTCCATTGGTAGAAAGGCAGGCACCAATAGCTCGATTGTATTATTTTCTCTAATCATCGATAACCAGTTTTCTATAATATCATGTTCTCTTCTGGCACTATCACATATCGTAGGATCCTTCATGCATACCTCCTGGGGAGGCAACTCTATGGTGTTCTGTGGTTCGACTATTACCCTCTCTATTCTAGCCTTGTACACTACATAGACATAGATATCGTGCCGATATACCTTGTCCACGGATAGAACAGTGACAACAGCTACCCCGGTTCCATTATCTACGAGTTCACGGAAGGGATTCTGAGAAGAAGCAAAAGGCCAATATAACTCGCTAAAGTAGGGCATAGATCCATTAGCAAATTGTATGTATTTGTCCAAAGGAGTAACAGTGCTCTCAACCCCTTTGTAACCGCTATAAGTTCCTAACTCGATAAATCCATAGTTTTGAACAGTGAATGTCGAATTGTTGCTAGGGTTCAAGACTATATTGTAAATTATTAATAATCCGGTTGAGAGCCCAATTATAATAATTAATAGAATAAGGACAGGCCTTCTCATTTGCATACCCTCAATAGTATATAGAGTGAAGAGCGTTATTTTTCATTGCCAAACATTGTTGATGTTTCCGCAGAGATCCTTGAAGCTTATACTTCTGTTCGCTAATAATGTAATCCAAGGGTTTCCAAAGCTCTTTATTATGGATATGATAATTGTATATTTTCTTAGCTGTCCGTCTCTAGCACTGCACCTCGTCTAGTATATGCTGGTGTAGATATCGATGACGAATAGAATACCGGTTGTCGAGGTTCAGGGTGTTTCGCATAATATTATAGGCCAATTACAGATGTTGAGTCGTGGTTTAGTCGTGTTAAGGTTTTGTTTAAGCATGAGAGGGAGAATGTGTTTGCTCTGAGCCATGTATCTTTTAGTGTTGGTGAGGGCGAGAGTGTCGCTGTTTTAGGTCCTAATGGGGCTGATAAGTCTACTTTGTAACTTGCTTACTCTTTCAACCTTGGTTTTGGGTGGAGGATATATTCCCTAGTCATTCTTTCCGGAATTTGTTACGGAGAATCCTTGTCTATCTTCTTCCTCTGGCAGTCTATAATTTTCCCTCATCTATTATTGCCCTAGGTTATGTTGATCGCGGATATTTTGTTTCTGGTAGTGTTTGGTCTATTTTGTTGTGTTCCTCTTTATGATTTTTCTAGAGAAAAAGGGGTTGAGCATGTTTGAGGCTGTAGGTGGTTAGGATTCTTTGAGGGAAAAGAAGAGGTTTAGGGCATAGCATAGGAGACTGCGTTTATTAGTAGCTGGTGGTGTGACTGGCTGTAGAGTCCGTCTGCTCCGGGGGTGTTGTATCTCATCCAGTAGCCGTCTACTCCTTGGAAGATGAATACCCATGATTCTTGGCCGGGTGCATCGTAGACTGCTAGTATTGGTCCTTTTACGTACCAGTTCCACCATGATTTGACTGCTGTATATGCTAGTATTGTTACTCCTGTGTCGTCTGTGAAGTCGGCGTATACGTAGTCTGCGTATGTGCTTTGTGAGGTGTCTGCTAGGTAGTAGCTTCCGCTTATTCCGTCGAATATTGGATGCGTGGTGTCTGGTATGTATACTGCTACGTATGTGTCATATGTGTAACCATAGCTTCTGGTGTCTGGGGCCGCGTAGCCTGCTGCTTCTACGTCGCTGTTGTAGTTGTACATTATTAGTCCCATTGTTCCGCTTCCTTCGTATGCTCCGTCTAGTGCTACTAGTCCTATGTCGTTGGAGTCTAGGTATTTGAGGAAGTTTACTAGTTCAGTTGAGCTCGGTGTTAGGTCTGTGTTGCTTGCGTCCCAGTGGTCTACAACTACTACTTTTACGGCTGGGTCTGGGTTAGCCATGTAGTCTGGTACACTTGTGTATGTGATGACTGTGAATCCTGCCTGTTCTAGTAGTGTTGATATCTCACCGTATGGGTCGCCTATTACTGCTACTTTTGGTGTTGTAGTTGGTACTGGCTGGAGCTGGAAGTCTAGTCTAGTTTGTGCTCCATCCTGTACTGTCGCGGTCTGTGTTTGTGACTGGTAGCCTGAGGCTGACGCTGTTACCTGATATGTTCCGGGTGATAGTGTTACCTCATAGTATCCCTGGGAGTCGGTGTAGACTGAGGTCACGCCTTCGACTTGTACAAGTGCTCCTGCTATTGGGGCTCCCGTTGACGCGTCTGTTACGTAGCCGTAGAGTACTCCTTGCGCTGGTTGCTGTCCTCCACCATAGTTCTGTAGGGCATATGTTACTGCTGCGTATGCGTCTATTCTTCCATATCCGTACTCTGTGTCTTGTCCTTGGCTTCCTAGATCTACAGCGGTGTTTATCAGGGCTTCATAGATTTTTTCTGGGGTGTCTGGTACGTCCCAGTTTGTCCATCCTAGGGCTGAGAGGATTAGTGCTACTGTTCCTGCAACGTGTGGTGTTGCCATGCTTGTGCCATCGAATGCTGAGTATCCTCCGCCTGGAACCGAGCTTACTATGCTTACGCCTGGGGCTGATACGTCGGGTTTAATGTAGCTGCTCGGGTATGTGTCGTAGAATGGCCAGCTTGTTGGTATTGACTGGTAGTTTACGACTTCTCCGCTGGAGAAGTATGCGACTACGTCGTTCTGGTCTGTTGCGCCTACTCCTATTACTCCCCATATGTTTCCTGGGTTGCTACTGGTTCCCTGTCCGTCGTTTCCTATTGCTGCTACTATTATGATGTTGGCTTGTAGTGCAGCACTTACTGCGTCGAGGAGGTAGTCTCCGTAGTATCCAGAGGCTCCTAGGCTCATGGATATTACGTGTGCTGGTGCGTTTGTTGGGTTTCCGTTACAGTCGTATGGTGAGACTGCCCATTCGATTCCAGCTAGTACGCTTGCGAAGCTTCCTGACCCGCTGGGGAGTACTAGTGCGTGCATGAGTTGTGCTTGTGGGGCTACTCCTATTACTATGTTTACTCCGTCTCCTCCTAGTACTGTCCCGCTTACATGTGTTCCGTGCTGGTCTGTATCGTGAGGCTGGCTACATACTGGGTTGCCGTTCGAGTCGAATTCTATCCATCCTCCTGGATAGTTGGGGTCAGATGGGTTTACTGTGAACATTTTTCCTTGTAGCGCGGGGTGGCTTATGTCGACTCCCGTGTCTAGGACTGCTACTCTTACGCCTTGTCCCATGTCATTGTACGTGCTCCATACTTGGTCTGCTCCTATCTTGTATATTCCCCAGTCTTCTACTGTTGCCTGCGGCGTTATTGTTACGGCTTCCTGCTCAAGGTCTAGTGCGTGGACTGGGAAGTTGGGTATTATTGCTTTCACTTGTGGTAATTTTGCGAGAGCGGCGACTAGTTTAGCGTCTCCTTCTACTAGGACCGCGTTTATTATCCAGAAAGATCTCAGTACTTTTCCGTTGTTTGATGCTACTAGTTGTGTTATGCTTGCTTGTGAGATCTTGGTGTATGTCTGTGCTAGTTTCGTGAATGTGTAGGGGTCGTTCGCCTGTATGGGTCTTTGTTCTAGTATTACGAAGAATATTGCTTTTCCATCGTCTGATAAGTCCTGGATAACCTGTGTGTCTACCTTCTTTGCTACTTGTAGGGATTCCTGGATGAGATTTATCGCATTATAATTTGCTGGTTTAAACGATATGTTTATTGCGAAAGCTATCGTTGACCCCAGCATTAGAGTGACTAGAAGTACTGCGGCTAAAACTGTCTTTTTATCCATTCTCTCCCACCCTCTTATCCTGGGATGTCAGTGGGACAAATATTACACCTACTAATACTTATGTTTTTCTATCAATACACGACTGTATATGGATATAAAGTAAATATTGAAGAACTATTATGTTAATGACGAAGTCCCCATTGCTATGGTTTATTTTCCAGCAAATACTTTTTCATATTATTAGTAGATTGCAGGAGGTGTATTGTACGTGTCTGCTAGCCGGATCGGCTTGGAAACAATCAAGGAGTGGCTTGAAGAGGGAAAAGATAATCCTGATACCCTTGTCGATCTTAAATGGGCGATTATAGAGGAGAAGAAGGAGCAGGGGAGACTTGTGAGCCTACGCGCTTCTCATCCGAGCTTGCCCATAAACCTCCTTATCCTCCTGCTTACACCTCAGAGACTGGCTAAGGCCGGTGTTATACAGACTATTAGGCTTGTCATCGAGACAGATATCCCCACGGTTGACCTAGATCCTCAGGAGAAACTCTTCGTTTATAGAGACCTCTTGTCTTCATCGAGACTCCCGCTAGTAAAATTCTATATCTATGGCGAGCACCACTTTATTGGAATAGCCGTTGATCTAGACTTGAAAAGTTTGTCTAAAGCCGAGTTCAATGACGCTCTTGCGATGCTTATGGCGGCTTACCTTTATCTTAGGAAGAATGAAGCGTTTACACGATACCTGAGAAGAGAAGAGTTGATGATGCTCGCTAAGCTGGTCGTTAATTATATCCGGAAGGGTGCGTCTAAGGAGGAGATAATAGAGTATCTTGTCGAGTCTGGTGTTGAGCGTGGACAGGCCGAGGAGATAGTTGATTCTATCTATAAGTTGTCTGGAGAATCTGAGCAGGATAAAGGAAAAACTGGCGAGTCAATGTATATTTGAGGCGTTGATTTGGTTTTTCCCCGATTATCTTGTGAATTTCCATGCTAGAGCCGCTAGTATTATTATGGCTACGACTATTCCTGCTATGAGCAGGTTGTTTGTTCCTTGTGTTGCTTCTTCTGTTGTAGTGGTTGTTTGTTCTTCTCCTGTAGTAGTTGTCTGTGTTGTTTCTGTGGTTGTAGTTGTGGTAGTTGTGGTTTCCTCGGTCTCTGTTAGAGTTGTTGTGGTTTGAGTTGTTGTCTCATGGGTTGTAGTGGTTGTCTCGGTCTCTGTCTCTGTAGTGGTTGTTGTAGTCGTTGTGGTAGTTGTGGTTTCCTCGGTCTCGGTGGTTGTGGTCGTAGTTGTGGTAGTGGTTGTGTTCTCTGTTGGTGGCGGTGTCGATACTATTTGTACGGGTAGATACGTGCTCTGTGTTGATACCTCTGCTACAAGGTATCCGTCGTTTAATGTTACGTTTGTTAGGAGCTCGTATGTACCGTTGTCATGTATTATTAGGAGTCCTAGGGTGCCGGTCTGTGATTCTACCTTTATTTTTACGAGTGCTGTTCCTGTCGCGTTTTTGATTGTGAGCGCGTTTCCTATCGGTTGTACGTCTAGTTCGCTTGGTATTGTAACTAGGTCAGGGCTGTGATATGATACTTGTAGGTCTCCCTGTATCATGGTGTCTTTGTGGAGTGTGATTGATGCAGCTGTTTCTGAGTTGGATTCGACTGTTATCGATAGCTCGTCTGTAAGTTTTGGTTGTTCGAATGGTAGCATGATTGTTGCTGTGTTTACGTTCTTTAGGATTATATTGTTCGTGAATGGTGTTATCATGACTCTCGTGTTTTCTTGTGTTATCTCTGTTGGTTTCTCGAAGCCATAGTATGTTGTCCCATTATAGATTATTCCGAGGTATTCTAGGGAGTCTATGTTCTCGTTGGTTATTTGTATTGTGTTCATTACTTGTCCGTTGTAAATGAATGATACTCCATTTGCTCCCTCGAGTGTAATGTTTATTGTTGTGCTGTGTGATTCCTCTCCTGCTTTCATGAGTATTTTCTTTACAATGGCGAATGGTGTGAACGGTTCTGGAGCTTGGAGGTCTCCGGTTACATGTGTTTCTATCGTGCTAGTTGTCGTGTTTAGATTCGAGTATATCTGGAGGCTTGTTGGCAGATATCCGAGACTGCAGGCTTCAGAGGACAGGGTAGCGTTTCCATGGAGGTTTGCGGCGAGCTCACCGTTGTTTACCACGAGATCTAGTAAAGTGGTGTATGATATGTTTCCTGTTGGTGGTTGTGATGGCATGACGATTGGCATCATCATAGAGGCGTTTATCATGCCGGGCATCATTGGGCCACCGGGCATGCCGGGCATGGGCATAGGCATTGTCGTGTTGGCTATGTCCGTTAGGTTGTCCTGGTATTCTAGTATTATTGATACTACTGGATTAGTTGCTGTCGGGGGTACTAGGGTTAGGTTATTCGTTAGGTTTAGGTATGAGACTAGATAGCTAAGCATCATGTATGCTTGGAAGGCGGTCATATAGTCTTGGAATTCGAGGTTAGTGGTGGCTGTTATTTGGATCGTATTGTTCTCTGCGTATACTGTGTACTCATAGGTTATGTCTACGTTCATTGATAACTGGTAGGTGTCTTGCTGGAACGTTACTGGCCCTGTTATTTGTCCCGAACCGGTAGTCATGTTAGCGTCTCCTTGGGCTTGTGAAGTTGAAGATAGGTTTAGTTCTAGGGATATGGTCGAGGTCATGTTCATGTATGTTATTGACAGGTTTAGCAGTGAACTCTGTTGTCCTACGTAGGAATATGTCTCTAGCTGGTAGGTTTTACTGCTCTGTTTCACGTAGTAGAGATCTATCGAGTAGTAGTCGGAGCCATTTACAGCTTCTCCTTGTAGGAAGAATACATGGGTATGGTTGCTAATGGCCTCTGTCTCGTTTACTTGTACTTGTCCCATTCCATCATAGTTTGCCTGGAGATTTACTCCCTGTAGCTGGGGAGATTCCAGGTATAAGTTGCCGTACACCTCGGCAGAGCACGTTGCTGGATCCAACGTATAGTTGAGTTCCATCTGGAACGCTGTTAGGTTACTTGAGTTGACGCTCGTATAGAAGTAGAGGTCCATGCTAGTAGAGTTTGGAGAGAACGTTATTGTTCCCTCAACACTACTAGACTGATTATATGCCGATGCGCCCGCTACAGGCATCACTAATAGGGCTGCCAGTAGGAGGATCGACGTAATTGTCCTTGTAAGCTTCATGTTCTCCACCGTTAATGGTATTACTATTCAGTTTAGTAGGAGGCCTATAACATTAATATAAATTAGTATTGTCTTCTGGACAGAACTATATATTATATCAAAGAAGATCAAGACTACGACTTTATCATTACAAATCCATCGAGAACGACTTCACGTTTACAATTTGTAAACTATACAACTTAGAGAACAGTATAATGTATTACGCTGAGAAGACAGGTTCAGCCGAGGAACTAGGCCTCCGGGATATGCGCCGTGTATAGGCTGATGCCCGCTTTCTTCCGCCACTGCAACCGGGCGTCTTCTCCCGCGTCCGTGTGGGTCTCGCAGGGGCCATGGCTCCATAGGGCCCTTACTGGGGGCCCAGCGGGCCACACCGTTATACTGTCGTGCAGCCCGCCCCAGGGTGAGCACCCTGCGGCCTCGGGCGATTGGGAGCGGCGGGCTGAACCCCTCGGGAATACCCTTGGGGCTTACACCCCCGCCCCATCAACCCCGTCTTCTACGGGAGCCCTCGCCGCCGCCCCCGAAGGAGCGGCGGATGGCCGCCTCTTTTCGGGGAGGGGTTCCCGCTTAGATGCTTTCAGCGGTTACCCCGCTGCGGCGTGGCTGCCCGGCGTTGCCCGCCAGGACAACCGGTACACTAGAGGCCGCGGCGCCCCGTTCCTCTCGTACTAAGGGCACCTTCCCCTCAGGCGGCCGACACCCCCCGCGGGTAGAGACCGACCTGTCTCACGACGGTCTGAACCCAGCTCACGTTCCCCTTTAATGGGCGGGCAGCCCCACCCTTGGGGGCTGCTGCACCCCCAGGATGGGAAGAGCCGACATCGAGGTAGCAAACCGCGGGGTCGATGGGGGCTCTCGCCCGCGACGACTCTGTTATCCCCGGGGTAACTTTTCTGTCGTGCCCGGCCCCCACCGAGGGGGACACGAGCGTGCGCTAGGCCCCGGTTTCCC
>WAOU01000018.1 GCA_015521095.1 Desulfurococcales archaeon | reverse complement strand
TCGGCCTGATAGCTCACTAGGAAGATGGCGTTCTTGGGATCTCCTGCCAGTTTCTTCAGGTAGTAGAGGCTTGGTCCTCCTTTTAGCATGCCTGCGCTAGCTATAATCACTCCTGGTTTCTTATAGGCTCTCCGCCTGTCTTGCCATCCTTTTACCATTCTGAACTGGTTTGCTGCCTTTGAGAGTGTTGAGGGATCTCTCAGGTATTCTCCATGTGCCAGATATATCTCTGTTATTTGTCTTATCATACCATCAATCCATACTGGATAGCTGAATCCTCTTTCTGCAAGGATACTCATTATCTCTTGTCCTCTGGAAACGCTGAAAGATGGTACCAGGACTGTGCCTCCTTTCTTGACTACTTCCTCTACGCTGTCATAGAAGAGTTTCTCGGTTTCTTCTCGTGGTGGATGGTTGCTGGAGCCATAGGTGCTCTCGATGATTAAGGTATTTACCTTGTATCCTTCGAGCCTTGCTGGTTCCATTAGCTTGGTTGTAACGGTGTTGAAGTCACTTGTGTAGAGTATAGTGTGTGAATCTATGTTAACATAGGTCGCGGCGCTTCCAGGTATGTGGCCATTGTATAGTAGGGTTACTTCGAAATCTCCGGCGGTGATTGTTTCACCATAGCCATGGGACTCTGCGTGTCCGAGCATATCATCGACAGTTGCATTGTCATATGGTAGGAAGGGCCCGTTTAGCTTTATCATATCGTACAGCAGGAGTTTTGACACGTCGAGTGTAACGGGGGTTGCTATTAGTCTAGGGAATATTGATACGTATAGCGATGGAGCTGCGCCTATGTGGTCTAGGTGGCTATGAGTTAGTACTAGAGCCTCTATGTCTCTAGGACGTATATGTCCTGGGAATATTGGATTATCGTTTTCGTCGAAGTTTACTCCGTAATCGAGGAGTAGTTTCCTACCATTATGATTTATAGATATGGCTGCTCTTCCTACTTCTCTGCCGCTTCCCAATATTTCTATTGTGACTTTTCCGTTTTCTCTTGGCATCTTGTTTCACCGGTTTATTGTCTTGATGTGTTAGTGTGCCTATACTCTGGGTGTATGTAGCCACCTATTATGCCTGGATATGTCCCCATCTATAAAATCTAGATAAGGGTTATATCCACATCGTTATTATAGAATTATTTTAGGACATGCATGAGACATAGTTATATCGGCGTATATGGGGTGTCTGGACATGTTTGGAATGAATCCTAGAGACCTTAGAAGAGCAATGAAACAGCTAGGAATAAAGATGGAAGACCTAGACGTAGAAAGAGTAGTCTTTGAGCTGTCAGACGGTAGAAAACTAGTGGTAGAGAATCCGCAGACAATGCTTCTTAGGGCTCGTGGCCAGCCGCCAATGATCTATGTTGTAGGGGAGCCGGTTGAAGTAAAGGAAGAGGTTAAAGAGGAAGCACCCGAGATTAGTGAGGAAGACGTTAAGCTTGTTGCTGAGCAGGCAAACGTCTCGTTAGAAGAAGCCAGGAAAGCTCTCGAGGAAGTTGGCGGGGATATAGCGGCTGCTATCTTAAAACTTACCGAGGGATAAAGATTAGAGCCCTGGTAGTCCAGCGGCTGCTAGATCAATATTTCTTATACTTCTCGTCCTAAGCTTTGCTACTAGGTCTTGGACGCTTTTTGCAAGGCTCAGGATAAGTGGTACTCCGTCGAGCTCTGCTAGTTTAACTGCTAGTGGATCGACGTGTCGGCGAGGACCATGTATTATTACTAGGGATGGTTTTACTGGCGAGACTCTCACTGCGACCATGGGGCTTCTACCTGCTTGTACCCCTGTGAATATGACGGCTCGTTCCGGGGTTCCTCCAAGGAGTGTATAGAACTGTGTTCCGCTTAGAGATGCTATTGCACGTATACTGTCTATGATAGTGTATCCATAGATCTTTTTTTCTGACGGATAGGTGGGTGCTAGGAGGATTCCTTCGACTATCTCGGAGATCTCGGCTATGCTGAGTGGCTCATCGAAGTCCCTCATGTCAATTATTACTCCCGGCGGCACACCCAGGGTTCTCGTTAGCTGGGTAAGCTTTGGCCATCCCCGAGCCCTATCAATTGATAATAATGCTGTGACGAATCTCTGGATGAATTTAGAACCGGGTTGGCGCCGGCCCTTTTCATAATCGCTTACGACGCTGGGGCTGACTCCCATTACTCTTGCTACTGCTTGCTGGCTTGCCTCGAAATAGTCTCTCCATTTCTTAAGGCTTTGGCCTGGATCATCGCTTAATACTATGTCTCCTGCTATTCTCCGTGCTATTATTGACACTGCATAGTCTTCGATCGAACCATTGTTCGACAAGGGTCGAACACCCATATCTCTCTAGAACCAGCAGAGCTTTAAATATCAACACCATAACATTACATCTCTGGAGCAACACATCCAGGAAAAGGGCCCGTCGTCTAGCCTGGCTAGGATGCGGGGTACGCCGAGCCCAGACAAGGGGCGGCGCCCGACTCGGGACCCCGTGGTCCGGGGTTCAAATCCCCGCGGGCCCACCATACTCATGGATACTTAAGAATTACTCCCAATAATAGAAAACCAGCATTTTCTCTAACAAGCCTCAATAGACTACAGGATGCATGGCTCAGTCCTCACACGGTTCTTCATTTCAATAATGAAATCTGTTCCGAAGTCGGTCATCATCGCCATTATAAATAAGACTAGTGTAGAGGATAATGTAGTTGTCTCAGAAAATACGGTGCACAGGGAGGGTTTCAGCTAAAATGTGCAAGAAGACTGGACTGTCCTCCTAGGCTCTCCCAGTTGACTCCTAGCGCCTGGATCATTTGTTCGAAAACTGTGCGCACATACTCCTGGTACTTAGTTGTATCAACCTCTGATAATCGAGCCAGCTTTACGGGCCTAACACCTAGTTTGTCACGGGTCTTGACGAATGTGATTATTGTTCCCTTTGTTACTCGTATACCATATTTCCTGAGTAGGAGGGCGGCTTTCACGTGTTGAGGCGTGTTCTTCTTGTACTCTTTCGGGTCTTTGGATAACATGATTTTAATGGCTAGCTCGTCGAGCGTGTATTCTTTCTTCCTCAGTTTATAGTATATCTCGTGGATGTGGTCGCGTAGCTTTGTTATAGTATCGAATACGTCTTCTGGCTCGTTTATCCTGGCTAAGAGACTTGTTGCCTGCTGGAACTCTTTCTTCAAGAACTCTGGCGTGTTACTCTTTTTGCCGACCATCCCCTTGATAACAACGGAGCCGTCTTGGCCTACACCTATATAGTTCTTTTTGAGTCCGCTGAATAATCCTATTTTGAATTCTTTATCGATTTCCAGGTCGAGGCCATATTCCTTTTTTACATAGTTTATGATATCGTCGAGCTTCTCTCTTGGGGGATCCCACATGAATACGCTGTCCGTATCGCCGTAGATAATCATTAGGTCGAGCTCTTTAGCTTTTTTAAGTGTGTCCTTTAGAACGGTTCTACCGATCGCGGTGACGCTTTCAGCTACGGCTAGGCTATAATAGTTGAAGGTTTCGTTGCCGAAGACACCGTAGCTTGCATTGATATACACCTTCATTGCAGACTGTACGGTATTGTACCATAGTCTTAGGATCTTGTCTAGCTTTTTGTCCTTAGCTCGTTTCTTGTAGATCTTTACTCGGAAGTCTCTTAGAAGTCCTACGAGCTCGCTTGTGATTCCTTTTACGCTCATGCAAACTTCGTGGCCGACCTCTGGTACCTTTATTTTCTTGCCTTCACAATATGGGTTGTTTACTGTCTCATAGGAGAGGTTCCAGTTCTTTATTATGGTAGGATATAGGCTTGCGAAGTCGAGAACGAGAATGTTGAAGAACACGCCCTGTGGCGGTTTTAGGACTATTGCTCCCTTGTACTTTTTATCTTTGATTATAGCGGTGCTCTTAGCCTGGCCACTGTACCGGTTTATTTCTTCCTTTGAAGGGATTAGATAGTTTCTCTTTCTATGTTCCCAGTGCATTAGGCTTCTTATCCATCCGGAGACTTGGGTTCTTGTTACGTCTTCGAGTCCTAGCTTGCTTATTCGCATTAGGAGGATTATGAGGTTCCATACGAGGTTATCCGCAAACGTGGTTAGCTCCATTGTCAGCTCTGCGTCGGTCAGGTTATAGTTAATCAGTGTGTTTATATCGAGTTCTGGCACTGGCTTGTCTAGTGCTACTTTCTTTTTGCCCAGTAATGCTTCAGCGATGGCGTCAAGGTTTTTCTCCCTATAAGCGTTACCGAAGGCGTAGACTTGTAGTGCACGTATGTCAAAGAACTTGTATAGGTCTACATGTAGCATGTTTCTGAAGCTAGCGCTGTCCTGGTGGAACTCGAACGGTAGATAGCGGGGATTCACACCTAGGACGATTAGTCTGTTATATAAGTAAGGTATGTCGAAGTTGTCTCCATTAAATGTAATGATGACTGGGTATTCTGAGATTATACTTAGGGCGTCTAGAAGCATTTCGAGCTCGCTGTCGTAGACCTCCACGATAGTATTTTCAGGGATTTTCTCTGGATCTAGGGGCTCATCATAGTCTGCCCTGTCTAAGACTAGCACGCGTTTATTGCCGGAATCGTCTACGAGGGCTATGCTCACAATGGGGTATAGGGCTTTCTCTGGGTCCGGGAGCTCTGCTTCGTATGGAGTGTATACCTCTATGTCGATAGCTATTCTCTTCATTTCGGGTGGAGGCTGCTCGAATATAGGTATCCATTTTAGGGCTCGTTCCTGGATATCCTCTGGTTCGTCTTTGAAGACTCTCTTGACGTTCTCGATGGCTTCTTCTTCTACTCTATAATCTAATAGGGACACGTCTTTCCTAGCCTTATGCAATAGGCCGGGAATGATATGCTTATCATAGATATAGTTATGATGATACTTGATATCTGCTTCGTAATAAGGTATTCCCTTTCCCGAGAGCCTCTGTCTAAGATCCCTCACGGCTAAGGGATCCGTGACGTTTATCTTGGTAAGCTTAATCCTCTTTCTGGTTAGAGGATTGAATTTTTCGACCTTACTATATGACATGAAGGACTCGTGTCTATTAACACCGATCTCCCGGGAGGATAATTCTTCGGGTTCTGCAAGTGCTAGGAAGTAGGGCATATGCCCGCTTCTATCGAACCATCTATAGAGCTTGTTGTCTTTTGGGTCAAAGAAGTACACGACGGCTTTCTTTGCATCGCCGTCATATTTGACGTCTATGATATATCCTGTAACTGATTCTACGATATCGTCTATTTCGCCGAGATTCCAAACCACTTGTTTGATTTCTTGAGTGTCGCTTACAAGCTTTAGAGGGGTAATTGTTCTTTCTACTAGGTCCTGTTTGTGTCTTGCCTCCTCAGTGGGGGACTCTATATGTTGGACATGGGCGTTTATGGAAGGCTGTACCAGTGATTTAGGCGACGTAGATGTTTCTCTCGTCTTGTTCTCTTGTTTTGTTACTTTTCTCTTTTTCTTCTTCCTACTAGGTGTTGATCTTTGCCTATCATGTGATGAAGCGAATAGATAGTCGGTAATTGATCGGCTTATTTTTCTTCGTGTGATTCTAGTGGGCGAATTATGTGCTAGACTGGGGCTTGTTTTTACTTGCTTATTACTATAGTTAGGTTTTGTATTATTGTCTTTCGTAGCTCCGTTTATCTTGTTATTAATGCTCATTATGAACTCGTCTAGGCTCTTCTTCTTTTTCGGCATAGGTTGTTGCCCCGGGATCCAAGTATCTAAAGGGTTCTAGGGCGGATTTAAGGAGAAAACGGATCATGTCATGCACCCTATCTGATGTAGTATTGGTAATACTATGTCGTGTTAACGCTGTACTATTTAAATCGTAGAAGGGCGATGATATATCTAACAATTATATTTGAATAACATAATACGTTACTGGCCTAATTATTTGGCAGTGGAATAGTACCAGCCTTCATAGTCTAGTAGGTTTCGTGGAGGGATTACTGGTGGCGGAGCCTAGCGTGGTGCCTCATATTGACCACTTTATAATGGTAGAAGATCTAGAACCGATAGTATATATAATATCGACTATTACAGTAATCGTCCTGCTCTACAGCCTTTATGAAGCCTACAAGAGATGGACATATGGAGGCCAAAAAATACAGTACGGACCATTATCTCTCAGATTAAAGAACCTAGTTAAATACGCGCTCTTCCAATGGAAGGTAGTAAGAGACAGATTCCCAGGTCTAATGCACCTACTTATATTTGGGGGAATGCTATGGCTGTTAATTGCTACAACGCTTAGAGCAATAGACGATCACTTCATAACAATATTAACAGGTAACGTCTGGATAGTCTATAAGTTATTGAGCAATATTGCTGGTATAATGGTAATAGTTGGCAGCATAATAGCAGTTATACGAAGAGCACTCAAGCTAACACCAAACTTACCACAGGACCCGGTATACTACGTTGTACACATACTATTCATAACCATAGTAGTGACAGGATTCTTCCTTGACGGACTAGTTGCTGCGTATCCAGAGAGCACACGCCACACAATTGAGTCAGCGAGCTTCGATCCAATAGGATACCTCATATATAGCTGGGCACAAGGCCTCAGCCCGGACCAGATAGAGTCATATTATAGAGTCCTATGGCTCTTCCACCTAATAATAGCACAACTAACACTAGCACTAATACCATTCACAAACCTATGGCATATAGCCGCCTCAACACTAAACGTCACACTCGCCAGGCCAGAGCCTCCTGCAGAGGCAATCAAACCAGTACTAGACATAGATGAACGAATAGAAAAAGAGGAACCAATTGGAATCGTACGCCTCAAAGACACTACCTGGAAACAGAGAATGGACTATGACGCATGTACAAGCTGTATGAGATGTGTAAACGCTTGTCCAGCTGCTAACTCCGGCAAGATTCTAAGACCTCGAGATGTAATCGTTGGAATGAGAGATCTCATGTATAGCGGTGCCTGGGACAGCAGGGTATGGAGAGAAGAAGGAGACGAAGAGACGCCGGAAGAGGTTAAGCGTCTTCAGCTCGACCCCGAAGCTATATGGAGCTGTGTAACATGTGGTGCATGTGTGACTGAGTGCCCGGTACTAATACACCATGTAGATACGATTCTCGATATCAGACGTGGAATGATGAGTTCGGCCAGCGAAAGCGTACCGGAGGACGCGCTAAACGTACTATACAGTATGCAACAGACAGGCAACCCGTTCGGATACAACCCGGCAGAAAGAGAAGAATGGGTACAGAGCCTCGCAGAGAAGTATGGCGATGACGTAGTAGCGGACCCAGAGATAGAATACGACTACATCTACTGGATAGGATGTGTGGCCAGCTACGACCAACGGCTACGGCCAATAGCAGAGAACGTAATAAAGTTACTGAAACAAGCAGGATACAAGGTAGGCGTCCTCCTCGAAGAAGGATGCTGTGGAGAGCCAGCAAGGAGAATGGGAGAAGAAACCCTATTCGTCGAAATGATAAAGATGAACCTAGAAATCCTGAGCCAATACAGGTTCAAGAAACTTCTAGTACACTGTCCACACGGCTACCATGTATTCAAGAACGAATACAAGAAGTACCTAGACTATATCAGAAACGATGAAGAAGCAAAACAATACGCGGAGCTCCTCGAGAACCTCGAAGTAGAACATCACTCGATCGTACTGGCAAGACTAGTAAAAGAAGGAAAGATCAAGCCATCAAAACAGTTATCCTACGCTGTGACATTCCACGACCCCTGCTATCTTGGAAGATGGAACAATCACTACGAGGAGCCCAGACTCGTGCTAAGATCCATACCAGGACTAAGAATCCGCGAGATGCCGAGAAACCGTGACAGAAGCTTCTGCTGTGGCGGCGGAGGTGGACAAATGTTCTACGAGATAAAGAGAGGAGAAAGAATCTCCCGTATAAGAGCAGCTGAAGCAGCGGATACGCTGAAGCAGGAAGGAAACGGTAAGCCAAGAATAGTAGCTGTTGCATGTCCATACTGTAACACGATGTTCAGGGGCGAAGCAGAGGACTTCGGCTTCGAAGTTAAAGACATAGCAGAGTTACTGGCAGAATCTGTCGGATCCGAGGATAAACAAGAAGAATAGCATTAGATCTTCGGAGCAGTCAGTATTATACGTGATCCTTTTTTCTCCATCGTTATCCTTCTAACATCTATCCTAGCCGGTAACCTGTATCTACCCTCGAACCTGCGTATTCTATGGGCCCAGCTAAGCTCTGGAAACGCGTCCTTAACCATTCTCTCATCGAGACTTGCTGTTACATGTATATAGTCCTCATAGACTCGGACATCAATAGTCGATTCTTTAGCTCCTGGAAGATCAATTATGATTCTTATGGAATCACCCATATCAAATATACTAATGAGGGGCTCTATAGATCCCCTACTATATTGTCTTGTTCTTTCATAGAACACATCCTCTAGAGCTTCCTCGTCATAGACTCGCTCTATTTGATCTATTATGTTCCGAAACTCTCTGTATATCCTGCGTAGCATTTCTTCGAAGGGATCTCCCCGCGCAGACATCGTCTCACCGTCCTGGCCACTAATCAAGCTAGGTATAGATCAGCGTAGGCCGATACTCGTATGTTTTACCCATTCTTGCCATCACATTCTTTGTTTCCTTCATTAGCTCCTTTAGCCTTAGCTTTATCTTGTCTTCTTCTTCTAATAGTTTAGTGACATCTATGTCCAGATCTAGTATCTTGTTCAGGGATTCTATTGCGACGGCTGCTGCCCCCGGATCGGGTATATCGATGAAGGAGTCCACCATTAGCACAATATTATTCAGATTTAAGCGGATACTTTCCTTAAGTATTATCGCGTAGGGGCCTACTAGGATCCCCTGGTTTATATCTTTAGGATTGAGCTTTTCTGAAAATTGCTTAACGTTATCTTGATTGGAGCCGATTAAATAAAGGTTTGGTTTCTCTATCTCTATTCTTCCCGGGTTACCTAGACCGGTAACGCTTATGAGAGTCTTTACACCTCTACTCTTGGCATATCTAACGAGTGCCTCGGAGAATAGTGGTATGCTTGAGGGTGCTAATGGTACGTCTGTTACTAGGACGCCCAGGTTATCTTTAGCATATATTCTGATGGGAAGCTTTGGTTTGCCCTCCATGATAACTGCTACTGGAGGAAGGGCTGTATAGTTATCTATTCCTACTATATCCTTCATGTTTAGTTCCTTGATTAGATGTATAGCGGTAATAGCGCCGACGAGGCCGACATCTGGAAGACCAAGGATCAATGTATCTATTTCGGGAGCATCGTACTCTTGGAAGAGGAAGCCATTGACTATTTCTTCATAGAATCTGGGCAAGTTCATCCCCTTGTTTTACAATGTATGTTCGAGGAATAATATTTAGCCTATTGAATGCTATTTGGTGTCATAGTATCTGGTCCCATAGAATCTTCCTATAAGGGTTTAAAATCATCACTGCCTATACCAATATTCTATCAATATCTAAACATTAAATACCGGATTCACGTAGTCATATCATGAATTAACTAGAGAGGCGAGGAACCATGCCGGTAAAAGTAAAGATAGAGCCAAGAGACTCCTGTATCTCAGACATGGTATGTGTATCGATCTGTGGAGAAGTCTTCCAGATAAACGACGACGACGGAAAGAGCGAAATAGTTCCACAGTTCAGAGTAAGCCCAGACAACAATGCTGAGGGAGAAGTACCAGACGACCTAAAGGACTGTGTCCAGGAAGCAGCAGACAGCTGTCCTGTCAACATAATTATCGTCGAAGAAGCATAATCCACACAATACATTGTTTGGAGTTTACAATTCAAAACAGTTGTTTTTCCCCGGGCGCACGATTTCCTTCACATAGTCAAGACAGAATTAGATATAACTTCCACAATATAGCAGTTCTTGAGGGAGACGAAGTAAGAGACCCTAGATATGAAAGGTGTAATGGCAATGGAGCTTGCAAGCTGGAGACTGCTGGCACGGACTATTAAGAACGCGGATGTCGTAGTAGAAGTAGTTGATATAAGGGATCCAATACATACGCGGAGTCGAAGAGTCGAGAGCATGGTAAATGCATTGGATAAAGAGTTGATCATAGTATTAAACAAGTCAGACCTAGTTCCAAGGATGGTCGCAGAGAAATGGAAGCGTATAATTGAAGGGCAAGGATTCGAGGTTATGTATGTTAGTGCAACTAAAAGGCTTGGAACAAGGGTTCTTAGAGGATTCATTAAGTCTGTGGCTCCAATAAAACCGTTCTCAGTAGCAGTTGTCGGCTATCCGAAGACAGGTAAATCAAGCATAATCAACGCACTTCGAGGGAGAAAAGGAGCCTCCACTAGCCCAATACCTGGCAGTCCTGGCTATACGAAAAGCATACAGTTATTGAAGATAGAACCCGGCTTCTATATGATTGATACTCCCGGCGTTATACCTATAGAGGGTGGATGGCCCGAGTCAATTATAAGAGGAAGGAGCCCGGACGAGCTAGTAGATCCTGTTAGACCTGCAATGGCCCTAATAGAAAGGATCCTAAAGTATAATCCTAGAGCTATACATGATGCTTATGGAATAGAGACGAGAGACCCGCTTATGATTCTTGAAGAACTAGCTAGGAAAAGGGGATGGTTCTATAAGCTCGATAAGGAACCGTTGATTGAGCAGGCTGCACGTACTATTATAAGGGACTATCATAAGAATAAGATAAGATTCTATGTTCCGCCAGAAGAATATCTGCTTTCCTAGGTTCAATCGCCTAGGTACATAATTAAGAATATTATAGATGATTGATAGAATAGGGTTCTATTTAACATCCGAGTCCAGTTATCTCTGCTATGTGCCAGTCAAGGAGCTCTTTGTCTTCTTTAGTGACTATTATTGTCAGTGTCTTTTCTTTTCTTAATTCTCTCTTGGTGGTTTTCCCGCGTAGAGTGTTTGTTATCATATTTCTCACCTCGTCATTTATTACTATGGTTGTCGAATAGTTATATAGTTATGCCGTGGATTGGATACGACTTCTGACGAAAAATTCAGATATATGAATAAGTACAATTCAACGACATAATTTTTATTATATTGTAATATTCATAATCAACCTTATCTGGATACACCAGGTCGGTAAGCCGGATGGTGCCATTGCCTATGCAAAGATTCTCTCGAGGACGGGGAATTTACCGGCACTCGTGCCCTAATTGTGGCGGGTCTAATACAGAGGCTAGACTAATACGTGGTCTCCCATGTCCTCAATGTATTAGTGACGAGCTATTATCGAGGAATTCTCGTGAAGAATATGATATCCTCTCCATAAACGAGTTATTGAAGGATGCTGGATCTATAAACAACTATAAAGAATTAGCCTCGCTAGAAGAGGAGAGTTTAAGACTCATAAGGTTTTTCGAGAAAGCTATTGAGAGTCCTCCCTGGGGAGCACAACGGACGTGGGCGAGGAGATTAGCGAGGAGGGATAGTTTTTCTATAGTGGCACCTACAGGAGTCGGAAAGACGACTTTTGGAGTAGTAGCAAGTATATACTACGCGTGCAGCGGCGAAAAAGCCTATATTATTCTCCCCACGACTCCCCTCGTACAACAAGTTGAAAGAAAGGCTCTCTCGGTCATTGAGAAGGTAGGATGCGATCCAGGGATACTTATCATACATAGCAAAATGGGCAGGAAAAAACGTCAAGAAGCCATGGAGAAACTGGAAAAAGGCGAGTTCGGAGTTCTAGTCACTACAGCCGCTTTTGCAAGGAAGAACGTTGATCTCGTCTCTAAGACAAGATATAGACTCGTATTCGTAGACGACGTTGACGCCGTGCTGAAGAGTGCTAAAAGCGTAGATACAGTCCTAAAAATCGTGGGCTTCACCGAGGAGGATCTGGAGAAGGGAGCAGAACTTCTCAGGCTCCAGGTGCGAAGAGCCACGCTCTATAATAGACTTGTTAGGCTTCAGGAGCGCCGTAGAGACCAAGCAGAGAACGTGAGAAAGGAGCTTGCACGTATCGAGGCGAGAATATCGAAGTTACAGGAGTACATAAATAATGTCAAAAAGAATGTTGCAAGCCTAATAGTTAGTACCGCGACGGGAAGGCCTAGAGGGGCACGAGTAAAGTTATTCAGGAGCCTCCTAGGCTTCGAGGCCGGGGGAAGAAGCGATCTAGGACTAAGAAGAGTATATGATACCTATACTTATCCAGAAAATGGTATCATAGATCGCGTAGTTGAACTCGTAAAAAGACTAGGGAAAGGAGGCCTCGTATATGTACCCATAGATCAGGGTATCGAGGGAGCGGAGACAATCGCGGAGAGACTCCGTAACGAAGGCATTAAGGCAGAGGCATTCCATAGTAAGAAGCCTACGAAGATAATAGACGGGTACGCCAGCGGAGAACTAGACGTATTAGTTGGCGTCGCTAACTACTATGGGGTACTAGTAAGAGGACTCGATTTACCCGAGGTAGTAAGGTACGCTGTTTTCGCAGGTGTTCCAAGACATAAATTTTCTGCCGATATAGGAGACCCTCACCCAGCCAGGATGATAAGACTACTATCTCTTCTAGTAGAAGCCCCAATGGAGGATATAGCTAACACAGCAAGAGTATACATGGCAAGGCTAAGGGATCTCATGCGGAGACTTAGCCCTGCGGCTCTCCACATGATCGCAGAACGTGTAATGAGTGGAGATGTCGACGAATCAGGAAGTCCTACACGCCTCGTGGCAGAGGCATATAATTTCCTAAGACAAGCGATGGAGGAAGACGATGTATGGGAATTCCTAGAGAGTAGAACAGACGTAGCTGTAATCAAAGAAGACGGCAAAAGATATGTCCTCATAGCTGATGCACCAACTTACATACAAGCAAGTGGCAGAACAAGCAGGCTCTACGCGGGAGGAATAACAAGAGGACTTAGCATAGTAGTCGTCGACTATGAACAAGTGCTAAATGGACTCATAAGGCGTACACAATGGTTCGTCGAAGCAAAATGGCAACGCCTCGAGGAGCTCGACCTCGACCAAGTACTGAGAGAGATAGATGAGGACAGGAGAAAAGTAAAGGAGCTAAAGAGGGGAGCAATAAAACTAAAGGATCTCGTCAAGACCGCCCTACTCGTAGTAGAATCACCGAACAAGGCTAGAACCATAGCCGGTTTCTTTGGACAACCAAGCATACGACTCCTACCAGGAGGTTTAAGGGTATACGAGGTAGCAGTCGGAGACTACATTCTAAGCATAGCTGCCAGCGGCGGCCACGTATACGATCTTTCCCCATACGCGGACAAAGGCGACTACAGAGTACTAGGTAAACCCATGGAGGAGGATATATTCGGTGTCATCATCGAGGAAAATAGGAATGATAAAGAATTCATTCCCGTCTACACGAGTATTAAGAGATGCCTAAACTGCGGACACCAATTCACCGCGGACGTAGACAAATGCCCTGTATGTGGCAGTACAAGGATAAGAGATTCTAGACAAATAGTGAGTGATCTCCGCAGAATAGCATGGGAAGTAGATACAGTATTGATCGGGACTGATCCCGATGTTGAGGGAGAGAAGATAGGATGGGACGTATCGGTTCTCTTGAGACCATATAGTAGAAGGATAGAAAGACTCGAGTTCCACGAGGTTACTAAAAGAGCTATACTAGAGGCATTAAAGAACACTAGAGAATTCGACCAGAATCTAATAGATGCACAGATAGTGCGAAGAGTTGAAGATAGATGGATAGGCTTCTCGCTCTCGCCTCTACTCTGGTGCCACTTCTGGCCCAGACACTATTGTCAGATGCTGAAAGACTTCTATGCTGTTCCAGGAAAGAAACAAATGTTCATATCCCATGAGCTAGAGAGATGCTCATCAATGAGATTCTACTATAACCTAAGCGCGGGAAGAGTACAGACCCCTGTTCTGGGATGGATAGTACAGAGAACACACGAATCAAAGAAAAAGGTTCTAGCCATTAGGATCCACATAGACGGAGCGTATCTCAGCACAAGAATAGACGAGTTAAAGGGAGAGGTAATAGAACTACAGAGAGCCCTCAAAGGAAAGAAACTCGTCGAGCATGAAGTCTCTATAGAGCTACTAGAGGAGAGAGAGGATAACCTCTATCCGCCTCCACCGTACACTACAGATGCTCTTCTATTCGATGCAAGCAGGATACTAAGAATGAGCGCACCGGAAACAATGAGACTAGCTCAAAACCTCTTCGAATGGGGTCTCATAACATACCATAGGACCGATAGCACACGGGTAAGTGACAAAGGAATACAGGTTGCAAGGGAATGGCTAAGCGAGCGCTTCGGAGAATCATATAGAGAACTATTCAAGCCTAGGCAGTGGGGTGAGGGAGGAGCCCACGAAGCAATCAGGCCTACACGGCCGATCGACGCGGATAGACTAAGAAACCTTGTAGACGAAGGAGTACTTGAGTTCCCCGGCCAGATCACACAGAGACATCTAAGACTTTACGATCTAATATTCAGGAGATTCATAGCGAGTCAGATGAGGGAAGCTAAGGTTAGACGAGTAAAGTACAAAGTAAGCTTCCCACCATATGATGCGTGGTTTGAAGCCGAGAGAGTTATCCTAGCCGCTAGATCTGAGTACGAAATGGGCTTCCTACTCATATGGCCCTACACTAGGCTCTCCGAAGAACTACCAGTGGGATCGTTCTGGTCTAAGATAGAGGTATACAAGGTACCCCTTGTACCACTATATACCCAAGGAGACGTAATAGAGGAAATGAAGAAGCGAGGCATCGGTAGGCCAAGCACGTATGCTAAGATAATAGAGACACTGCTTAGAAGACGTTATATTACTAGGCCACCTGGTGCGAAAGGAGACTATCTCATATCTACGATCAGAGGTGAACACGTGTATAACTATCTTACAAAGAGCATAGTAGAGTATAAAGACGACTTTAAACCACTAGGTGATAAAGCGGTCGAAGTAATAAGAAACATACCGCATCTGGTTTCAGAGGAGAGGACTCGCCAGCTAGAACAGAGAATGAATGAGATCGAGACTGGGAAAACAACTAGAGTTAAAGTACTCGAAGAAGTATACAATGAAATAGGGCCATTGGCTTCAGCAATTAGCAAAATCCCAGACGAGCTAAGACAGTCTAAACCACCTAGTGGCTCGTTCCACGAATGCATCTCTATGGCGACCATAGTCGTGACGAGTAGGGAGGGTCGAAGAATATGAGCAGAACATCCTCTTTGAGAATCGGGGTTATACATGCGAGGATCAAGTTAGGCTCGAAAAGGGCGAATACCAGGAAGCTTAAGAGCCTCGTGGCGTCTCTCGTCGACGACTACAAGGTAGACCTTGTTGTTCTCCCTCCCTATCCTTTTACAGGACCAGTAATCAACTACTATACTCCTAACCGTCTTAAACATGCCATGTCGAATTATGCAGAGAGAATAGGGCGTAGGCTTCCAGGAAATAGTATACTAGTGAATCCTATCGAGTGGGCCGTAAAATTAAATGTTAGCATACTAGTAGGACCTATGATTGAAAGGGCAGGGCCTAGGCTCTACATTACGAGTGTTTTAATAGACGAATATGGCAGTATAGTTTCAAAGTATAGGAAGATGAGTCTGACGCCGGAAGAGATAAAATACGGTATAAACAGGGGCAAGGATCCGGGAATATTCTATGTGTCAAGTAAAGATGCTAAAATAGGGGTATTCATAGACGAAGACCTTGCCTACCCAGAAGTGTTCAGATTCATGCAGAAAGAGGAGGTCAACATAGTGATCGGCTTCATGCTACCGTATCCGTCTGCATACTTCAAGATGACCCGTGACCTAGGACATATAATGACTATGGATAAATCAATGGTCGAGACATTCCTAGCAGTTAGAAGCAAGGAAATAGGAATACCAATACTACTAGTTGGAGGCATAGTTGAAGACGTGGGAAACCACGGTAAACTAGCCTACATGAACACTATTCCTGTCGAGCCAGACGTAGGAGTAATACAAGAAAAAGAAAAGGGCCTAGAGGAAATAGACACTGTATTTATCGTCGATGTAGATGTAAGGCACAGTAGGGCCCTACCACTAAATCCGAATATAACGGAAACCGTCAAGAGACTCTGCAAATCCCTGAAATAATCCTCTCTATTCTTTTCTCGTCTACAGAGCTGAAGATCCTGGAAAAGAAATATCCTCATAAATAAGCATAAGGAAACCACGTATGAGAGAAGTATAACGTATCATTTTATTATCATGTGGGTTTCATTAGTTTAAATGAAAAGACTGAGTTATAGAGAATGGTTTAGAGGTGGTCATCATGGCAAGGGAAGATATGGGTCCTCCAGTAATTACAGTCGCCTCTCACTCGCCTATAGTCTTGAAAGAAGAAGATACAGTTGCTAAAGCCGTACAATTAATGGCGGAGCATAATATAGGTGCCGTAGTTATTGTAGATGATTCAATGAAGCCTATTGGTATCTTTACGGAGAGGGATCTATTGATAAAGGTATGTGCTAAAGGACTTGATATGAATTCTGTGACACTGAAAGAGGTAATGACGAAGAATCCGTTCACTATCAAAGAGGAGACACCGGTTAAGCAGGCGCTGGAGATAATGTTGAATTTCGGGTTTAGACACCTACCGATCGTGGATGAGTCTGGTACTCTCATAGGTATTGTCAGTATAAGGGATCTCTCGAAGCCTCTTGCACTTGATGTTGATGTAAGTGAATTGCATTCTGCGGGTTGATTAGCTGGGATTAGATCTGATTCTCTTTTATTTTTAAAAATTGGTTTCATGTAAAAACTAATTTCTTAATGTTTGCATTGTTTTGTTGTTATTTCGAAGACAGATATTTAACGCCGTTAACTATTTATATGGACTCAAGCTTAAATAGAACAGTGGTGTAGGACTTGAGCGTCCAAGTAACTAAACGCCGCGTTCAGCGGCTAGGAGGTTCTAGCCTTATAATTACGCTTCCCAAAAACTGGGTAAAGAAACTCGGCCTCATAGCAGGAGATGAGGTCATAGTAGTAGATGAGGGAGCACATCTCAAAATACTCCCTAGCACGGAAGATACCGAGAGAAGACTCAAATCGATAATTGTGAAATATGGTTCGAATATGAAAAATATGAGATTATCCGAGATTGTTGAATGCGCATTCTCTAAAGGCATAGACTGGGTCTATCTATACCCATCTCGTTCAACTATGAGCTTAGTAGAAGAAAGTCTAGGAGAACTAGACGAGTCAGACTACGTAGCAAACTACACAGTATATCCCGATCACATAGAGATAATGATCAACAGAAGCAATTCCGACTCCGCCACCATAATTAAAGACATAAGAAGATTCATGCTGGAAGCAATAGATGCAGTGGAGAACGAAGAAGAACTAGAAAACATATTCAAAACAATACACGAGCGAATAAATGAGATAACCCATGTAATGTCAAAAAGAGGAATAATAGCATGCCAAGAAACACCAATGGATCCATCAGCAGTAGGAATACTTAAAACAATAGCGATTCAATTCAGACATCTACTCTCGTTCATCAACACAATAGAAGACGAAGAAGAGAAAACACACCTGAGAGAAGCCCTCCGAGCAATAATATTATCTGTCATGGGAGGACTATCCAATAACAGTATAAAGAGACTAGGCTTAGCAAAAGAAGAGATTGAAAACGTTAAAGAGAAAATAAGTTTAATTAAGAATCCAGCTATGAGAGGTTTTATACTAAGCTTCATGGACTCATTAAAGCTCCTAATCAACACAGCTTCATGTGCAATTGTTAGAGGGCAAACTCAGCCTTCTCCCGGTTATCAGTAATCGCAAATCTATTGTTTCTTAAAGAAAAAATTAGTTTAATCGATCTAAATTTTTCAATTCTTTATAATAACACTAATATTGGGATATCCAGTTGTGCGAAGAAAAAATTGCAGGGTGCGTTTACACGCGTCTAAGTAGAGAATTGCCGAAACTTGTTCAGCGCTATCCGGGAGGGATCGAAAGGATCCTGAAGACCCTAAGACAGGAAAAATATACGAGTCATACGTGGCAATATCTTAAACGCTACATTGCTGATCAAATAGTGTCATGTCTGATCGATCCAGAAGCATCCTGCTACAGGGACTGTATAAAGGAGATATATCTAGCCGACTTGACAGGCGGACAACACAGCTATTATAGTGGGCACGGAGGAAAAGACCTCGACATTATAATCGTATTGGATGAAAACTGTAAAGACATAATCAACGAGAGATCAATAGAAAAACGCATTGAAGAGAATGTCTACTTTATACTTCAGGAGATATTTGACGAAGACTTCTATAAACTTCTAGGAATCCCTAATATAATAGAAATACATCTTGTCACAGGACCAGACTGCTATCCATATTATCAAATGGTTGCAAATCGAAGCAGGTCGCTCATAAAAGTGTGGGAGATTAGCTCTAATCAGGAGGCCAGACGCGGATAGCGTATGAGAACGGGCTCTTTACAAGGCGTCCATAGTATGAGTCATAGGAAGTTATGATGTGTATTTCGATGAGATCAGGCTTCAGAATAGTTAGTGCAACCTCTCCGATGATATAGTATAGTTGAGTGTTAAAGTAACTCTCAAGGATTTTCTTTAGATCCTTTTCGACAGGCTTGAGATCGGGTTTCACCTTTACTATAAGGTCAATGTCTCTTCCAAGAAAATCGGATCTTGGCTCTCCACCGCTTAGATCAACGTAATAGATCTCCTCTACATATTCTCGTCCGATTAAATTCACGATACATTTGGATACAGCCTCAGCGATGGTCATCTTTAGCTTAGGTGGCCATGTCGGTAGCTTTCTTAGATCTCTTTCTAAGTTGTCGCATTTCCTTATTCCAGATGCGATCTCTACTATTATCCAGGACATATCTATTACACCTGTGGATCCTGCTGGCTCTAAGCAATGTTCGGGCCATACTGGTGGTATTGGTAAACAATGATTGTATCTGGCCGTATCCTATACCGTGTAAGGAACGGCAGACCTTAAATCTATGGATGTGAATTGAAATATAATAAAATATAATAATACAGAGAAAACAGTGAAGGTGGCAAAACACTTGTTGTTACCGGTAAATAATATGATGTTTATCTAAATGCTCTAAATAGCAGTTCTATCACTGCAAGTATGTCCCTGACCGAGATCACCCCTACCGGCTTATTATCTTTATCAACAACCGGCAGATGCCTTACACCTAGCTCACTCATCTTTTCAATCACTTCTGATAGAGGCGTAGTTGGATATACCACGGCTGGATCCGGAGTCATGAATTCCCATACAGGCATCTCGCACACATCGCTGGTTCTACTGGCCGCACATGTGATGTCTCGTTCGGTTAGGATACCGCGGATTTTACCGTCCTCTCCTATTATAAGGACGCTTCCTACCTTGTTCTCGCACATGAGTTTTGCTGCTTCTCTGAGGGGTGTTTTCTCATGGATTACTAGAGGAGGCGTGGACATTATGTCTCGAGCGAATAGTGGAATAGCTCTTTTAGGAAGACGAACCATTCTTTATCACCATTATTATTTTATAGTTATCAAAGCTATTATCGAGCAAGTACAATATATATAAGTTTAAGTTAAAGAATGATAAAAATATACCTATTTTATGTTCGAATCGTATTACGGAATTAACAACTCAGCATAGGCATCCATATGCCCTTCTCACACGCGGTCTTTCTAGCATGCTTATATCCTGCGTCTGCGTGCCTAACTACACCCATACCAGGATCCGCTGTAAGAACTAGTTCTGCTCTTTTCTCGCTCTCTTCACTGCCGTCTAGTACAAGTCCTAGCCCTGCGTGGAGACTGTATCCTATTCCTGTTCCACCACCGTGATGGAAGCATACCCATGTGGCTCCAGCCGCGGCGTTTAATAGAGCGTTTAGAACGGGCCAGTCTCCGACCGCGTCGCTACCGTCTATCATGCCTTCTGTTTCTCTATAGGGGCTTGCGACTGATCCGGCATCTAAGTGGTCTCTTCCTATCCACATGGGGCCGATTTCGCCTAGTCTTACTAGGCTGTTCATTAGTTTCCCGAACCTTGCTCTCTCACCGTATCCGAGCCAGACGACTCTTGCTGGTAGTCCTTGGAACTTTACGTGCTTCCTAGCTTTTTCGACCCATCTTACAAGCCTCTTATTGTCCTTGAATGTGGCTATCAGCTCGTCGTCGAGCCTGTATATGTCTTTCTCGTTACCGGTTAGGCTAGTGTATCTGAATGGGCCTCGTCCTTCCTCGAACATCGGCCTGATATATGCCTGTACGAATCCCGGGAAGAGGAACGCATCAGTGAATCCTGCCTCATATGCCATTTTTCTTATGTTGTTTCCATATTCGAATACGACGCTTCCCTTCTTTAGGAATCCGACCATAGCCTCTACTTGTCTCCTCATGCTCTTCATTGAAAGTTCAGTATATTTCTCGGGGTTCTCTTGGCGAAGCTTCTCTGCCTCCTCCAGACTCATACCTGCTGGCACATAGCTTAGAGGGTCATGTGCTGGGGTCTGATCTGTGACTATGTCGGGGACTATACCTTGTTTTAGGATTTCCTCATATATTTCCGCAGCATTGCCTAGGAGTCCTATGCTTATGGGTTCTCTCCTTTCCTTGTACTTGAGTGCGAGATCAAGTGCTTTGTCAAGGCTATCCGTCCATGTATCTAGATAGCCGTGCCGTATTCTTCTCTCTATCATTCTCTTGTCTATTTCAACTACGATAGCTACTCCACCATTCATGGTCACTGCTAAGGGCTGGGCTCCTCCCATCTCTCCGAGTCCTGCGGTTAGGACTAGTCTACCCTCAAGGCTTCCTTCAGGGAAGTGTTTTTCGGCGGCAAACGCTAACGTCTCATATGTTCCCTGAAGTATTCCCTGTGTACCGATATAGGCCCAGCATCCAGCAGTCATCTGACCATACATTATTAGTCCTTTCTTCTCGAGTTCTCTGAAGTACTCCCAGTCTGCCCATTTAGGAACCAATACCGCGTTTGATATAACGACCCTTGGTGCCATCTTGTGCGTCTTGAATACAGCAACTGGTTTACCTGACTGTACCACTAGTGTCTCGTCTTCTTTCATCTCCATAAGTGTATTTACTATTGCCTCGAAAGCCTCCCAGCTACGAGCAGCTCTTCCTGTTCCACCGTATACTATTAGGTTTTCAGGATCCTTTGCAACTTCTGGGTCTAGAACATGGAATAGCATTCTGAGAGGACCTTCTAGTTGCCAGCTACCGCTCTTAACGTGGAGTTCTTCTCCGCGTATGTGTCGTACTCTTAGTTTTCTTGTAGGATCATAATATCCTTTTTCGATGAGTTTCCATATGGGCTTCGACTTATAGGAGTCAAGGGAAGACACATGGATTCACCGCTAGTATATAGTGGCTCTAGATATATTATTAGTCTTAATAGCTACTGCGACAATAATGCTATCCTGGTGTAATCGTTTGGAGGAGCAAGATCTATTTGTCAAACCCTACTATAAGGTGCTCCAGGATCTTCAAGATAAGAGGATCCGCGAGAAAGAGACGTGTAGCAGGATAGGACTAACAGGGGTTCCATGGGATTGGAGTACAGGCGGGGATCCAGGTGCAAGACACGCTCCTAGACTCCTCCGCGACAACATATATGCTAGCCCCGACTATAGCCCTTCAAAGGGACAGCTCCCATGTAAGCCCAAAGACTACGGGGACATAGTTGTATATCCAAGAGACTGGGAGAAAACTAAGAGAACAATAAGAGAAGCATCAAGAAAACTATTCGAAGAAAACAAGTTTACACTCTTCCTAGGAGGAGACCATAGTATAACGGGCCCCATACTAGAAGGTCTCATCGATGTATACGACTGTGTAGGACTAGTAATGCTAGACGCACACTTCGATCTAAGATCAATATCGAGCGGAGTAACAAGCGGAAGCTGGCTATACGAATTATACCAGACTCATAGGGACCGTATCAAGACTGTAATTATAGGTATAGGAGAATACTCTAACCCATCCTATTTAGCAAATAGAGCAAAGGAACTAGGAATAAGATTCCACGGAGTAAGAGACGTGTGGACTAGAATAGAAGAAATCTACGGGGATCTAGAGGACCTGAAAGAAACGTGTCGAGTCCACTATGTAACACTCGACATTGACCATTTAGACTCAGCATACGCTCCTGGTGTTAACAGTCCCTCGAGTCCAGGGCTTCATCCAAAGGAGACAATACAGATCCTAGACTACGTCCTTGACAAAATGAACGTCAAGGGAGCAGACATCGTAGAAATCGTGCCAATAAAAGATAATGCTAACAAGAC
>WAOU01000017.1 GCA_015521095.1 Desulfurococcales archaeon | reverse complement strand
TGCGTGGTTTTTCTCCTAGTTTCCTCATGAGTAGTCTGGCGGCTACTATTAGGGGGTCCCATACGGGTGCTAGTGGTGGTGCGTATCCGATGTCGCTGAAGAATAGGTCCCATACAGTTGCTCTTGTTGTGAGTAGTGAAGCAATAACGTTTATTCTCCATAGAACTGTTTCTGTTGCACCTATGCTTTGTGCACCTAGTAGTCTTCCTGTATCAGCATCGGCGACTACTTTGAGGTGTAGTTTTGCTCGTCCTGGAATATAGTGGGCTTTCGTGTACCCGGAGAGGTCTGCTTCTATAACGTTATATCCGTGTTTCTCGGCTTCGGCCTTTGAGAGACCTGTTCTTGCTACGATAAGGTCGAATGACTTGAAGGTGGAGGTTCCCACGCTTCCTGGGAATACCGCGTCTCTTCCACCGAGTATAGAGCCGACAACGTATCCCATTTTGTTGGCTATGGGTGCGAACGGTCTCCATACGGGTTTTCCTGTTACTATGTCTTTGTGCTCGGCGACGTCTCCTATAGCATAGACCCCTGGTATAGATGTTTGTAGTTTTTCATCGGTCCAGATAGCTCCTGTTTCTCCTATTTTTACTCCGATTTTCTCGGCTAGTTCGGTGTTTGGTTTAATCCCCACGCCTACGATGAATAAGTCTCCTTGTATCTCGCCTTTCTCAGTGATTATTGATACGGCTTTTCCATTGCTGGTTTTGAACTCTTTTACTGGAGCCCCCTTGATTACTTCGACGCCTTTCTCTTTTAGATGGTTTTCGAGGATCTCGGCATAATCTGGATCTAGTGCTTTTGGCGCGACTTGGTCTAGTGCCTCGACGATTGTTACCTTCATTCCGAGATTACTGAGGTTCTCGGCTAGCTCTAGGCCAACATAGCCTGCACCTATAATTACAGCTTTGCTACCATGAGGTAGTTTTAGTGCATAGCTCCTGATTTGTTCTCCGCTATCCAGGTGCTTGATATAGAATACGTTCTCGAGTTCCCTGATCTCAGGCCATATCTCGGGAGCCCTGCTCCGTGCACCGGTAGCAATTACTAGGTAGTCCCAT
Organism: Desulfurococcales archaeon; assembly: GCA_015521095.1. The sequence continues at coordinate 6,327 of WAOU01000017.1, read as the reverse complement.
TCTAACTCGTTTTCTTCTCCTGTTACGAGACTGCGGTAAACGAGTTTCTTAGCAGACACGTCTACAGATACTACTTCTGTCTGTAGTCTTAGATCAATACCTCTCTTCTTTATGAATACTTCTGGTTTATAGTAGAGTAGTTCGTCAAGGGTTTTCACAACGCATCCTGCGAGATAGGGGATACCGCATAGAGCGAAGCTTACATAGGGTGTTCTCTCGAACACTGTAACCTCATATTCGGGCTTCAGTCTTTTTACACGGGATGCAGCAGCCATTCCTGCGGCTCCGCCACCGATTATTACTACACGGGTCATAATCGTGCACCATGGATTCTGGTTGGCTTAGAACTAGCTTATAGGTTTTCGCAAATATTGTGAAAGAAACGATATTGTCCATGAGCCGATGATGCAGGAATTTTATCCTGGCATAACAATGAGTGATCATGGAAGAGAATGGAGCGGTGTCACCGATAAATGGGAGGATCTGGGAATATTGGCTCGGCTCGAGGCTGATATTGCAGTTATAAATGGGAAGGTTATTGAGAAGTTCTCGATGCCTTTCCATAGGGATGTATTCTTTGAGACAATTATAATGCCTGGGTTTAGCGATGCTCATGCGCATCCTCAAGTGATAGATGCTGGGCTAGTTCCTGGCCAAGTGTGGGGTAATAGTTATGAGTGGTTAATGAGTAGGAGACTGCATGTTGATGAGGCATTAATAAGAAATGATATTGGACTAGCGTCTACATTGACGGAGCTCGTGCTTAAGCGTGTACTCTTAGAAGGAGTAACATTAATAGCGTTAACCGGTAGGCTTGAGGCGAACATTAAGGCTGTTGTAAAGGGTAGTGTGGCTCCACGCGTTGTATTGCTACCGACTGTTATGAGTAAAAGAGGATGGAGCAGGCCTGAGGAAATCGATAAGCTATTCTATAAGTATAGGATGTATATAAACGATGCATTGTTGAGGCCCGGCGTATTTGTTCATAGCATATCCTATGCAAGCCCCCAGATGATCTATAGCTCGCTTGATATCGCGCGGAAGATGCGGGCACCACTTGGAATGCATCTAAGCGAAGGCATCAGTGAGAAAAAGGATTTTTTAGAACTCCTTGGAGACAAGGTATCGAACCAAAGAGTAGTAGCTGTCCATTGCATTAACGACGATTATTTTGATCTAGGAGTCAGATGTGCCTCATGCCCGGTTTCTAATATGATACTCTATAATAGGACGAGGGATTCTCTGTTTGGTGTTACCAGTTTTGGAAGCGACTGGCCTCATCTAGTGGGCTCGATACCTCTTCATATCCCCTTATTTCTAAAGTTATTCAATAATGATTTCAGCGGTGTACTTTACAGGGCGACTACGGGAGGCTATAATGATTATGGTGTTCCTATGCAGGGTGATTTCGTAGCATACGATGTTCCTCTCAGAAAGGTTCTTCTCGAGGGAGCTTTTCCTAAGGCTGTTAGCGTTGCATCGAGGCTTATGGTGTGGGAGGGTGTTCTAACTAGTACTGGGGAGCGTTATGGGGATATTATTAGGGATTCCTACGAGGTCATCAAGTATGCTGTTGAAGTATATGGAGACGGGGTAATGCCGCTTTTTCCATCTCTTACAGAAGTATTTAGGATGGTTGAGAATACGCCTTCCTCATAGCAAAGAGCATATCATAATATCTTGTAGAGAAGATAACTGTGTTGGGAAGAGTTACTTGTAGGGTATTCTTAGAGGCGTATCGATGTTGGCGGTTGCGACCGCTATGAAGGTTCCTCCGAGTAGCCTGTTAAACCTTTGTCTATCTACGAGTTTTGCGTCTAGTTTTGCTAGTTCTCCTAGAGGGTTCTTGGCTTCTAGTATATTCGAGAGGTCTAGGTAGCCGGTCATATCGGCTAATTTTATGTAGACTTCTATTACTGCTCCGATAAATGTAGGGGATTTCCTTGCAGATCCTATTAATGTTGTTAGTCTACTTAGGTTCCTTACATTCAGCATGAATCCTGTGTCTATATCAGATAGTGTTTCGAACAAGTCGCCTATGGTTATGGCATTAAGGGATATGCTTCTCTTCGTCACACCTTTTCTGTCAAGATGAAGTAGAAGGTCTGAGTCGCTTACTGCTTCGAGTCCTTCCACTATATTTATAGTGTCTTCGGGGCTTGACGAGTAAAGTATTGTTGTAACTGTTTTTCTCAAGGTCTCTTCAAAGGATTTCTTCTTTGAGGACGCAGTATAGTAGCCCAGTATTGTTGCTAGTGTAATGGATGCAGAGATAAGTCCTGTGAGTGGCCTCATACCGGTTCTTTCAAATGCCTTCTTTAATGCGTCAGCTATGTATCTGCCGAGGCCTAGGTGCTTCGAGTCTAGGTCTCCTCGGCCGAGCATGTAGCCTCTCTTAAAGGATTCCTCTATGAATTCCTGTACGGAGACGAATTCTAGGAGCCTTATCTCGTACTCGGGGTCCTTTGCTAGTCTATGCAGGGCTCCTGGTTTAATTGGCGATGAGAGTGTTATTAGGTATGCTTCATATAGAGCGTTTAGCAACTATGGGATCACCTATTTGTAGATATAGTACGCTGTTAGCCTATATAGCGTGCTAGTCTGTAAATCGAGCAGTTTACAGTGAGATGATCTATGGGTGTTGAGATATTTAGTATAGATTAAATAGTGGGGTCATTTCGTTTTAACGAAACACGGGAAGAGCATAGATGTCTAAGAAAATATTATACTTGCTACAGATGACCAAGCCCACACAGCTACTATTGCTATCTATCACTATGTTCGGTGCGTATTTTATAGCCGGAGGAGGGGCTGATCCTAGGATACTTCTACTGCTTGCTCTAACTGCTCTGGGTTCAGCGGGTGGTGTGACAGCTCTTAACATGTATTTGGAGCACGATATTGATTTCAGGATGCCTAGGACAAGAGCTCGTCCTCTTCCTAGCGGGAAGCTTTCACGGGCCGAGGCATTAGTTGGCGTAAGCATGCTTATAATACTAGGCACTCTGGCATCGTCATTTATTAATAAATGGGTTCTGCTAACGACGCTAGTAGGCCTCTATTTCGACATAATAGCGTATACAGAGTTAGCTAAGAGAAGAACCGAGTGGAGTCTTCTATTCGGAAGCATAGCAGGGAGTATGCCTGCTCTCGGAGGTTGGGCGGCAGGAGCTGGTTCGATTGGGATGAACGGGATTCTTCTCGCCGCAATGGTTTATGTCTGGCAACCTCTCCATGTAGCATTCATACACTATTATTATGGCGAGGACTATGAAGCGGCTAAAATTCCAACTATTCCGGGAAGGTTAGGCCATAGGAAGTTTGCTTCGCTAGTGAAACTATCGGTTTTTAGTCTTATAGTGTTAGTTTGGATCTTCCTATTACTCAACGGGTACGGTCTTATCTCGGCCTTGTTGGTCTCCTTTCTTGGTGCAAAGGCGTTAAAAGCTGTGAAAGTCTTTGCTAATAATCCCGAGAAATCTTATGCTAGGGCTATGATAAAGTATGCTAGTCCGATGATAGCAGTGGCTTTTGTAATGATACCACTTGAGAAGACGCTGGGATTCGTTGTTCTAGACAAGGAAATAGTACTCGTTCATTCTGTTAATGTCCTTGAGATGTTTCTAGGGTGAGGTCTATGAGCAATCTTAGTGGTGGATGCGGCAAGCTCGACCCAACATGTGTACTTCTAGCAGGGACAGGAATAGTTGTGTTAATGGCTATTATCTATGACGCCTTAATTCCATTCGCGCCGGCGGCGACTTCTATAGTAGCATTATCTATCGGGCTAGCATTGGTGCGTGGCCTATATGAGAGGATAATCATAACACTCCTAGTAGCTCTTTCATGGACAGTTTCCATATTCTTGCCAGAATACGCTGTTTATGGTGGATCAATCGTGTACTTAGCAACGATATATTCGCTAATTGTATCGGGCTCGGCGGCCGCGATTAGTGTTTTTGGAGCATCTATGATTCCACTACTTGTGGGTCTTGGATTTAATAGTGAAGCGATTCTTGTTTCTTCAACGCTCTACATAGTGTTAGCTGGTTTGATAGCATCGTTAATAACAAATAACCTTCATCCGTTAGTTATAGTGGCGGCATCTCCACTTGTATTATTACTGGGGGATAACGCTGGTCTTGCAGCATCTACTATAGCGTTTATGACTGTTATCTCTGTAAGTGGAACTACAAGGAAAGTAGGCTGTCCCTTTAGGATAGATTCGGGACTTGTGTTCATAGGATCAGTAATAGGCGTATTTGCAGTTATTTCTATTGTATTTCGAGAAGCGCTGGGGGATCTACTGCCTTCTATTGGGCTCTGGGCTCTAAGCTACCTCTTTCTTCTAGCAGGAGTCTTAGTGCCTTCTTGGCCTCCTCAAACTTCTTCTTCTTTGGATGAGAGATCCTAAGACTCTTGTGATTCGATTTCGTTGGTATCATATAGTTAGGTGGGCTAGTCCTTGAACACATAAAATAGGGTCTTCTCATTGCGACAAGGTCTATTATTTCTGATGCTACTTTAAGGATTTTTTCTTCTCGTGAATAATGGGGATTCTTTAATATTTCTGCTATTGAGGGTCTCGGCCCTTTATAATTGAGGCATGGTGAAAGATCTCCAAATGGGCCAATTCTAATCCTTGTACATCCAGAGCAAAATATTGGGTTTCCGTATGGACGGACGATTTCTATTTTTTGTCCATCGGGTAGAATGTAGACAGGCCTATTGTGTAAATCTCGTATAGTCTTTTTCGCTCCTTTTTTGAGCAGTTCGTTTTCTATCTTTGATAGAGGATAGTAGTATTTGTTGAAGAATCTGGCGCCAAGACCCACTGGGTGCAGTTCGATTAGTTGCAGAACGGCACCATATTTTGATGCGAGTTTGGCAAGGTCGAAGATCTCATCGCTGTTTACACTGTTTAGAATCACGCTGTTTATCTTTATACCGAATCCTGTCTCGTACGCGGATTGTAGTCCCTTCAAGGCCTTGTTTAGGCCTGGAACCCCAGTGATGAATCTATATCTCTCCGGCTTGAGACTATGTATAGAAATATTGACTCTTTCAAGACCGGCCTCTCTGAGTTTTTCTGCGTATCGTGAAAGAAAGTAGCCATTAGTGGTCATACTTATTTCTGCACTAGAGTGTGCGGCTAGCGAGTCTACGATTTCGACGATATCTGCTCTAAGTAGGGGTTCACCGCCTGTTAGCTTAATTTTTTTAATACCTAAGAGTCTCGACGCCTCTGCAATTATCTCATAGTGTTCGGGCCTTAACAATGGGCTCAGCGTGCCGGGCCTTGCTGGCCCGTTTAGGGGCTCTCCTTCTATATGGCAGAAGATGCATCTATAGTTGCATTCAGCTGTTACAGCTATTCTAATATTATCTAGTTGTCTTCCGTACGCGTCGGCTATTAGTGGTTCCTTCATTTCTATAGTGTCCCCCGGGAGAGATGATACTGTTTTACCACGTATTCAAGGGCTCCGAATCGTTATATCTAATCATATGTAAATAATAGGGAGAGCCGCGGCTATAACCCGCCTTCTGTACTACGGCGGCATCCGACTCAGCGGACACTATCCCGGGGCGTCGCACGGGGACTCATCGCCCCAGGATCCTTGCTCCTCCGGGGTCGGCCGTTTCAACGCATCTCCACGAATCCTCCGCTGGTTATCTGCCCTCCTGTTGCCAGGAGGGCCTCGCAGCATCATAGTCATCTTCGTGGAGCCGTGTCGTTTCTGTGCCGTTGCCACAGGTCTCACCTGTGCCCCTTGCGGGGCCCGGATCCCGTGGGGAGGGCGGAGTTTCCTCGGCCATAGGCGGCCGTAGCCGCTAGCCGCGGCTCTCCGTCTCATTTACTCTTAATCCGGCGTTATTTTACTATTCTAAGCCCTACTATGAGCGAGGATACGAATAGTATGTAGGATCCTATCCCTAGACCTGGCCATAATAGTAGCGAGAGCAGTATGAGTAAGTATGGTATTTGAGTAAATTTCTTCCTATGCTTTACTCTTAGGATAACTGGTAGCATCATAGGTCCGTGGATCATAAAATGGAGTGCGATAAAGCCCATGGAATAAGCATGTACTAGGCAGAGAAGCGTACATCCACTATTCTTAAAGTATAGTATAGTATACAGGAGAATAATCGCTATCACTAGCATCACGTAGTAGTGCCCTGTTATGAAGTACTTGGCTCCTTGGTAAGCCGGGTGGTTTTTGTCTTTTATCGGGATACGACGGGAGTATGAGGGGAGCCTGTAGAATCTGGCTGCTAGAGGATATATTAATAATGAGACAAGTGCTAGCGATAATCCAATCACGTATT
>WAOU01000016.1 GCA_015521095.1 Desulfurococcales archaeon | reverse complement strand
CTGCCTACTCTGCTAGTCTCTGCTAGTAGGGACATGAGTGCTGGGTATTCGGCCCACATCCAGCCCTCGTCTACTACTAGGAGTGACTTGCCTCTTAGTCTCTTTGCTAGTATTGCGGCTATTATGCTACCGGCGAGGATCTTCTCTCTTTTGGTGCGTAGCTCGCTTAGATCGAATATTGCTCCGTGCTCGTCTGGTTCTACTAGAGGACCATTGAATAGGCCTCTGTCTACGCGTGCTTCTTTAACAATGTTTAGGAGGTCTTCCATGTTCTTAGCTCGTTCTATATGGTCTAGGAGGCTTAGTCTTTCTTCTCTGCTTAGTTTATAGACGTCAGACAGGATGTCTAGTATGATGCTGTATGATAATTGTCCTGTGCGGTAGAGCCGGACCGGGTCTAGTCCTCCTTCTTCTTGCCTGATCCTGTAGGCTTTTAGACGTGGTGCTAGAGAGCCTGCTACTCGGGCGTATTCTCCGCTTGGATCGATAATGTATATTGGTGCTTGATGACGCTTGTGCCATCTCCTTATGTATAGTTTGCCTGTCATGCTTTTGCCTGAGCCTGTTTCTCCTATTATTACGAGGTTGTAGTTGGGCATCCGGTACGGGTTGTAGATTATCGGGCTTCCTGTCCGGAGGTTGAAGCCTAGGAATATTCCTCCTGGGTGTGCAAGTTCCTCGCTTATGAATGGGTATAGTACGGGTGCAGCCCCATTTGAGACTATTATTCCCTTCCAATTATCTAATGGTAGCAGATTGTATAATGCTTGTTGAACCCTTCCTATATAAGGACTACTATAGCCTACGCCCAGCGAGGTTAGAAGTGCCTCGAGTTGTCTAGCTCGGTTCTTAGCTCCTTCCAGGCTCCTAGCCTTTACTATTAGGAGTATTCTGAGTCTTAGGAGTCTATATCCGCTCATGGCCTCTTGGAGGAGTAGTCCTATACTGCTCCATATCGGGGCGAATCCTCCTACTGCATAGTTCTGGAGCCTACTATGTTTCGCGCGTAGTCTGTTCAGGGCATTGTATGGTTCTACTTGTATATGTAGCTCGTCTACCACGTCGTATTCGGCAAATGCAGCTTCAGGTAGCTGTGGGGGTAGACCTGTTATAGCATAGCTTCTGGCGAAATAGCCTCCCTCTAACAATAGGAATCCTCCTTTAACGGATTTAATGGGCCGAGGCCTCTCCACTGTGAGTATTCTCTCTGCGGATAAACCTGCTAGTCCTGGATCATCCTCGTCTCTCGCCTCGATATAGAATCTGGGGACCCTGTAAGTTGTGTCTAGATCCTCCCATTTGATAGCGTCTTCTTCTACAACAACATGTATCCAGGCCTTATTTTTAAGGCCGGAGAGCCATCGTGCAAACGCTGAGATAAACCTGTCCCTTTCAGGCTCTGGCATGTCCCAGTATGGTCCAGAATCGATTCGGCACCAGGCCATCTTTTATCTCCAATAAAATAGGAAAAAGCCGGGGACAGGGTTCACCAAGTGGTATCTTTTAACATACTGGCTCCTATTGTGATTAGTGACATTGAGCCTATGGCTAGGATGGAGTCGACTACGAGGATTATGATGCCTAGGATTATTGTGTAGAACGGGTTGTATATGTTTTCTAGTAGAGCAGGTATGGATTGGATCACTATTGAGCCGGGTATTGCTCCTAGAGCTATTAGTATGATTCCGACTATTTTTCTTATGTATTCGACCATGTTGTTTCACCTCTGAGCCTCGTTGTGATTTTTTGTAATCTAAAGTTTTTATATTAATAATTAACTTAACTCTGATAAAGAACCCCTCAAAAACGTTAGATTATCCTAAGATCGAACTCTCTGAGTATAATCTGGGACTTGGATAGCCTGACTACTATCCTGTGTATGCCCCTCGAGAGCTCTACTTCTAGATAGTATTTTCCATTAACCGTGTCTACGCCGTGTACTTTTCCATCGATTACAACGTCAACCCTATCAAGCGGTTTTCCACTTGCCGGATCGTACGCGTATCCTTCGAGCTCTATTCTCGCTATTCCTGTTTCTTCATCTGCTCTTATGGTTATTGGTTCAATGCGTCTCTTCCGCTCCTTTGGCTGCGTGGGTCTTGTCACTATTAGTTTTAATATAGGTAGGCTGCTCTGGTCTGGTCTGATCATGGTGCTCCACATTATTATTGAGAGTCCTCCTGCTAGTCCTAGTAATAGTCCTAGGCTTAGTGGGAATGGCTCTCTCACTAGTACAGGTGTCTTCCATAGTAGACCCATGCCTATTATTGCTAGGCCTACTCCTATCGCTATTATATTCTTTAAGCTTAGGGGAGTTGTGCCTGCTAGGAGTATTGGTTCTTCAAACCCGGAAAAATCCGGGGCCGAGTTTACCCTGTATAATCTACGAGGCATTATTGTTGGCCTCTTATAGTAGCCATGTTACAATGGCCCAGAAGCCTATCCCTATAACTAGTGCTATTGCTCCTCTTATTATCCACTTGCCAGCATCGGGGGCTCCCATAGCAAATTTTGCTCCTCCCACTAGGAGGGCTAGTAAGCCTACGACTATAAGGACATACATTGCAAGGCCCAGGGCCTTGCTAGCCAGGTTCTGTACTGGTTCCGGTGCCTCCGGCTCCGCTGTTATTGGTAGTGTTGTCGTAGTCTGAGCATTCACATGGATAGATCCCATTATTACTAGTAATAGGAGGATCGTGGCCGATAGAATTATACGTGTATTCACCATGTTTGCACCTCACTAGTTATGGCGCGTTGGGGGACGCGTGGGGGAGGAGAACTAGGCTTCCAGCACATGCCTGTTGTACTCGGGTGAAATTACCTATAGTCTTGTTGTATGCTAGGACATCGCTTAGGCAACCACTATTTACATATACCAGGTCGTAGGTGGCATTGTAGGGACCTATCCTTTCTAGGCTTAGGGGTTTGTTGTCTGTTTGGAGAACATCTCGGTAGTGGTATAGTGCCGTGGCTCCCGCTACTGTTATACTAATTAGAAGAATTGCCGCAACTATGTTGTTCACGTTCTCCTCCCCCACTAGGGAAAGGGAAAACAGGTTAGCTAGTGAACTTTGCCGGTTTCTCGCTGCCGTCGGCGAATACTATTTTTACAACGTGGTCTCCGCTTGGCAGGTTTAGGCTGATTACTTTGCTTATGCTTTGTCCTGGTTTTAGCGTGTAGTTTGCTAGTCCTATGGTTGTTGTTATGTCTGTGTTGTCTATGTATACGCTGGTTATGGTTACGCTTTGTGTGCCTGTATTGTGTAGTTGTATCTGCACGTATGTTGTGTTTGTTGTTGTTATTGCCGATGCTGTTACTTCTACTTGTTTGGCTAGTGCTGAGGCGGTATTATTTAGATAGTTGTATACGGCTGCGCCTCCTATTGCTACTATTGCTAAGAGTATGATTACGCTAGCTATGTAGCTTATACCACGTCTTGCCGATAGCCTGCGCATACTCTCACGCTCACTAGATATGGCGCATTGGGGGACGTCATCGTAGTGTTCTACGTCATAGAGGTATGAGAAGCATATATCGGCTTGTCTTGGAGCTAGGATTCTTGCCATGTCTCGGAACTCAGTTGGTTTGACTGTCCCCTTCTGAGGGGTTTAAATATCGCCCGCAGGACGAGGGGTTTTTAAGTTTTACTCCCCAACGTTCATACTTCGTGATCCCAAGGCATGGTTGTTGGGCGCAGACTGTCAACTCCCCACTTTACACCGTGTAAAGTGGGGAGTTGGCTCACGCTTATGAGCTCTGGGACACTCAACGAGCATAAATTGGGGATTTCATTTGCCATACAAAGAATCTCCCAAGCTAACACGCCATAAAAGAGGAATACTACTCTTCACAAGACTACTAATAAACAATACAAGACTAGGTATCGATCGCAGGGTGCTCGAAGAAAAGACGCTACAAATACTAGACAGTATCCCATCATGCAAGGGAAGAGGATGCGACGAGAGGAGCATGGCCGCGGCAATATTATTTTACACAGCCCGCTGGCAAGGATCATCCGCAAAACCTAGCGAGATATACAAGAGAGTAACCGAAAGCATTGACTGGCTACGGATTCCTCGACAGAGCTTCCACAACAGCCTCAACAAGCTACTAATACTACTAGGTCACAGCAGCATGTTCAAAAGAGTCCTCTATGGACGTATAGGAGCCCAGATATGCCGTCACAAAAACAACCCCCTGATCATATGGGAGGCATACGGTTATACGCGCGGTCCACCGTGCAAAGGAGTCCTCGAGACATGGCCTGGACCGTCCCCGCAAAGCACACTAGTATGGAGAGCTAGCATGACAGGGCTACATATAAAGGTTGGAAGCGTGACGTTCGATGCAAAAATAATAGTAGAGAAACTATACGACTTTTTCGACCTTGATTGGTTTACAGCAAGAGAAGCAGCAGTCGTCCTAGCAGTAACACCACGCACAGCCAGTGCCCTCCTGAAAAGACTAGAGGAGCATGGAATAGTAGAGAGCAGGAGGCCGACGCAGGGAAAGAACATGAAAGAATACAGGCTTGTAAGGAAGGGGCTGGGACTTGAAGGTACTTGAGAGCTATACAATAGGCCCAGTAGTGGTAGAGCTAATCGACACTGGAACGGAGAAGATACTGAACATAGTTGAACCACCTTTACCGGAGGAGGCTGCAATTCTCTATCTGGAGCTCCGCGAGTACTTCTCAAAACACCTGGAACTCGATCCTGGCAGAGAGGAGGATAGGTGGATCGCGGCAGAGCGATTAGGAAAGACAGAGTTATATGAGCGCTGGAAGCACACCATAGACTATTACCTGTTAAGGGACTACGCTGGATACGGAGTTATCGACCCACTTATCCAGGATCAGTCTATAGAAGAGATAAGTATTGTTGGTGGTGATTACGTCAGGGTTATCCACAGGGCCGTTATCGGCTGGATAAGGACCAATATAATGCTAGAGGAGTCCGATGCAAGATTGCTCGCACAACGCCTCGCTATAAGGTCTGGTACAAGTATTAGCCCGCTGTTCCCGATACGTGAGTTTAGCCTGCATGGGGATAGGATCTCTGCAGTACTAGGGGGTTCGGGTGTAGCTGATAAGACTAGTATTACTATAAGGAAGCTCCGTGTCAAGTGGGGACTTGACAGGCTAATATTAGCCCGCATGCTTCCAAGAGAACTAGCAGCACTACTAGTAGAAGTACTCAGGAGCAAGGGAATGATCCTAATAGTAGGAGCCCAGGGAACCGGGAAAACAACGCTACTAGGAGCCCTCCTTGAACAGCTAGCAGAAACAATGAGAATAGTTGCGGTAGAGGAGGTCCCGGAACTTAAGCTCCAGCGGGGAAACTGGATAAGTCTGCGGGCAAGAGAAGCCTATAGTTTGGACGTTACAAGCGAGAAGACAAAGATAACTTTCCGCGAGCTACTGAGGAGCGCGCTACGAATGCGTGCGGACGTAATAGCGGTAAGCGAGGCCAGGGGAGAAGAGGTACGCTACATTTTTGAAGCAGCAGCACTAGGGAGCGCTAGTGCAGCGACATTCCACGCGCACAGCATAGACGAGCTAGAGCGGAGGCTGAGACTACTAGGTATTGAAGACTATTACTTGGACTTAATCTGGCTGGTAGTAGTAACTGGCATAACGCAGAAGGGGAGAAGAGTCCTCGAGATATACGTCCGTGGATCAGGCGAATGGGAGAGGCTAGCCCTATGGGATCCAGACAGCGACGAGTGGATACTGGAGAAAAGTAGGGTGCTAGAAGAGAGGCTCTCTAGGGCGAGAAAGGTGATAGCTATATGAAAAATACTGCTAGGATCCTAGAGCTAGCATTCTCTACTGTTATACTGGGGTTGAGCCTATACGCCCTATATGTAGGTCCCGGAACACAGTTAATCGAGCTGGCTAGCAGGCGAATAGAGCTGAACCCTCGTCCGCTGGCGATATTAGGCACAGTAATAGGAAGCCTTTTGCTCTTAGACACTGTTACAGGACTATTAGCTAGACTATACTTTAGCCGGCCTAGATATAAGGAGCTACTCGTAGCAGCTATCCCATTCTACATGATTGGGGTCTCGCTGGAGCTCCTAGTTATAGTGAGACTAGATCTTGATACGTTTAAGTTCGCAGTTATCTACTTAGGAGGCCTTTTATCGCTGGAGACAGCTTTTTGGCTGACCGCTCAAGGCCTAGTTACTAGTCCCCTAAGCGTTGAGATTAGAAAAAGGAGACTCGAGAATAAAATTCCCTGGTATAATCGATTATCGTATTTCAGGATACGCGGAATAGCACCCGTGCTGTTTATCTCGGATAAGCTTGCTCCACTCTCGAGGAGACTCTATAGGATAGCAGAAGAAGCATTATTACCGTACACGGAACGCGAGCTTGGTCTTTTACTAGGCTCACTATTATTCCTCTCATCACTTGTGAGTATAGGATTAATCATTGCACTATATCCATGGATAGGATACAAGGTGTTAATAGTAGGCTTTCTGCCTCTAGTAGGATTAGCGACGGTCCCTGTTCTCATATTTATTAAGCGAGAGGATAGAAAGGAAGAAGGAAAAGAGAATGCATTATGGCTTGTCCTCGCGGGAAGGCTGGCTAGCAGGCTTGGATTAATGCTACACACAATATTTCCAATAGCGGGCCTTACAAAGGAAACAATAATAGCGGGCCGATACCTAGACTCAGGCAAAGACCCGCTCCAAGTATTAGAGAGGCATCCGTGCCGGAAGATACAGATGATAGCAACAGACTACAAGGATATAATTACTGCTGGAGGAGATCCGGAGCCCGTGCTAAGAGACTACGAGACTAGCTTGCTGGAGGAGCACGAGCAGCGCATGAGGAGAATGTCTGAGGAAGCCCTAACACTGCTCGAAGCTATACTTATCCTGCTGGGGCTGGGACCGCTTATAGCGTTGCTTGCCGGTTCCCTCGCGGGCAACCTAGAGCTGCTCAGACTGTATACTAGCCTACTTTTACCGTTGGGTATAGTGGGTGCAGGGATCCTTGCCTCAAGGCTCCCCTCTGATAAAGCAAGTATCGAGCCGGGAGACGGCTTACTATGGCTGCTTGCAGGAGCAATAACAGGAGTAGCTATAAGCCTAGTGCTACGCCTAGCTCCCGGACCAGCTTTCACGCTAACAGCACTGATAGGACTACTAGCATACATGATTAAGCATAATGCGGTCCTTGACGCTACACGTGCAGAGAAAGAGGAGGCTCCCATGCTCCTAAGACTACTAGCAGAATCGGCTAGAAGCGGCATGCCATTAATCAGCCTACTAGAACAACGGGCGTCTACCGTCAAACACTATAGGCTGAGACAGTTCTACTTGGAGCTCCTCGGAAACCTTAAGTCTAGGGGTATATTACAGGCTGAGACGATACACGAGGCAATGGACAAAACACTAAAGCTGGCTAGGCTATTGTACGAGACAGGGGCAACAGCATACGACATAGAACAAGCTAAACGCTACATACAAGCAGTACTAAACGCAGAGAAAGAGGCGAGAGCCAGGCTAAGAATACTTATAGCCCTTATACCAATACTACCACTCATACTCCTATACAGTGTAAAACTCGGGGCAACACATATTCTCAGCTTTAACACTGCCCCGATAGCCGGAGTACAGTTCCAGGCAGGACCGGTCCTGCCCTGGAACCTGATAGAAACAAGTATAGGGATTGCAGCACTAGGCATAGGTCTTATAGCTGGCAGAATATATTATGGGCGCTGGGATAATGTACGCCTGGCCCTGCTAAGTGTTGCAAGTGCTCTTCTCGCACTATTTCTCGTCTAAGTAGACTACGTTTAACCCAGTATAGGATACTATTCCTTCGAGCTGGGCGGTCCAGGATCCTCCATTAGGGCTTGTGGGTGATGTTGTTCTCCAAGTCATATATTCCAATGTTATTCTCCCAGGACCATAAAGTAAGACTACATAGCGGTTATCATAGTAGGATAACAGTGTTCCGTTATCTAACGATACTTCGCCTATAACATTCTTGTATGTTGTGGCTACCGGTACTATTACATTGTCTAACTTGTTCAGGTTGAATGTTACGAGGATTGGCCTGCTCCCTTCGTATATTAGTGTATAGTCTACTCGTAGACGGATACCTGTACTGTAATATGGACGACCATAGCCCCATAGGTATCCGTAAACGTAGAGCTGTGCTGACATGTTCTCCGTCAGGTCAACGGTACCTGTATATTCATGGATTATCTTGCTATTGGTTACGTGCTTGTAATAGTAGTGGTTTATCGTTCCGTTAACCCTAATAGACAAGGTTACTGGCCTGTAATTGCTTGTTCCACTTATTTGTGCAAATATACTTGTATCATATAGCACTGGTTTAACCGCGTCATACCCTACAACAGTATAGTTCTCAAGTATCTCCTTGGCTAGTCCGGGATCAATAAGATCCGAGAGTAGCAAGAGTGGATTGTCTTGGAGTACAGCGTCTTCTGGAGGAATACTGTATGCTCCTCCTATGCTGGGATCCCAGCCGAAAACGTTCCCGAGCCTGGTTACAATGTTTACCTCGTATTTTCCACTTGTTAGATTAGATGCTATTGGGAGTGTTGTATTTGCTCCTGGGGGTATCTCCTCGTCAATAAACTTGATTGTTGCTAGCTGCCTAGTGTCATTTACCAGCTGGTAAAGGATTATGTAGGAGGCTAGGACCGGTCTTG
>WAOU01000015.1 GCA_015521095.1 Desulfurococcales archaeon | reverse complement strand
TATCGACGGATACCTTCTTTAGTGACGCGATTTCCTCTATTGTTTCATGTATCATTATGGGAGATAACCTGAGCCCTCTATAATTATAGGGGCCGTCGCTTTCAAAGACCATATGTTCCAGAGGCGTATATTCCGCTACCCTGCGATGTTTTGACTGGATCTTCAAGGCCGGGTTTATACTTATATAGTAGCCCGACGATGCAATCTCGTCTATTAGGTTCAAAGGCCCCGTATACCAGTGGAACATAGCTTTCTCGACGCCCAATTCGACCATTAACGTCAAAGCTTCTCTCCACGCGTACGGGCTGTGTACAGTTACATAGGCATCTAGCTCTTTAGCAACCTGGAGAAACCTAGTAAATACGGCTTGTTGTGTAGGCCACGTGTTGAGGTCAACGAATTTTTTGTCGAGACCAACCTCGCCTATACAGTGTATGCCATACTTATAGGCATGGCGGATAACCTCTTCTACCTCGTGGAGGCTTAGTTTTCCTACATTCCAGGGATGGAAGCCTGCACATGGGATTATTTTTTCTGGAAAGATGTCGTGGAGTTCTAGCGTTTTATGGAAGCTCTCGAGATCGTCCGAGACAGCCACTATTTTAAGGCTCGGGGTCTTCTCGAGGATTTCTATGATTTCATCTGAATCAAATTCGTATGCGTGACAATGCATATCATATATCTTCGTTATCTGTGTTAGACGCACAGTCTTTCACCTCTCTAACAAGGGCCTGTTCAATATAGTTGCGCACAGACTTTATAGCGGCCAGTATTACTGCCCCAGGTAATATGCTGAAGAGGAGAAAGACTACCCTCCATAACACAAGGCTATAGCTGTTCATTATGTCCGAGAGCCCATACTCGAAGAACACGCTTCCTCCTGGAGTAGGGCTCATCGTGAGGACGTAGGAGGCTTCTAGTAGTATGAATGCTTTTATCAAGGAGACTGGATCGACTAGGGAGAAGTGCCCTGTTAGGACAATATAGAGAGCATATGCTTCTATCACATGAGAGAGAAGTGTCACCGCTATAGTGGGGAAGAGAATCCTTGTACTCGTACTGCTCTTTATGGCGCTCAGAAACAGTTTTCGCTGGCCTGAAACATAGCAGACGAGTTCCTCGGGAGCATTTATTCGCCTGAGAAAGCTCTCTATCCTATCAGTACTCGCATAGCCTATCCCGCCTATCCACATGCCCAGAATAAATAATGCGACTAGAACAGAGAGCCACGAATCTGGGAGAAGCGGAATCAACAATAGTAGTGAAAAGAACACCGGTATAAAGCTATCAAGGATGCTCTCATAGACGCTTAGCCCGAAGCTATTACCTGGAGAGAGCCCTGTATACGCGGATATTATGATTGCACGTGTAGGAGTTGCCCCGGCATAGGCAGGGGTCAGTACGCCAACGAATCTTCCAGATATTCTAGCTAGTAAACTGTCCTTGACAGGGATCCTGAATCCTAGGAGCCTGCCTATAAGGGTTAGTCTCCACGATTTAACTATCTCGGCGATAAACAGAACGCTGAACGACGCCAATAATACGTCTAGCCTGATACTTAGCAGTATATCGAGAAGGTTTCCTGGACCGCCCACAATATGCATCAGGGATCCTGCAGACAACACCGAAAGCAACAGTAGACCAATAAGCAGTTTTTTCCAGGCTCTTCTAGCTCGGTCTCTATCGATAGATAGATTCATGCCCTATCACCGTGATACTTATCCGTAGTCCAAGCGTTCCCACTGGCGTCCAATGCTTCCCTGATCCACCGCTGTAGTCATCAATCTTCACTGATCTTCTTCACATATTTCGCTGGCACTGGCTAGTCGATAGCCAAAGCTATAATGTAGGCTTATGTAGTAATTATTATCTATACATGAATATGTTATAGTCCCAGAACGCGTTATCCCTTTACAGACTAAAATATCGTGAAGGGATGTCCCTGCCACGGGGAAAAACCAGGAATCGCCCGTGAAAATGTATTAGGACAGAGGCCGCGGGGTTACTCCTCTTCTTTCTTTACCTCGCGGTGCTGTGCTTCCAATACGTTGAATACTACCTGTGCTAGGTGCTCTGGCTTCGTGTAGTACTTGTCATACATGTATTTCTTACCAGCGAACGATATCTCGATATTGTCGCCGGTATCTCTAATAGTCATGTATATCTGTCCGCCCTTAATTAGGCTGAAGCTGCTTTTTCCTCTTGGTAGTATCTTTAGACCGTATTTTGCGGCCTCGGGTTTGACCATGCTCTTGACTTGATCTAGGTACTCGGACACACTATTTCACCGCATTAACGGGGGCTTGCTCGACTGTTTTAAAGCTATCTATACAACATGTATTATTACTAAGAAGACAGCGCAGGGATATTATTCCCTAAATACGCCAAATATAATTGACGATAGACGATCCCTCCTAAGCATCAAAGGGGAAAGCCCAGACAGAGGGGTGTTGGTAGAAATGGCAGGACTCGAGAACATAAAAACAATAACCGTTGTCGGAGCAGGCACAATGGGCCATGGAATAGCCGAGGTAGCAGCAATAGCAGGTTACAACGTCTACCTAGTAGACATAAAACAGGAATTCCTCGACAACGCCGTTGAGAAAATCAAGTGGAGCCTCAAAAAACTATACGAGAAAGGCGTAGTAAGAGAGCCTGTGGAAACAGTTCTCTCAAGGATAAAGACAGTAGTAAACTTGAATCCAGACGGTTCATACACAGAGGAATTCGCGAAAGTATTAAAAGAAACAGACTTCATGATAGAGGCTATTATTGAGCGTCTAGACATAAAGCAGAAACTCTTCGCATTCGCAGACGAGCACGCGCCTGAGCACGCAATCCTAGCAACAAACACGAGCAGCCTCCCCATAACCGAAATAGCAGCAGCCACCAAGAGGCCAGAGAAAGTCGTAGGAATGCACTTCTTCAACCCACCGCCACTAATGCCACTCGTAGAAGTAATAAAGGGCGAGAAGACAAGCGACGAAACTGTAGAAATAACAGTCGCACTATCGAAGAAGTTCGGCAAACAACCAGTAGTAGTAAAGAAGGACGTACCAGGATTCATAGTAAACAGGATCCTAGGAAGATTCATCAACACAGCATGCAACCTAGTAGCCAAGGGCAAAGCGACCATCGAGGAAGTAGACGCCACAGTGAAATACGTGCTAGGACTACCAATGGGCATCTTCGAGCTATCCGACTACAGCGGAATAGACGTATTCTACTACGTATTCCAAGCAATGGCCGAGAGAGGATTCAAGACAACACCATGCCCACTCCTAAAGGAGAAATTCGAGAAGAAAGAGTTCGGAATGAAGACTGGCAAAGGATTCTACACATATCCAGCACCAGGAAAATACGCTAGACCGAACATACCCAAAGACCTCGCAGGCAAAGTAGACCCAGTACTCTTACTAGCACCAGCAGTAAACGAGGCAGCATGGCTCCTAGAGAACGACGTGGCCACAAAAGAGGACATTGACAAGGCAGTAAAACTAGGACTAGGATGGCCCAAGGGAGTACTAGAATTCGCTGACGAGTACGGAATCGACAAAATAGTAGAGGCACTCAAAAAGCTAAAAGAAGAACTAGGCCTAGAAGAGATGGAGCCACAGCCACTACTCCTCAAGATGGTAGAAGAAGGAAAACTAGGCCGCAAGACAGGCAAAGGCTTCTACGAGTACGGAGAAGTAGAAGAGATAAAGAAGAAGAACCTAGTGATAAGGATCGAGAAGCCAATAGCATGGATAGTCCTCAACAGGCCAAAGAGACTAAACGCGCTAAGCCCAGAGCTACTCAAAGAGCTAGGAGAGGCCCTCGACGAGCTAGAAGACAACAATGACGTAAGAGTAGTAATACTCAAGGGAGAAGGAAGAGCATTCAGCGCCGGAGCAGACGTAACAGCATTCGCCGGAGTAACCCCAATAGACATAGCAAAGTTCTCCAGGAGATTCCAGGAGCTAACTCTAAAGATGCAGTTCTACACAAAGCCAATCATAGCAGCACTACACGGCTACGTACTAGGAGGCGGGCTCGAGATAGCAATGAGCACTGACATAAGGATAGCCGCCGAAGGAACAATGTTCGGACAACCAGAGATAAACCTAGGATTCATACCTGGCGCAGGAGGAACACAGAGACTACCCAGACTAGTAGGACGCGGACAGGCAAAGCTACTGATATTCTCAGGAGACATGATACCAGCAGACGAAGCACTCAGAATAGGACTCGTAGAAAAAGTAGTACCTCCAGAGAGACTAGAACAAGAAGCAAGAGCACTAGCACTCAAGCTAGCAGAGAAGCCACCACTAGCACTAATGGCCGCGAAATACGCCGTAGAATACGGACTAGAATCCAACATCTGGGCAGGACTAAGCCTAGAAGCACACCTATTCGGACTACTATTCAGCACAGAAGACGTCATCGAGGGAGTAACAGCATTCCTAGAAAAGAGGAAGCCAAAGTTCAAAGGAAGGTAAAGAACCGGCTACCTCCTTTTTCCCCAAAATATTTGTCTAACCATGATTCTACCCTATCCTAGCACATGCCCGCAACGCCGAGTATTTACAAAATAGTAGCAATAATAATCACCGCTAGGAACAATCTATTGATCATGGAAATAGACAAGCAACAGGAGAGGACAATATGCTATACGACGAAGAACTCGTCGAGGTATCCCCGCCCTGGAGCGGAATCGTTCTAACACTCCTAGCCAGAGGAACAGAAATACTACAAGACAGATCACTAGTATTCGACAAACAATGGAAGCCAAAGATACAGAAGAAACCCATACTCGGAACACGCTACGTAGCAGAAATATACATCGATACAGGAAGCAGAAGTGCCCGTAGTACAAGCGGGGTAGAAGAAGGATTCATACTCAAAACTAGTGTCCTGCTAAGATACTGGAGCGGAGAGATCCTCGAGGAAAGGATACTCTATCCCTACAGTAGGGGTAGCCCTCCCTTCCTACTAGTGAGAGGAGACGACCGGAAACGACAGGCCAGCCTATACGTAGCAGAGCTCGCAATGATACTATCAGTGCTACAAGAAACTCCGCCACTCGAAGCGGAGATAGATGGGAGAAGACTAATAGTGAGGCACGGAAGCCTCCTACAAATACTAGGAACATACTTTAACCCGATATTTGATCTTGAACGAGAAAGTGCAGAAGCCGTACTCCTATACACGGGATTAGATCCAAGAACAACGATAGAACTCATACGTTCCGCAACCGTAAAACGTGGAGCAACAGAAAAAGTAAACCCAGGACTCCTCGCTGCGGCAATCCTAGGTCAAATAAAGAGGGAGGCTCGGAAAGGAAACCATACAGTCATCGGCCTAACAGAGGATGTTTCAAGGGGAAGACACTTACTGGCAAAGGTTCTCGCAGAATCCATAAAGGCAAGCGTAGTAACTATAGGAGTAGCAAATACCCAGCGGAGACAATTCAACCCAGGCATATTACTGGAGGAAGCAGTAAGAGACGTAAGGCACTGTCTAGAGGACCTAGGCATATCATCCCTACCCCATTTCATGGGGGACGCCCACACGTATCTCCGCCAAGTAATAGATAGATCAATAGAGTCCAGAGAAGACGCTGACCTCGAAGATATAATCAATGACCTAGAGGTAGAAGATCTCATAGAACGGATTTACGAACGACAATTACTAAACCACTTTAACCTAGCAAGCGACAGTCACTTCATACTATTATACAATTATTTCTATGGGGGTACAGGTAACGGTGAACTAGAAGCATCCAGTACCGTAGAGCTGGACAAGAGCTGGCTATACAGTAGAAGATTCCTGAAATCATACAATAATAGGCTAAAGGACGCTGAGCCCCCGATAACAATAGATGAACTACTGGACCATACATCGGGCGTCAAGCTAAGATACCTCCTAACACAGGCAATACCGGACTGCAACGAGATACGAGAAAACGCTGAACGCCTAGGCATAGACAGAAGGCTCCTAGCCGAGCTCATAAGAGTGATTCCACCAATCAGAGTAGAATACTTCTCGGAGACAACAGATATATCCGAGGTCCTAGACCACGTAGTCAGCCAAGCAATGGTGACAAGCTACGGAGTCCCACCACAGCTACTCGTAGTCGACTCCAGGAGTAGGATAAACGAGTGGGAATATGGGGCACTAGCAGGCCTCCTAGAGAGCCTAAGTAGACGGGCCACTCCTTACTCAACATTTATAAGAGATTTTTCTGTCAGACGCCACCATCTATTATAGAGGTGTTCTAAGACTTGAACAATGAAACACCGATAACAGGCTTCACAACAAGCATACGCGAATACACCCGAGTAGAAGGCATAATACTAAGACCAGCAGAAGCAATAGTAAAGTACGGCACAATAGTCGAGATAGAAGACAACAGCCAGAGAAAACGATACCTTGCAATGATCGTGAACGTAGAAGAAGAAACCCCACATCCCGCGCTCGACGTTGAAAGACTAAGAAAACTCTACCAGAG
>WAOU01000014.1 GCA_015521095.1 Desulfurococcales archaeon | reverse complement strand
TACATAAGTATATCACGGGAAAAACACATCCCAGCGACGAAGTAGTAAAGAGAATGATCGAGCTAGCCGACTACGAAGAGACTAGAAAAATAGCAGAAGCAATCCTCGACGATCTATCTACTGCACTAGACGAATTCATATTATGGGCTCTCGAAAAAGACGTGTTAACCAACAGAGATCTGGACAGGCTAGAAGCATCGATAAACAAAGCACGACTCGTTCTCAGGGGAAGAGGCAGACTAAAACTACTAGCTTAACGCTCCCTAAGCCTTATCATACCCCACTTCTCGGCGGCTTCAATAGCCCAGCTAGCCAATAATCCAGCAAGTATCTCGACTGCAGAATCCTCGTCGACATTCACGCCATATCTCCTTAGTGCTTTGACAGCATGTTCCGGGGAAATCCTCTCTTTAAAAGCTTCTTTGAGAGACTCAAGAATATCGTATACATTGCTAGAGTTCTGTGCAAGTTCTACAACTTTCCTATAATCATCCTCGTTCAACGTACTCTTTTCTAAGAGCTCCTCTTCTCCAGACTCCTTCAGCTCCTTCCAGTAATAGTACAATGGCCTATACGATGATGCAAGCTTGCCCGAGGCAAAGGGAGGCATCCATTTTTCAGGATCACTCATTATTTAATCACTCTCCTTATACCATAGAGACTAGGGAACAAGTAAAGAAATAGAATCTTTCGAGTCTCTCGGCAGTGGCCTCGAATAGGACTGAAAAGGTGAGTTAATTGGACGTATTCGTGCTTGATACTACTGCCATAACTGAAGCACGATTAAGAAAGTACTTTGAAGCCAAGACACTAGAAGAAGTAGTAGAGAAAATAGCCAGCCTCCTAATGAAAGCTAGACTATCATTGAATGCCCGCTTCTATATGACTCCAAACACTTGGAGCGAGCTCCGCCGGATATTAATAGGATCCAATGTGAGGCTTGACCTGATCCATGATTTATCTACATGGATAACCATAAAAGCCCCCGACAAGCTATCCATGCAGATACCTGCAAGCGTATTCTCAGAGTATGTCTCAGACATAAGAAGACGATTCTACAAAGGATTACGGGTGGCCGAGACAGTTGTTAGGAAAGTCGCCCGAGATTGTGAAGGAGACGAAGAATGTATTGGGACTGCAATCAAAGGACTTAGGGAGAAGTATCGAGAGGCGACAAGAAAAGGATTAGTTGATAGCGTTGAGGATCTAGACACCATACTGCTCGCATTAGAGCTTAAGGGTATTATTGTAACAAGTGATTATGGGATCAGAAAACTAGGAGAACAACTAGGGATAATAGTTGTTGATCCAGAGGACTTCGTTATCATGATAGAACGCATGCTTAAAGGCCTTACAAGCATGGAAACGCAATGATAATTCTCTGAGGAGAATTATAAAAAACCCATTACATTATCAGAGAATTATGGGCGTGCGCCGCCGTAGCTCAGCCCGGTAGAGCGCCGGCCTCGTAGCGGTCGGCACATAGACTCCGAAGTCGCGAGAAAGCCGGTGGTCGCGGGTTCGAATCCCGCCGGCGGCTCCAATCCTATACGATCCCGTTTTATAATCAGCTAATGAAAACTAAATCTCCTGGTGGCTCAAGATATGAAAATATACACGCGGACAGGCGATGACGGGTATACTTTTTGTATGGCTAAAAAAGGACGAGTCAAGAAATACAGCAATGTAATGATGTTTATGGGTGCTCTGGATGAATCAAATAGTTACCTAGGCTTTTCGAGGTCCATTTGTAGCAGTGAAGCCAATATAGGTGATCTAAAGGATATACTCGAGTTCCTGGAATATGCTCAGAAGCTATTGTTTAATATAGGGTTTGAAATAAGCGGGTCACAAAGGTTTAAGGGAGACGAAGACGCCGTCCTTGAAGCATACATTGATAAGTTCATGGAAGGAATAAACCTAAAGGGCTTCATTATACCATATGGCACTCCATGTGTCTCAAGCATACATGTGGCAAGAAGCATTGTTAGACGTGCAGAACGAGAATTCTTCAGAGCACTAGACACCGATCTAGCGGAAAGGCGAGAAGAACTCCTATTTTTAGGCAAATTATTGAATCGGCTAAGCGATGCTCTCTTTGCCGCTGCATTGAGGGCCGCGATAAAAACGACAGGGATCGAGTATGTATAGCCTCTCGGGGGACGGGCGTCTTTCATCCCACTGGCCCAGATAATGGGCCGGCGGTCAATCGATGGCGTAGCATTCATCGGCTCCAGTACAGATCATAAAAGCTCCAGCCGTTTATTTTTATCTAGTCGGGCCTAGAATAATAGATGTGGGTGTCAGCAGTTGTCAGGAATCCTAGAAAACGAGATCGAAGGTGTAGTAGCAAGACTACAATATCCCGATGCTAGGAGTTTCAAGGAGCTGGTTGAGGTTCTAGGCAAGATCATTGACGAGGCTAGATTTACGATCACCAAGGAACATGTCAAAGTAGTCGGAATGGATGCTTCCAAGACAGCCCTAATAGAAGTAGTTATGCCGTATGAATCATTTATCGAGTATGAGATCTCGGAAAACAGAGAAGAAGTATATATGGGCGTTCACCTAGGTAGCCTCGCAAATATGCTCAAGAAAGGTAAAAAAGGAGAAACACTAACGTTCCTAGTATCAGATGATAAAGTTCTAGTCCGTATAGACAGTACAGTCGTCAAGAAATTCCTCGTCCCTAACATAGAAGTGTTAATAGATGTGCCGGAAGAAATAAAACTCGACTTCGACGTAGAAGCCTCAGTTATCAGTGATGCACTGAAAAAGGCGCTCCGAGACGTGGAGGTCGTAGGAGACATCGTCGAATTCGAAGCCTCAGAGGAGGCACTCATAATAAGGGCAAAAGGAGAGGGTCGTAGCAGGGCCGAGACCATATTCTCGAGAGAATCTGTTGCCCTCACCTATCTCGACGTAAAGCAACCCTCTAAGAGCGCCTACGACGTCGTATACCTGAAGAACGTGTTAAACCTAACAAAAATAGCTGAGTCAGTGGACATCCGTTTCTCAACGGACAAACCACTAGAACTAGTATTCAAGAGCCCAGAGGGAAGTAGGGTTAGATATCTTGTTGCACCCACAGTACTATAACACTATATATTCATTAAGTGTCGAATATCAAACACTAAAAGAAAATAGAAGTTAAAAAGATACTTGAGGAATTTCTCCACCCATTTATTTACATACCAGTCTTAGCCGTGCAATAACAAAATCTTTCTTGAGGAGCGATAGTAGTGGTGCCGCTCTAGGCCCGCTGTTCTTTCCTGTGAAGAGCAGGTAGAACTCTCGATAGAATCTCTTCCTCTCCCCGCTATTGAGGCTGCTTGTGACGGATATCATTGTATCCTTAACATTTTCCTCTGTCCATTCACTCAGTTTATCGAGCTCTTCTCCGAGCTGGCATAGAAGCTCTCTGTGCTCCAGTGAATCTAAGAGTTCTCCTGCTACATTCTCCAGTATTTGGACACGGTATCTTTCTCCTCCGTATTTCTCTACCCAGTTATATGATCTTATGAGCAGGCTCTGGAGCCAGCCTCTGCTATAGTCGTCTAGGTCTTCTTTGATATGCCTTGTTTTCTTGAGTCGTTCCATGGCCTCTTCTATGTTTGTAGGGCCTACTAGTTGGGCTAGTATTGATGCATGAGTATAGGGGACTTGTAGGGGTAGCTTTTCTGGAGGTTCTCTTGGATGGCTTAACTCGTATGTTCTCTTTAGGTATTCTTCTTGTTCTTTGTCGTCGAGCGATTCTACTCCGAAATAGATTCTCTCAGCCTTATAATATGACTCATAGTATTGGGGTATCCGATCGAGATCGACTACGACTTTCTTATGGGGATGAGTAAAGAAGTAGAGGAACCGGAGAATCTGTGGATGTGCTATTTCAAGCCACTCCTTAGGCGTTATACCTACGAAGCCGCTACTCGTCATATCCCTGCTTTGTCCCTTTTCCCTGATAGAGACCCACTCATACCATTCTCCCTCAGGTGGTTGGAAGCCGATAACATTAACTGCTAGATCTACGCAGCTGTCCCTGCTGCCTCCAGGAGTAGCGTGATCCTTGCCGTAGGGCTCGAAGTCTACGCCTAAGATATACCATATGCCGGCCCATTCTATTCTCCAATTAAGCTTACTGTTGGAGACGTCGGTTACTCCTTCATGACCGCAATACTTGCATCTGTAGCGTACTCTACCATTCTCATCAACAGAGATTGCTACCGTCTTATCAATACGGCCACATTTTTCGCATATCGGTTCTACAGGTATCCAATCCTCCGGATATGGTTTTCTGCCACGATACTTGTTTATTACGTTCCTAAACTCGTCCTTCTTTGGAAGAACAACATTCATTATGAAATCCCTGAATTTAGACCTGTAGAGATCAGTGGTTGTGACAACTTCTATTTTTCCATCAGTGAATTCGCTCAGGTAAGGGCCGAAATCCGACCAATAATGTTCAACCCAGTTCTCATGACAGCCATAAGGGTCAGGCACACTTACCAGAGGACGTCCCGTATATTCCTTAGCCTTATCGGGATCTTTGAAAGCCGATCTCTGTGAGGCCTTACCCTTCCAGGGATCCTGAGTATAAAGAGTTAGCAGTTGCTTGATCTTGAGCCCTCTTTTCTCTAGTATCCGTCTCAGAGTCTCCGGTAGTAGAATCTCTCCTCGTAACCTACCAATATGTTGTACCCCTGACACACTCAGCCCGCCATTAAAGACGTACACCTGCTTATTTCGCTTACGAAGTCTCTGTTCGAGTTCATCTGCTAACTTATCTACCCAGTGTACATGCTTATTCATGATTTCTCATCCAGGGACTCAATGTGTATCATACATAGGTTTTTAATATAACCTGTATCCTGCACATAATCCTTTATTATAAAGTGGAGAATGTTAGGATCGATAATAGGGGAGGAAATAATTAATGAAACGCATCTATGCTTGCTTGCGGCTGGTGCGGATAGTTAATAGTGTGATGGTTGGTTTTGCTGTGCTTGTAGCTCTTGCCATAGCTACTGGAAGAGACTTTTTCACGTTCGAGACATTAGACTATATTGCTGGTTTTCTCGTCGGGTTCACAATCTCTGCATCAGCAATGGTCCTGAACGATATCGCCGATATAGAGATTGACAAGATAAACGCTCCAAACAGACCTCTTCCATCCGGAATCATATCTATCAGACAGGCTTTCATCTGCTATCTAGTCCTCGTATTTATAGGGATAGTGGCGAGCCTGCGAGCAGGTCTTGATAGTCTGACAGTGGTTGTAGCAGCGGTAATTGTCAGCGCATTATACGATCTTAGACTCAAAGTGAGCGGGTTTATGGGAAATGTCGCAGTTGCTTTCTCTACAAGCCTTCCATTTCTATACGCCTTTACATTTACGAACAATCCCAATTACACAGTCCTCGTGTTCTGGGCAATGGTGTTCCTCAGCGTACTTGCAAGAGAGATAGTGAAGGATATAGCAGATGTAGAAGGAGACAAGGTCAAGGGGGTCAAAAGCCTTCCAATACTAGTAGGAGAACGAAAAGCCGCATTCATTGCAGGCATGTTTAACCTTTTAGCAGTCTTGCTGAGTCCTATACCTGTTGTCTATGGACTCGTCAACGAGACCGTATATAGTGGTTTCGTGATAATTGTGGATTTCGCGCTTCTCTACTCGTCATATAGAGTAATTATTAATCCACAGAGAGAAGAAGCGTTACGTCAGAAACGAATAATGCTCTTTGCCATGATGATTGGATTGGTGGGATTCGTGCTTAGCGTATTGGTATAATAATATGGTGTATAGAGATGTCTAAAAAGCTAGAGATATTCCCTGAGCTAGAGCCTGCGAGAAGCAAGGAAATTATTCTTGAAAGACTTAGCCGTCTAGCTAAACTATACAAGAGGATAGATGTACCCGATGTACCGCTCGGAAAACCGTCTATAAGCTCTCCTCTCCTCGCCCTCTATGCTTTATCCGTGCTAGGAGCTTACCCGATAATGCATCTAAGGGTGAGAGACCACAGCATTGTCTCCTTGAAATCCATTATAAAAACCGCGGTCTATCTAGGACTCCGAGATCAACTATATCTCACCGGTGATCCACCTCTACAAGGAGATTACTGTCCGGGAGCATGGGTTCCTGAAGACGCGGTCTCCTACGGGAACAGTTATGGAGTAAATACTGGCCTCTTATTGAGCTCTAGAAGAAGCCTCGAAGAGATCAGAAAACGGATCGATACAGGAGCCAAATACTATTATATAACTCGTTTAAACCCAGAGAACCTAGCTATAGTAGAGGAGATAATTAGGCTCATCAATAGGGGAGAATCAGAAGCCATACTTGGAGCATATATCGTGCTCGCCGACGACCGCAATAAGAAATATCTAGAAGAGCACGATATACCATATATTCCAATAGAGGATATTGTTTCTTTCCTCGAAAAAATAGAGGCTCAAGGCATTATTGAACGCGTGATCCTATCAAGTCCCGGGAACTCTGATCTTTTAACGAGATCAGCACATATTCTAAAGGAAGTCGGATACCTAAAGTAGCCTCTATCCTATATTAGTCAACTAGGAGTAAAAGACATGGATCCAGTCGACATGATTAGGAGACGAATAAGGGAAGAAGTCTACAATAAACTAGAAAAGAACAATGCAACGAGACCACCATATCCTATAAGAGGGAGGATTCCAAACTTTAAAGGAGCAGAGCAAGCAGCAGAGTTCCTAGCGAGAACTCCTGAGTGGAGAAACTCAAAAATAATCAAGGTGAACCCGGATTCGCCCCAACGACCAGTTAGACTGAAAGCATTAAGGGAAGGGAAGACGCTAATCATGCCTACTCCAAGAATACGACAAGGATTCCTTCTACTTCCAGGAGGAGACATACCCGAAGAATACAAGAGGTATGCTTCAACTATCCGAGGAGCATTTAGATTTGGTATACTTCTTGACACTATTCCAAAAATTGAAACAACGATAAAAAGAATAGATCTAATAGTTGAGGGAAGCGTCGCTATAGACAAAAATTGCAATCGTCTAGGAAAAGGCGAAGGATACGGAGACATAGAATACGGAATACTCACCGAGCTAGGAATAGTAGATGAAAAAACACTAATAGCTACTACAATACACGATCTCCAACTAGTAGACAATATTCCAAGAAAACCACACGATGTACCTGTCGATCTAATCGTAACAAATACGAGGATAATTAGATGCAGGAAAAGAGGTCATCGACCTAAAGGCATAGACTATGAGTCACTGCCAAAAGAAAAACTCGATGCAATACCATTACTAAAGGAACTATTAAAGAGACGTGGAATAGGCTAATCTTGAATTATCAGAAAGCACATTAACTAGATATGGTGACGAAGAGTGAAGAAGTGCTTTAAGCTATCAAATGGTGCAAGGCTAATCGTAATGGAAGGCGATATCACACAGATTAGTGTAGACGCGATAGTAAACGCTGCAAACAGTCTTATGATAATGGGAGGAGGTGTCGCGGGCGCCATAAAGAGGAGAGGAGGCCAAGTAATAGAAGATGAAGCGAGGAAAAAGGCCCCGGTTCCTGTCGGTAAAGCAATTTCAACTACTGCTGGGGATCTTCCAGCAAAATACGTTATACACGCTCCGACAATGGAGAGACCAGCTATGAGGATACCTCTTGAGAACGCGGTGAAGGCCACGAAAGCCGCCCTCATAGAAGCAGAGAACCTATGTGTCAAGTTAATAGCGTTCCCAGCCATGGGTGCTGGAGTCGGTGGTCTCAGAGTCGAAGAGGTTGCTCGTGAAATGGCGAAGATAGTAAATTCACATGAAGCAAAGTGTCTCGAAGAGATAGTGTTCGTCGCATGGGGAGAGAAAGCATATCATGAAATGCTCCGTGGAGTGACCGAAGCGCTAGGCGGCGAAGGACACGATTGCTGATCTCTGGGCTGATAGAATGCAGAAAAAAGTACTTCTCGCAATAACAGGAGCTAGTGGAGTCAGAATAGGGTTCAGGCTAGCCGAATATCTGGCACATCGTCGAGACACGATTATTTTCGATATTGTCATATCAGAAGGGGCATTAAAAGTAGCGTATCTAGAAGAAGGAATGGAGAGAGAATCAGTATTAGAGACCTTATCCAGGTATGCTAGGGTTTACCTAGAACATGATTTCACAAGTCCATATGCTAGCTCGAGTAATGCACCTGACGTTATGATCATAGCTCCTGCCAGTATGAAAACGGTTGCACTGATAGCGTCTGGTATCGCTGAGAACCTAATAGTTAGAGCTGCTCTCTCGGTCTTGAGACTAGGGAGGAGGCTTGTTGTAGCTCCAAGAGAGACCCCGCTAGGCATAGTAGAGCTGGAGAACATGTTGAAGCTAGCTAGGGCCGGAGCAATAATGGCACCGTTAATGGTGGCATTCTATCATAAGCCGGAAAACATAGGTGATATCGTAGACTTCCTCGTAGGAAAGCTACTCGATGCAGCCGGAATAGAAAATAAACTGTACAGGAGATGGGGAGAGACAGCCTAGTAGAAGTCGTCTCTAAACTTGAATTTCCTTTCTTCTCGTTCCAGCTCTCTGAGCTCGTCTTCGAAGTCTCGGGTCTTCTGTTGTCTTACTGCGAAGGAGCATCTGCCGTCCGGCAGCATTGCTCGTTTTTCACAGTAAGCGAATCTACAGGAGGCTCCAATACACTTGTCCCCTATCCAGGAACAGAAAGGTACACGGATTACCCTACCCTTATATTGTTCAGTAGTGATGCGGAGAGCATTCTTTGAGCATCTAAAGAAGGGACACAGAGGATTACACTTGTCTCCTAGGGGCCTAGGCCTAGGCTGTCTACTTCT
>WAOU01000013.1 GCA_015521095.1 Desulfurococcales archaeon | reverse complement strand
GTATAGTATACAGGAGAGTAATCGCTATCACTAGCATCACGTAGTAGTGTCCTGTTATGAAGTACTTGGCTCCTTGGTAAGCCGGATGGCTTTTGTCTTTTATCGGGATACGACGGGAGTATGAGGGGAGCCTGTAGAATCTGGCTGCTAGAGGATATATTAATAATGAGACAAGTGCTAGCGATAATCCAATCACGTATTCTTGGCCTAGTATTAGTAACGACGATGCCCCGCTAAACACTAGGGCGAGTATTGAAGCTGGAATTATGGGCTCGTCTTTAAACGTGGAAGGAAGCGCGTGAACAGTGACGCTGAAGATTAATGGTACGGGATATGCTAGAATTAATCCTAAAATGATTTCGGAGAATTTGGGAGGAAATCCTTCAAGGAACCCATAGAGTATCGCGAAGAACGTAACTATGTACGTTAACGCTACCATGACCAAGCTTAGCTTCAGGCTGGACTTCCTCCCAGAGGCTATTCTAATAGATGAAAATGATGATAACAGGGATACGGCTCCAAACCAAGCCAAGAAGATCTTGTATTCTAGCACTATACCGAGCATGGGTAGTACGACAAGAGGAACAGATGCGAGCAAGGTTGCCGAAAGCAAGGGATCCCGCTTGTTATGAACGGCAGAGCCAATATATGCCAACGCAACGCTATGAGGCAAAAGTAGTAGAGCGCCTAAACCAAGTACGTACGCATGCCTATGCGGATAGCCAGCAGCTAGCAATATCAGTCCTAGGACTAGATATGCAAACCCGGAAGCTACTCCAATCCTTGAAACCATTTTCACTATTTTTCTAACGTCGTCGAACACGGCTCCATCAGCCAGAACAGACTTTAACCAGCTACATTTATTAAAACCCAAGACATATACAGCCGAGAAATAAATTAATTCATAAGCCACTGAAACTATAGAATGAGGAAGAAAGCGGCCGTCGTCTAGCCTGGACTAGGACGCCGGCCTCCCAAGCCGGCGATCCCGGGTTCAAATCCCGGCGGCCGCACCATTACCCGTTTATTGTTCTCCTAGACATGTTACAAGAACGGATGATATGGAATGGTGAGGCAAGCTCAGAGAGTTTCAAGTATTATCTCGTATCTGAAACTTGCGTTCTATATAGTAGTTATATTTGGCTTGATCACATATGGCTACGGCCTGTATGTTTCTAGCAAGGATTGGAAGATAGAGGTAGTTGGAGTCCCAAGAATAGATTATGTTTCTCCATCTGAAGTAAAGGTAACAAGTATGCTTGAAATCTATAACCCTTCAGGAGACACTATGACTCTTTACAATGTATGGTACAGTATCTATATTGATAATTACTATGTTGGAGAGGGATTCCTGCCGTATGTAATTCTAGATCCAGGAGATAACCGCATAAACACGTCTATCACAATCGATATACTCGACTTGCCCTGCAATGTTGCTCGAGCACTTTCTAGCGATAATACGATTAACATAACAGTAAAAGGATACGCGGTATTCCAGCTAAAGCTCTACGGTAAAATAAACTATAAGCAGTTAACCGTATCATTCGATAGAACAATCAATGACGTAGAGTTTCCCGATGCCCCGCCTGGAGCAAGCGAAATGTTGAGGCTCATCGTAGCGGTTTGTGACTCGCCACAGGACATAGTTACAATTATTACAAGTATGGGTTCTCAATATCCATTCATACCATAGTATATTGTTAAATGTGGTTGTTCCAAGCAATTCAAAGGGCGTATTTGTCATATTTTAGCTACTAGTCTACACCTATTTTTCAAGGGGGGCTTAAGAATGCTAATAGAGTATCCTCATAGATTCGAGCGCTATGGTGCGATAACGATCCACGACATAGTCAAAGTACTAGAGCTTGACTCATCTAACTATAGAGGCTTCAGAGGGATATACCCGGTTTCCTATGATACTCTAGAGGATTATGCTGCAAGAACAGCAATAATCGTTCCAGTTAAAAACGAGGATCTATTAACGTTTGAGGGCGTGCTAAGAGCTATTCCTCATGGATCTCTTGTAATAGTGGTCTCAGCGTCTCAAAGAAAGCCTGTGGACATTTATAATCATGAGGTTGAACTTGTAAGAGTTATACATGAATCTACTCGGAAAGGTATCCTAATCGTTCACCAGCACGATCCTACGTGGGCCGAGGTGTTAGAGGATACACAGCTTTCAGACATGCTGGGTAAGAATGGAACCGTGAGGAGAGGAAAAGGAGAGGGGATGCTGTTAGGGGCATTAATCGCCGCAGGACTCGGATACAATTACATAGGATTTATCGATAGTGACAATTATGTGCCGGGTAGCGTTCATGAATATAGCTGGATATACTATGCAGGCTTCAGCATGTCGCGCAACCCATATACAATGGTTCGAATAAAGTGGTCATTTAAGGGTAAACTAGCCTCCTCCAGCATGTATCTTAGGAGACGCGGAAGAGTCTCTATGGTAACAAACAGCGTTCTAAACTATGCCTTATCCGTTATAAGAAGAGTGGAAACCGATATCATCAATACCGCAAACAGTGGCGAGCATGCTCTCTCAACAGAACTAGCATTGAGGCTCAAGTGGGCCGGAGGATTCGCGGTAGAACCCTTCCAGCTAGTCTACATGCTTGAGAACTGCTATCTAAGCCTAGAAGAGTCATGCGACCTTCTCCCACATGGAGTTAACATATACCAAATAGAGGCACGAAACCCACATATACACGCTGAGAGAGGCGACGAACACATAGTGGATATGATAGCTAAGAGTCTCGGAACAATATATTATTCAAAGTTGAACAATGACAAGGTAAAGGAGAGAATACATAAAGTCCTAAAAGAATACGGGTGGACAAAACCTTTACCCAAAATACGCGTCTATGATCCACGCGGCGTCAACGCAGAGAAAATCATCACAAGACTTCTAGCTGAAAGCAGAGACGCATATTTCTTCGAGGCAAAATAATCACCTAACTATCACTCTTAGCAGGTTAAGCAGAGATTCAAAGGAATCGAGGACGCGGCATAACGGTGGGAAACAATGCATGGAAGACTGATTGTATTTAGTGATATTGATCATACAATGATGTCTAATACAGGAGACCTCGGAGAAGTACCCTACATGATAGATCTCCTAGAGTCCGCAGGGATACCAGTAGTCCTGGTCACTGCTAAGACAATTACAGAAGTAATCAATCTTCAAAGAAACCTAGGGATAAAGAAATGGTTCATAGCAGTAATAGAAAGTGGTGCCGCAATATTTGCTGATCCCGGAATATTACCATACGTATCAGGACACATGAGGCTCGCCGGAAAGGAACTAGAATACGTTGAATTAACAGCCAAGATAAATCTTGAGGAGATGGACGATAGAGTGAAAAGTATTCTCAGGGAGAGAAATATAGAATGTAATCCTCCTCTTGTCAACGTATGGGATTTATCCGGTGAAGAACTCTCCCGAATAACAGGTCTTCCCGTGGAGCAGGCCAAGCTTATACCGACGCGTGACTATATGCTTGTTTACTATACTCCCGACATGGAGTGTAAGAAAAAAATCAAGAATATTCTCGAGTCTAGAGGATTCTATGTAGGGCTTGGACGGAATTTCGTCCATATAGGCCTTCATAGAGGAAAAGGCTGGGCAGTAAAGTGGATAATAGAAAACGTACCGAAAATAATGGGGAAAACTAGTATAGGTCTAGGAGATTCCGCCCCCGATATAGATTTCCTAGAAGTAGTAGATGTCCCAATAATAATTCCTCATGCGACTGGTCCTAGGATAAGGCTAGCACGGCCTGATTATAGTATTGCACCCTATCCAGCTCCCCGCGGGTGGGTTAGCTCGCTACGAGAATACATTGTTAGGAATTATAGCGGGCTCGTGTTTGTATAGGGTTATAAAGAAATGAAGTAGGAAAGTCTACCATGTATGTTACTTAGATATCGCAGGTCGGACATCCGCCTGCATAGTCTTCGGCTACAGCGACTACTTCTTTAACTTTTCCGCTTCCTAGACGGAGCTTCGTCTTGCCCGGGGCATGTCTAGTCTCAATATGCTCTAGAGCTTGTTTTGCTGCCGTTTCGGGGCTTGGCTCGACTGGTTCTTTTACAGGCTCAACGATTAAAGCCGGTAGGTCTTCTGACTCGTTGACGGGCTTCAGGACTTTTCTACCATCTTTGGTATATTCGACTTCTACTTCTCCATATTCTTCGTGGTACTCGATATGTTTACCGTGATCTTTTCTTTCTTGATCTTTCTTCTCTTTTTCTTTTAGACCGAAATAGATTACCTGTTCGCTTTTACTCCTGTCCCTATATACGGTAGTTCCTTTTATTCCAAGCTTCCATGCTAGCAAGTATATTCTCCTGACAGTTTCTACAGGTTCGTCGTGTCTAAGGTTGATAGTCTTGCTTGTTCCAGCATCTATCCATGCTTGCCAAATTGCCTGTTGCAGGAGATGCCACTCGGGATCGACGTCGTGAGCGGTCTTAAAGATTTTTCTCAGAGATCTCGGGATCCACTTGAGGTGCTGTATGCTTCCTGTCTCGGCTACTTCTAAGAACACCTCGGGTTCATCCATTTCTCTTTTTGCGAG
>WAOU01000012.1 GCA_015521095.1 Desulfurococcales archaeon | reverse complement strand
TAATGTTGCCAGCATACCCGATAATCATGGAATGGATAAGCACATATTATCCACGGGAAATACATGGTGGAAGCTCTGGCTTCATTGGATTCGTATCGAGAATATTCACAGTACTCCTAGCAACTGTGGCCGCTGTATTCACTTACTCTCCTAGAGCCTATTTCTTGTTCCTGACAACTGTGACTATAGCCGCTCTAATCATCGCATTACTGTTGCCAAGAGAAAAATAGTATTTGGGCATTATGGTTAGGTTTATGTTTTAGCTACTCATCCTCAGGGTATATTCAAGATTTAGTGGGGGTAAGTCATCCGGAGATACAGGAATCTCTACTAATAAGGGATCATCGGATCCGAGAATTTCTTCTATTGTTGACGCTATCATATTGTTGTTTTCCACACGTATTCCTTTTATTCCGAATGCTTCTGTCAGCTTCATGAAATCCGGGTTCCCTAGTAGTGTCTCGTATATTCTTCCACCTAACTGTATTGTCTGGCGTAGATATAGGACCTTGTATGAGTTATCGTTTACTACTATTATTTTAACTGGTATTTTCTCTCTCACAACTGTCTCGAGATCTTGTACCGTCATCATGAAGTCTCCGTCGCCAACAACAGCTATCACCGGCCTATCAGTAGATGCCTGTGCTGCTCCTATTGCTGCGGGGAAGGCGTAGCTCATTGCTCCCAGGTTAGTTGCCGCTAGGAAGCTCCTCGGCTCATATATTTTCATATAGCTGTATGTGTAGAGTATGTGTGTTCCTTGTCCCGCTGTAATAATCCTATCACGTGGAAGAACACGGTCTAGTTCCTTGAAGAATAAGGCAGGATTTGGTCCATGATCATAACTCCTATTTAGTGCCTCACCGATTATCGTGTTCCACTGTTTCCGAGCTTCACTTACAAGTTCGTCCAGTTTATCCTTTGGCGTGAGGGAATGTGACTCTAGTGAGTCTACAAGCTTTTCTAAAGCTATTATGGGATTTACTATATAATAGTCGTAGTATGCTGGTCGCTTCTCTACTAGGGGATCCAGACTAGCTACAAGTATATCACCCTCTGGAAGCATAGTATATGCATATGTTGTAATGTCGTCGAACTCATTGCCTAGGACTATTACTAGGTCACTGTTTTCGAAAGCTCTGTCTGCTACCAGGCTCCCTCCACCGAAGCCTACTCTTCCAAGACAACGTGGATGATCTTCGGGACATGCGCCACGGCCGTTTCCGCTTGTGACAACATATGCTCCTATCTTGCTAGCTAGTTTAAGAAGAGTCGACTGCTTGAATCGTGGATCCATCGCGAGCTCGCCGCATGCTAGAATAACAGGCTTCTCGGCTGTTTCAAGGAGATTTAATACATCCTTCACGAAATCTTCCGCTTGTGATTGACCGTGACCCTCCTCGTATATAGAGGATATCTCTTCATTTATCCTCTTAAAATAGGAGTCTGCTACATTGATTTTTGATTTCCAGATATCCTCTGCAACCTCGAGAACTACTGGTCCCTTTGGAGGTGTTAAGGCGTCTTTTACCGCTGACATTAGTGTTTCTGGCGTACTCGACGGGTCTCCCAGATAATAGTATGATTTAGCTATAGGTTTAGAGAGTGATTCCTGGTCTACTTCGAGCCAGGCACCAGTTTTTCTTAACCGTCGTCTCACTCCTCCAGATATTAATAGTAGGGGGACTCTGTCCCTGTATGCTATTCCCAGACTTATCATTGCGTTTAGAAATCCTGGGCCTGCGTGTACCACCGCTACACCCGGTTTACCTGTTATTCTTCCTTGGGCGTCTGCG
This sequence comes from Desulfurococcales archaeon, assembly GCA_015521095.1. The sequence goes on along the minus strand of WAOU01000012.1, from coordinate 9,935 downwards.
GCTGACGCTGCTACTTGTTCGTGTCTTGTCGTTACAAAGTCTATTTTATCTCTGTAATTATAGAGGGTGTCTATGAAGTCGATGACGCTTGTTCCTATTATACCATAAATCCTGGTTAGCCCTATGTGATGGAGGGTTTCTGCTAAGAGACCTGCTACCGTATATTCTGTCGGCATAGTGTGCTCACCTACCGGCTATGGATAATGAGTGGCGATTCTACGTGGGCCTATAGGTTTACTACTGCTTGTGGTTTTTCTCCTAGTAATACACGGAGAACGTTTTCTACACTGAATCTAACTATTCTCTGGCGGGCATCAGTGTTGGCTCCTGCAATATGAGGTGTCAGTATAAGGTTAACGTTAGGATCTTCTCTGGCTAGTTTCAATAATGGGTGGTCGGGTGGTGGAGGCTCCTTAGTATATACGTCTATGGCTGCTCCGGCTATCCAGCGTTCTTTGAGTGCTTTTGCTAGGGCTTCTTCGTCTATGAGTTCTCCTCGTGATGGATTTATGAGTATTGCGTTGGGTTTCATTGAGCGTAGTTCTCTTTCACCTATTAGTCGACGTGTCTCGTCTGTGAGAGGTACATGTATTGATACAATATCCGATTCCCGGAGGAGTCTTCTTAGGGACTTGTACTCTAGACCGTATTCTTCTTCGAATTCTTTGTTTCGATACTTGTCATAGTATACTATTTTTACTCCCCATCCATCTAGACGTTTAGCGACTTCTCTTCCAATCCTTCCTAAGCCTATTATTCCCCAAGTTTTATCGTAGAGATCGTATGTCCCCATCTCCATTAGGTCCCACTGAGGCCACTTTGCCTCTAGCGTCTTTTGATGCGCGTACACGAGGCGTTTTAAGAGTGCAAGTGCTGCCATTATCGTGTATTCTGCGACGCTAACAGCATTCGCTCCTCCTGCATTAGCTACCGGTATACCTTTTTCCTTGCAGGCCTCGATATCTATGTGATCAAAGCCGGTGCTTGGCTGCTGTATTAGCTTAACTTCCTCCATTGCATTGCATAGCTCTTTGTCTATCTTCATCTGGAAACTATAGTCTCCTAGTACTATGTCTGCTTTCTTCAATGCAGTGATCACTTCGTCGCGGGACTTCCCGAAGACTCCTATGACCTCGAGCTCAACTGGTTTACCTTCGAGATAGGGCATGAAGAAGGCTTTGATGAGTTGCTCCGGGAGAGGACTCATGCTTACGATCATGTATTTCTTAGTCATATAACTTCACCTGTATAGAGAGCCTGAGAAATTTCTCCCACTAATATCCCATTCATATAATTGTATAGGATCTATAGATGGAAATATCCTTGAACTTCTAAAAATATAGATAAATTTATGTCCTGAGAAGACCCATACCACAAATTTATCACACTTCTCGTGGTCATCCAAGTAATTCCTCGATCAACGCTAATACTAGTAGAGATAATCCTAGGGATCCTGCTATCGATATCCATAGTGGCTTCATTGAGCCCAGAACGATTCCCGATATATATAGTTGCATGGCTGGAGCACTCAGTACTGCTACCGCCACGGATGGTATCAATATTCCGCCGGTATGGACTGCTATAGCACTTGATACTCCTATTATTGGTGCAAGATAAATGGCGAACCCAATAGATAACACTAGTATCTGGACGAACAAGTATAATGGTAGGTTGCCGAAGAATGCCAGTACCATAGTGCCCAGCAACGATACAGCCACCAGGAGTATAGCATTAAATACCGTTCTTGCAGCAAAAACGATTGTTAAGTCCAATGGCTGCGCTCTCAGGATATCCAGTATACCTAGCTCAGCTTCACGGCTAAAGCCTCGGCCTGTCACGAATATAGCCATGAACACGATCATAGATGCCGTAGCCGAGGCAACGCTCAACGCCTTCTCATCGACTGTATACGCGAATAGGTTCGAAGAATAACCTGCTACAAGAGATATCACTGCCAGGAAGAGGAGCATTGCAGCAAGCTCTGGACCGCTTCTAGCGAAGGAAACTATGTCTTTCTTAAGGAGTGCCTTAAACTGTTCCCATGTTGAGGACTCCATCCTTGAGCACCACCACCCTGCTCCAATCATATGCTTTTGCGAGTGCTGGATCCGGAGATGTTGCAATTATTCCTCCCGTCGACCTTACATGATCCATTATCCTAGATACCTTCTCAGAGGCTTCCTCGTCTAGGCCCGTGAACGGTTCATCTATTAGGAGGATTCTTGGATCTCCTATCAGGGATCTCGCGATATCTACGCGCCTTCTCCAGCCAAAGCTAAGTTCATCAACCCTCCTATCAAGCACCTCTCTGAGACCAAGAAGATCCAATACTTTGTCGTCTAGCGACGCTCCCCTGAGCCTCGAGTATAGATCAAGGTTCTCTCTTACTGTGAGCTCTGGGTATAGTCCGGGCCGGTCGAGGACTACTCCAATAAGTATCTTTTGCTCAGGGCTGGTAAACTTTTCTCCCAGTACCATGACCGTGCCATCATCTGGTTTCTCGACGCCTGCTAGGATCCTTAGAAGTGTTGTTTTACCGCTTCCATTGGGTCCTGTTATTAGGATTGCTTCTCCTTGGTATAGTTCTAGTGAAATATTGTTGAGGACTATTCCTACGTTGGGATAGGTTTTCTTTATATTATGCGCCTCGATTAGACTTGGTTGTTGTGCTTGGCTCATTTCGTGAATCCTCCTATCGCCAATGGCTTATAATGTAGGCATTGATGGACCTGTTCTTTAATGGCTTCATCGTGGAGGTAGTTTAGGTTTTTAGAGAGAATAATGTGTTTGTTTTAGGAAGTGACTTGAGGGGCTTTGTATCCCTCGTGGCATCCCTCCAGCATGTTGGATACGTCTAGTACACCTAGATATGTGCCTGTGCCGGTCGGATCGCCTGGTGTGTATACGCCTTGGACTACTATGTCTTGTCCTATTATCCAGTCTCCGGGCGCTCGTCCATGTAAACCGATGAACTTGTCAACACTATAGTATGCTATTATGCGGTAGTGTCCGTCACCTAGTACGAATATTATGGTGTCTCCGTTTAGTGTATAGTCTTCTATCGTGGCTTTGATTGTCACTCTCACTGTCCTGTCGGCATCTGCGAGGCTTGAGACAGTATCGTATCCTTCCCCGCTTGTTAGGGCATAGGCTGCTACCGCGAATAGTACTATTCCTATTAGTATTATTAGTGTCTTGTATTGTTTCTTTCTTTGTGCCATCTGTTTCAACCCCGATTAATTATGAATATTATGACAGCGTAGATTAATATGAAGTAAAAGAATGTATCAGCATACACCGACCAATGATTTATCACCTCTAGACTAGTAGCGGTATAGCATTCTCCTTGTTGAGGCCCTAACTCGTATTTGATCGTGTGCTTCACTATGGTAGGCCATACTGTACCGTCCTCTAGAGTTATAGTCTCGGGCTTTACGGGAGAAGTACCATTGTATGCTAGACATAGTGTTTCTCCACCCGTATAGACTTCGAGGAGCATTCCTTCTCCTGTCAAAGTGGCGTTGACCACTATACCCGTGTCTCCGCGGTAGTCGTAGGCTGTTACGAATAGAACGGCTATTGCCACAATAACAGGTATTACCAGGATTCGCTTATCGAGCCAGCCTTTCATATATAGTATTGTTAACATAATGGATGTCATGATTACTAGTAGCATCCTTATCCCGAAGATCATGGCGGCTGTCCCGACGAGGAAGCTTCCGGTATCGCTTGTTACCGGGTGTAGGCTGGGGACAACGTAGGGTAGTGCAAAGCTGATTGGTACTGTTGAGAATGCTATTATCGCGTATGCCATCGAGATTCTCTTCGACTTTAATGGATCCCTTATCGATCTTCGTATTAGTACATAGACCAAGTATGCTATGAACATCATTAATACTCCTGTCTCTCTTGGATCCCAGTTCCAGGCTGATCCCCACGACTCGTTAGCCCATATACTGCCCGTTACGAGGGCTACGGCAGAGTATACGAGGCCTACTATTATGAAGCTATGGGCCATGTGCTCGTATTTTTCACGGTTCCGCGCTATGTATAAGGCAGCTAGTATCGTTGCTAGTCCAAAGAGTATGTAGCTTGTCACCGCTACCGGGACATGTATATAGATATTCCTATAGGCGGTCGGATCGCCTATCGGGACTATGCCTGGATAAGGAGCGTTGAAAATACTGTAGAGTACCGTGAAAACATCCGCTAGTACAAGGACGAGGAATACTCCTAATATCGCCTTCTTCACGGCTACTCACCCTCCCTCCTAACTCCTAATAGAACGGAGGCAAATCCTGACGCCGCCATTCCAAAGCCACCAGTCCACACAAGCCATATTCCCGGGATTACCTTTGCTCTAACAAGTATGCCCTGTGTGGTGATACTGGAATTATCAGGGTCAAAGGTTACAGCACTGTGATATAGTTTCAGGGCCTCGTATAGTGCGAGGCCAGGCTGGCTCATTGCCAAGTCCACAATGGCGTTGGGGTTACTTGACTGGTACCTGTTCGCCATGGCAAGTACGCTTGCGAGGGAGAATGCTTCTCCTGGGCTGGTCTCCTGGGCCACTTCATGTAGATAGTATATCATTAGCTCGTGGTATGTGTCCTGGGTAGGCGGATATACTTCTAGATATACGTCTCCTGTACCCGCTCTTACTATGAGGGGTTTCGCCACGAGTCCTCTTATCCCTTGTAGTTCTCCGTTGAGCTCGAATCTTTGCTCTAGTGTCTTAGTCGTGACCTTGTTTCCTTCTTTTATCTCGAATGTTAGTTCTAGGACTGCTCCTTCTGGTAGGCTCTTAGGGACGGGTGGATAGCCTAGACATGATATTGTCCAATTACAGTTGGGCGGAAACGAGCTTTCAAGCTCGGCTAAGCCGGATGTGAGTATATAGTCTTCTAGTTGTGTCCCGTTCACTAGTCTGAAGAGAGTCCATGAGAAGTCGTTTGCTCTGAATAATGCTAGTCCGTATAGCTTGTTGTCTGTTATGTTTGATGGTATTCTGTAGCCGTTTAGTTCGCCGTGTAGTCGTATCATTGAGTTCTCGACGATGTAGGTATCGTTTATGAAGGTACCGTTTCCTCCGCCATGAGGTGATAGAGTCGCGCTTAGCCAAGTTACGTTCATTTGGGTTGATCCGAGATCTATTTTGGTGCTGGTGTTGCCTTCTAGTAGTTGCAGCGTGCTGTTTGAGGCCTGTAGTCCCCTTACGGATATGTTGCTTACTACAATTACCTCTAGTGTTACGTTTGGTTCTGTGCCGGGGGAGAGTATTAGGAATAGTTTTCCGTTTTCGATCGTTAGTGTAAGGTTGTTGGCTGTTTGTGTGCTGTTATCACTGTATGTAATGTTTGCATCTGGGATCCGTATTTCGGCTGTTATGTTTACTCCGGAGAGGAGCCCGTATAGTCCCTTGGATTCTAATAGCTTGATGCCCTCTAACGCATCTATATAGGTTTCTCCGAAGCCGAGAACCATCAGTGCTATTGGAACGCTTCCAGCATAGTATATGGGTGACCTACCGGCGTATGGGGTATAGGCGTCTATTTCTCCTTCTTGGAGCCTAAACTCGTAGGATACTAGTTTGATCTCTACATCGCCGACAATTATGCTTTCTCCTAGTGGGACTCGCTGTTCTAGATAGTATGATTGGCTGAAGCTATATGCGCCGCTCGCAATTATTCCTAGGACTAGTAGTCCGGTGAACCCGTGTATTATTAGTCTTGTCCTGGCCGGGAGTCCTATTCTTGGTAATCTTCTTAGCGCTGAGTAGAAGGCTGTGACTGTGGCTATGCTTGTGGGAGGTAGCATGAATAACGCGTATACATTTGTGGCGAGCGAGCTATGGGGAAATAGGACTATTTCTCCAATATAGCCTAGGAAGGCTAATATGGCTCCGGCAATGATGCCACTTCCAATTATTGCACGGGCGGTCTTCCATGATAGTCTCTTGCCAAACATGCTGAGAGGCATTGATACAATTAATAGTGCTAGGCCTGGTGCTAGGAGAGGATGATATATCTTGATCGCCTCGTCACCGGTCGGTGCACTTTCAATTACTCCTGCGAGGATCCTGATCACTGATGACGCTAGTACCGCGAATGTCATTATACCCATGTAGAGTAGTGAGAGCACCGATAACTTGACACCGGTAGTGTATGGGTCCCGGAATTCTAGATCCATTATAGGTTCGTAGACACGTGGATCTCTTAGTCCTGCCGCTATAAACAATATTGTTGCTATCCCGAGTAGTTCTACGGTCATAGTCGCGCTGTCAGCGAACCCGTGGAGTGGTGAGAGCCCTGCACGGGTGACGAGAAGAGCGAAGAAAACTGTTGCTCCCGTTAATATGGTGAGTGACCTCGCTAGGTCTCGTGTCAAGAGCCATGCGTGCAGTGATGCTGTAAGGAATAGCCAGGGTACTAGCTCTGATACTTCTACTGGGTCCCAGGCCCAGTAGCCTCCCCATCCAAGGGTTTCATAGCTCCATACTCCTCCTAGTAGTATTGCGAGTGATAAGAATGGCCATGCTATGAGTGATAATGTCCTAGACTCTCTTATGAGGCCCGCTAATGCTAGTGTTGCAGCGGCTAGTATTGTTCCGTATGCTAGGAATGTTGCTAGTGGGTGTGGATAGATCCAGGGGCTCTGTAGGAGGGGGTTAAGGCCTGCTCCTGCCTCTGCGACGGTTGGGTTCAGATCATACGCTCCTTGTAATGTTGCGATAACAACTATTAGTGCACCTACTAGTCCCGAGGACAGTATTGTTTTTGCGTTCTTGGTTTTCCTCGTCATTAGTAGGATCTCGAGGGCATATAGTGATGCTATGGATGCTAGGCTCCCGCCTCCGCTAGCCCATGTCGAGGCGAACCTGTATATGAGTTCGTGTCGGCCACTGTACATGTATACTGGCTCCAGAGTATAGTCTTGTATAATAAAAGCATACGCATAGACTAGCCATCCTAAGATCATAGTGCCTAAGCCAATCTTCCATACTAGTAGAGCCGTCTTTGGCTTCGAGTCCCTCCTAAAATAATAGTATAAGCCGCCGACAAGAGCCCAAAATGCTCCTAGTAGATATATGTATCCTGTATAGTGAAGCGCCATTTCATGCTACACCCCGAACAATATAATGCCTGAGATTATGAGGACCGCTCCGGCGATCGCGTATCCATATTCTATTTTCCCTGCAAGTCTCCCCAGATGGGATCCCGCATAGAAGAGAAGTGCAAAACCTATACCTGCTCCCAGAGACAGTAGTATCGAGCCAGCAATAGCCTGGACTATTCCTAGTGCACCCGCTATTGCTACTCCTGCTCCTAACAATGGTAGACTACATTGTGCAGATATAACGCCTAGGAACATACAGGATTTACCAGCCCTTGTTGTCAGTGGTAGGGCTCCTCCCAGCACCATGTATGCTCCAGCTAGAACGGCAAATAGTGCTATACCCGTTTTCAGCCATGATACTATGCCTACTATAAGGCTAAAAGCTAGGGCTATACCGAGCGAGACAAGTAGTAGGCCAGCCATAGACGAGAGTATACACATCAAGGATCCACGAGATTGTTGCGTTTGTGATTCATACGTGCCGCCTGCAAGACCCATCGCTAGAACTATTGGAGCAACGCATGGAGATAAGACTACTCCTACACCGAACATCAGCATTGCTAAAGGCCATAGCTTGCTACTGAATAATCCCGCCGCGGCCTCGATTAATCCTCCACCTGACTCTTCTTGTGCCTTGGTTAGGCTACATGAGGACTCTACCCAAGCCAATATTGCCTCGGTCATATTACCCTCGAAGAGTCCGACATGTCTCGCTAATTCACTTCCGTCTGGAGACAATACAATGATCGTGGGCGTCTCCAATACATTATACATAGAGAATATCTGTATAGTGTCGTGATTGTATTCGACATCAGTGAAGATTATGCCATTATATTCTCCACCGATACTCTCCCAGTAGGGTCTCAGTTCTTCGCATGCAGGACATGTCGCGCTCCAAAACAATACCGCAGTACAATTACCCTGGCCCAGTACCTGCTCTAGGCTATTGGATCCAGTATTCGTTTGAAGGGGCATTGTCATGGACATGATCCATGAGGCGAGAAGAGCAGCGATTAAAAACAAGACTAGTATCTCAAAATCCCTTAGATCTCCCTTCTTGGGTAAATTCATCCGAGCCACTTTTTATCACACAACTTCCAAACCCTAATCAATGATTTTCATTGTTAATTTTTGAGCATAAAAAATATCTATATTCATACTTCTCATTATATAACATAGTATATTAACGACTTTTTATTTCCTGGCCTGTATTTTCAATTCTCAACGATAAGACCCCGTCTACAACTATAATTTACATGATGGGCCTTGCCTAGCCTAGGTAGGATAGGGGCTTTCGTAATAATCTTTTTACTAGTCCTAGCAACAATAGTGGTATCTAGCGTTTATGCCAGCGAAGATGAAGAGGAAACAATCTACACCCCCGTCGAACGCAGAAAGATAGACCATACGGAGTACTGGCAGGGAGCGGGCATAACATCGTATAATGGTAGTGCAACATGTATCCTGTGCCACGAGGACGAAGTATACGAGGTATTCCATAGCTATCACTACCAGATGGCGAACGAGATCTCAGATATTGCAGGAGTAGATAGCATATACTTTGGAGGACGCTATGCCTACAACGATTTCTGTGGAGCCATATTCTGGAACGGAAACGTCAACGTCAACTATATTGGCAAAGCAATACTAAAGGCGCCTCCACCAGAGTACAGCGATCTTCAAGGCAAATTCATAGCATCAGGATGTAGCATGTGCCACGGAGTCAGCATGGGACTCATACCCAGCACACAACCAACCCCAGAACAGCTAGGAAACATCGACTGTCTAGCATGCCACGCCGATCCAAACGTGTACTTTGCCGGTGGACCGGGTGTAGTGAAATTCGGCTACAAAGTGGTATATCAAGATGAGAACGGTACTTGGAGATACATGGTTAATCCCAACATAAGCGTATGGGATCTGGCAGCAAACATCTATGATAAACCTACAAACGTGAACTGCCTAGTATGCCACGCATTCAGCGGTGGAGGACCACACTATAAGAGACCAAACCTATCCCCTGACCTCATGAAGAACGTCAGCAGGGAATTCGACGTACATCTCGCGGCAGGATTAAGCTGTATCGACTGTCACCAGATAGAAGACCACAAGTTCCCTACTAAATCAGCTGACACATGGAGCAGAGAAGGAGAAAACGTACCATCATGCACCCAGTGCCACGGCGACCAACCACACGAAGGAGTTAAGGGCTGGTTCCTCAATAAGTTCCACCTAGACAAAGTAGCCTGCCAGACATGCCACATACCATACATAGCACACGGAGACTATCCAACCGATGTATATAGGAACTGGAGCGATTCAGAATTCGTCCCAGAAGCCGCAAAATACGAGCCCTCACTAGATCTACAAAGCATGGTTGAACCAGTTTATCTATGGTACAATGGGACAAGAGAAGTCTACTTATATCCTCAACCAGTTACTCCAGATGAAGATGGCTACATCACATATGTAAAACCACTAGGCAACAAGGACGATCCCGAAGCCAAGATATATCCATTCAAGCTACACTACGCAGTAGTGCCATATAGCGAGACAGGCAAAGCACCAATACCAGTAAAAGTTGGAGTAGTATTTGCCACAGGCAACGTGACAAAAGCAGTGGAAATAGGATCGAAGATCTCCGGACTAGAATGGCAGGGAGACTGGGCCATACTAGTAAGATACATGCAGGTAAACCACGGAGTAGTCCCAGCAGAAGAAGCACTATCATGCTTTAACTGCCACGGACCCACAATTAGAAGAATGCCATGGCCAGAGCTCGGATACGGCCACTTCCCCGAGATCGCATTCATAACAAT
>WAOU01000011.1 GCA_015521095.1 Desulfurococcales archaeon | reverse complement strand
GGCTCCCATTATACTTTATTATAGAAGAGGACAAGGTATTCCAGAGATATGTCTCGCAGGGAGAAGAAGAGAAGGCGTTTCAAAGAGCACTAGAAATTATATCTAACAATATTCGTTATCCAGACCGCGAGTAGATCCCTCGATAAGGGTAAAAGGGATCCATCAATAACCTTATGATTTTCCTTTTTTAACATATTGTAAAGTCGGCCTCCTCGTAGCAAGCTCAACGACACAATGCACTCGTCTCCCCTACGATAAAGGCTCCACTCGTCTAGACTCACTGGTATGATATTGTATCGAGTGATTCTCTCGGCGAGCTCTATTGCCTTCTTGATCGAAGACGCGTGTCTCTCCTTGAATCTATGTGAAGGCCAATAAACTATAATGGCTCTCCTACATTTGTTCCAGTTTATGACCCTAGCTAAGTGAAGGGAAAGTATCTCTACCGGGATAGGACCGTGAATCCTTACGTTTTTTCCGAGAAGAGAGTTCTTCACTGCTTCATAATGCCCACCCGGAGCGAGAGACAAGATAAACACATGTCCATTAGTAATATCGTCTACTTCTTCATAGTTCAGGACTCTGGTCTCGACACCAGTTAAGGCCTGAACAGTATATGCGAGATCATGAACATCTCTTATACTGTCGGGGTTCCCAGGTCTATGCGCTAGGAGCACGATCAACTACAAGTGCACCGTGGTCTCTTGCCGTTCATGTCTCGGCGATAATAAGACGCATACTTACGCGTAAATACGCGTAAGATAAGCGTATACAAGTATAATTACTCATCGTGAATAATCACCAGGCCCAATTATGGAACCGGGTCTAAACGGAATGATCGCTGACAATCCGCTCAATACTCTCGTCACAGTTTATACGTCTCATAAAGAATCAAGCCTTGATGCTATCGGAAGACTCGGAGAGCTAAAAGAAAAAGCATATGGACTCATAGACGCGCAAGGAATAGTTATCCTGTCAACGTGCAATAGGTTCGAGGTCTATCTAGACAATCCCCGAGACGTAGCACCACTAGTAGAACTAATAGAGAGTATGGGCGGAGAACCAAGATTAATAACTGGTCCTGAGGCAGCCCTTAGACTCTTTAGAATCGCAGCAGGCCTGGAGTCCCAGATCATAGGCGAACACGAGATACTCGGTCAGATTAGAAGAGCATTGAACGAGGCCCGATCCCAAGGAAGGGTCACACGGCTCCTAGACACGGTTTTCCGAAGCGCGATTATGGCTGGTAGAAGAGTCCGCAGCGAGACAGGGATAGGGGAAGGCGGAGCAGGATATCCTTATGCAGCCGTTAGACTTGCTAAGACTCTGTCGGGAGAGGATCTAGGAAGAGTTCTCATAATAGGCTCTGGGAAGGTTTCCCAGCGGATACTCTACCTTATATGCGATGAGGCATCGGAAATAGTGGTCGCGTCTCGGAGTCTCTCGAGAGCAGAAAAAATCTCGTCCCATTGCAGGAATGCGAAGCCAATAGAGCTCGATGAACTGATTGGTGCCTATAATGTAGTGTTTATAGCTGTGACAGGATATAGACCAGACCTAACGAGGATTAAGGCTGGGGCAATCATAGATCTCTCGATTCCCCCTGTGACAGTGAAAGCAAGTGGTGTTTATCACTTAGAGGATCTTAGAGATGTGCTCCGGGAGTCAATACAGTATCGGGCTAGATGGATACCTAAAGCTGAAGAGATAATAAGCGAGGAGCTAAAGAATCTAATCCATAAACTTCTAGAGGCACAAGTATCCACAGTAGCGAAGACTATCCTGGAATATGGTGAGAGACTACTAGACCAGTTCCCGGTCAATGGCGATAGAAGGATACTTGAGCGATATATGAGGAGTCTTCTCCACCCACTCCTTGTCTCCCTCAGGAGAGCCTCGAGGGAGGCTTCTTCCTTCGATGATTTTGTCAGAATCCTTGTCGAGGAATACGGTGGAGGAACATGATCAAGCTCCCTAGATTCCCGGTAATGAGGCCTAGACGTCTTAGGGTGTCTCCCGCTATACGTAGGCTTGTGAGAGACGTTTATGTCTCGCCGAGCGACTTTGTGCTCCCTGTATTCGTTGATGAGAGGATAACGACGCCTACGCCGATAAAGTCGCTTCCGGGACACCAATATTATCCTCCTCGCTCGAGCGAACTAGTAAGCTTGATACAGGAAGCAATGGATCTTGGCGTAAAGGCCTTCCTGTTATTCGGTGTACCTAATCGAAAAGATATGGAGGCTACAAGAGCATATGCCAGGGATGGCCCTGTCCAGGAAGCCATCAGGAACATAAGAAAAGAAACGGGCTGGGAACCTGTCCTAATAACGGATCTCTGTATATGCGGATATTCCAGCCATGGACACTGCGGGATACCAGTAGATTGTAGACGTGGTAAATGCATAGATAATGACCGCACATTAGAGCTATACAAGAGAATTGCAGTTTCACAGGCAGAAGCAGGAGCCGACATCATAGCTCCGAGCGGTATGATGGACGGACAAGTAGCCACTATAAGAAGCGCATTAGACGACAACGGATACAGTGATGTTGGTATCATGTCCTATAGCGTAAAGTACGCTAGTAGCTTCTATGGCCCCTTCCGCGACGTTATGAATAGTAGTCCTCGATGGGGAGACCGTTCAACATACCAAATGGATCCAAGCTACACCAGGGACATCCTAAAGGAGGCATTGATGGATGTAGAGGAGGGAGCCGATATACTGATGGTGAAGCCGGCGCTACCCTACCTGGACGTAATCTATAGACTACACACAAGTATTCCGACGCATCCACTAGCCGCATACAATGTTAGCGGAGAATACATCATGATAAGACTCCTAGCAGAGAAGGGTCTAGGCGTATACGAGGATCTCGTCCTAGAGGTACTCTCCTCTATCAAGCGGGCGGGAGCCGGCATAATCATAACGTACCATGCCCTAGAGGCGTCCAAATATCTCGAAAACAGGTGATCCTCATGACGAACAAAGAGAAGCTTCTAAACCGGGCAAAAGAGGTCCTGGTGGGCGGAGTAAACAGTCCGATCCGGGCGCTTACCAGGCCCGAGCAACTAATAGCGATCAAGGGCCAAGGCCCATATATCTATGATGAATCACTGGGCAAACTAGTAGACTACGTTCTCGGATACGGCCCACTAATCCTCGGCCACGCACACCCAGAGGTCAAAAAAGCAATAATTGAAGCCCTTGAAAACGGATGGTTATATGGGGCTACCAGTCCACTAGAAATCCGGCTTGCAGAGAAAATACTCACACACATGTATCCAGGAGGAAAAATACGTTTCGTGAACAGTGGGACAGAGGCAACAATGCTAGCACTAAGACTAGTGCGAGCGTACACTGGTCGGAACCTCATAGTTAAATTCGACGGCTGTTATCACGGAGCCCACGATTATCTTCTTGTATCGGCTGGAAGCGCTGCAGGTCATCTGGGTGTGCCAAAGAGCCCTGGCATACCATCAGAGGTTTCCAGGCTAACACTCATAGCAGAGTACAATGATCCAGGCAGGCTAGAGGAGATATTCTTGAAATACGGTAACCAGATAGCAGGAGTAATAGTAGAACCAGTAGTAGGCAATTACGGAGTTATACCGCCAAGCAAGGAGTTCTTACTCAAGCTGAGAAAACTAACGGAAAAATACGGAGCGGTACTTATCTTCGACGAAGTAATAACAGGGTTCAGATTATCCCTTGGAGGGGCACAAGAGTACTTCGATGTAAAAGCAGATCTGGTGACGTTAGGTAAGATTATTGGAGGAGGCCTCCCCATCGGGGCTGTGGCAGGCCGTCGCGAGATAATGGATCTAATCACCCCTGTGGGCAAGGTATTCAATGCAGGTACTTTTAACGGACATCCACTAGCAATGGCCGCTGGGCTAGCAACAATCAGGGTTCTCGAGAAGGAAGGACTAGGCAGAGCAGTCGATCATGCAAGGGCATTAGAGGATATAATAAGGGAGAGCCTAGATTCGGCGGGCATTACATACTCTGTGAATAGGATTGGACCAATGATGCAGTTTTATCTAGGAGTAGAAAACGTTGAGAAGCCTTCAGATATTCCGCCTCAAAGCAAGGACCTCTACACAAGAATCCACGAAGAGATGATGCGCCACGGAGTACTCATAGCGCCCAGCCAGCTCGAAGCACTCTTTACAAGCATAGTTCATGGAGACAACGAAGCAGAACTCTTCCACCAAGCATACGGTAACGCCGTCAGGAG
>WAOU01000010.1 GCA_015521095.1 Desulfurococcales archaeon | reverse complement strand
AACGTTATTGCTTCACTACTCACAACAAGAGCAACTGTATGGGACCTATTCTTCAGCGACATCGGATACGCACCACCACTAGCACCCGTATGGGACCCCCTAATAGTAGCCGCCAGACTACTCATGAGGAAACTAGGAGAAAAACCACGCAAAGCATAGAACATTTTTCTTATAATTTAATATAAAATATTAACATAACTAAATTATAAAACTATAATAATTAATAATTATGGGTGAGCAATTGACGCTAACATACGACTTAACTGATATAATAGAACACGAGTTAGTACCATACATATCCCATTTACGGGGTTTTGTCGCCGAGCTCTCAATAAAGAAACTCTTAGAAAAGTATGCTAACAGTCAAGAGAAACTCGGTAATTGTATTATTGCAAGAACTGAGTTCTGTGCCAATACTCGTAAAAACATTATCGCACGTCTACTAGATTTATATGTTCCAATACCCGGACGACCTTACAAAGGAGATATACGTTTTGAAGGTGTTTGGTTTAATAAAGGTTTGTTACTACCAAAGAATGTTAAAATAATTAGAAGAAAGACCTATTATACGAGGAAAACTAAAGACGGTAACTTACAAGAAATCAATGAAGTTGAGTGTGTCGATCCAGGTGAATACATATCATCCATACTCCTTAATGATAATTATAGAACAGATTATATAAAACGTCTTTGTTCGATTACCTTAGATGGAGAAAGACTTGTAAATTCGATAAAGAGTGAAAAGGCCTGCTTTGTTCATGAAAAAGAGTTCATTAATCTCTTAGACGAAATAGAATGCCTAACTACCTGTTTTAGACAACAAGGTCATAAGACGTGTTTTGATTATTTTGTAATTAATATTTCACCTAAAAATGAAGTTAATGGATATCTAATAGAAGTTAAGACCAGTAAAGATGATGCAAAAGAATTACTATATGATAGAAACCATTGCATGAAAAAATGCAAACCAAATTATCTAGATGTCTCTATTGTTTATGTAGCTATAGATATGATATTTCTAAGATCTCGCGCCAAAATAGAAGGAGCTTCAGATTGGATTAAAGGGTAAATTATATGGTATAATCTTGATAACTACTGCTATGGGGCCGCGTCCCCCCCGCCCCGCGACGAGGCCGGAATACTCCGGGCGATGAGTCGGGGACGGCTTCCACGCGGCCCTACATCATTCTTGCCTTATCCTTCCTGCTTGTATGATAAGGAGACATAGACTATGTCTCCGTCTTTGACATTAAGCAATGCTCTAAGATACTTATCGGAGATGAGTTCGACGACGTCATTCTTATAGATTGTTATCTCTGGCCTGACAGCCCATACGTTATATCCATTGACTCGTAGAGGATACGCTATTACCCTAGCAAGCTTTGTACCTTCTATGTTTGGAGGTTCTATGATTTTCTTTGGAGTATATTCTAGACATGAATTAAATAAATCCACATTGTCCAGAAGCTTTACATTCATTGTTCCTGGATACGGAGTAAATTCCAGGGCGCTGCGGAATTGTTTAGCATAGATGCTTACATAGAATGCTCCTTCTCCTTTTCCACTAAATACTATTCCCTTGAAGACTCCTCTGCAGTTGTCGTCGACCACTGCCATTTTCACCGAGCTATTACCATGTATCACGCTATGAAATACCATATTAAAGGATATGAAACATTACCTTTACTCCATTGGAAATATTATTAATACTATAAAGTATCGCGACAATATTGTTTTAAAGTCAATGAATCTACTCCCACTCCTGGTGTTATCTCGATGACACGACATGCTTCCGAAGCTAAGAATCCCTGGGGAATACTACTAGCAATGCTACTTATTCTTGCACCAATACTATCCTTATCTTATACTGCCGGTGCCGTTTCCCTACAAGACTTATACATTAATTATTCCATGACAAACAATACACTTACCGTTAACACCATGTTCTATAACCTTAAGCTAGACGCTAACAACGGAGGAATTACCTGGATAGAGATAAAAAATGATGTCGGTGATACCTTCACGGCATTAAACTCGACAACAAACCCGTATATAGGCATATATCAAGTAGAAAACAGTGCCGTTGTAAAAATAACCAACTATTCTCTAGAAGTAAACAAAATATCCTCCGATATAGTTGTAGCGAAGCTAAGCAAAACACTTGAGAATAATGCTAGCTTAGAGATAGTCTTCTTCTTCTATAGCTGGACACCCGAAATAGACTACGTGATAACCTACAATGGCGCACAGAACAAATTGATCGTATCCTATCCGGTAGAAACAACCACCTTAAACCAATCATTAATAGAAGTCAACCTACTAGAATACACCTATCCCAACTTAACCGTATCCCCTATGACGCTAAACACGACTGTAAACGCCGAAAACCTCGTTGCCATAGGGATGCAAGCACTCTCGATATCCAATAACACTACTAAACTCGCATTCTTCCAGGGAATAATACCAGTAACGCCTCAACCCGCAAATCTAACATATAACTTAGAACTAGTAGACAATTCAAGCATAAGGACAATACTCGTAGAATACGATGTAAACAACACGACCACTATTAAATCAAGCGTGTTCCTAACCAACTATCTGCCAGCAGTACTCGGCTCAACGCCTCTTGCAATCATATTGAAGAACACCGGCACAAGCGATCTAGAATTCAAAATACTTTCACAACTAAAAAGCTATCTTAGCCAACTAAACGATACTATTCAAAATCTAAACCAGGTAATCGAAAACCTGAGACAAGAGAACACTAATCTCACAAAACAGCTAGATTACTATAAAGGAGAAGTTGACGTCTATAAACAGGAATTAGAGAAGGCGAAAACCAACTATGAAATACTAAAGGAGAGGCTCTCTAACAATGCTCGCTTAACTGTTGCTGCCCTAATAGTGGGACTTGTCCTAGGACTCGTGGGTGGCTTGTTCGTCGTTAGAATAAGAAAATAATAAAAATAATTATTCTATTTATTACCTGTTCTTTAGGGTTCTACTGCTAGAAGACGGATGAGTCTACCTACATCTTCTATATTCTCAAGAGACCATGACTTCACCAAGAATTCCTTTGCAGCATCCTCCGACACTAGGCCCTTAGTTATGCGTAGGAATTTCTCCTCGACTCCTTTTCTATCTAGCGGGTTCTTGAAATGTCCAGGAGGATATATTGATTCTTCCTCTACGACTCTTCCGTCTTTAAAGCGTATGATTATCTTGTTCCCTATTCCGTCTGGATAGATTTCATCGTACTTCTCAGATACCTTGACCTCCATCTTTTTCATTAACTT
Organism: Desulfurococcales archaeon; assembly: GCA_015521095.1. Next base: position 22,487 of record WAOU01000010.1, on the reverse strand, counting down.
TCTTACGTCCTCAGCAAGATATCGCTCAGGCTTGAAGGTTTCTATCCATACCTTACCGTCTATCAGTGCCGCGGCTGTAATGTAAGGTAGGCTGTGGTCGGCTGTCTCCCTGGTCTTTGGATCCCATTTCTCTGGATCCTTAACAATTATCTTATAACTGACCGTAAACGTCTCTATTGTTATCTCCTCTACGTCTTCTGGATTAATCTTTCCTTCTTTTTCGACGATGCGTAGAGCTGCCTCTACAGCAGACATTGAATGATATTCTACGGGCCAGTACTTGATGCTTGTTTTCATAAGCCTATACTTCCCGTTGGGTGCCAGCTCTGGTAGTTCAAACTTTTCACCGCAGAGTGCAACGTTGAAGAATCCGAATTCGCCCTCGAACACGGGCTTAGGACCTGTCATTCCCTGCCATGCTAGGAGGGCTGCAAATAATCCGTTTCTCGAGGCATGGGCCGCGGCGCATCCTTTCCACATACTTAGTTCTCCTGCTCTTGTTTGTCGTAGAGCTAGAGAAGTGTTTGTCGCGATATTTATTGCCTCTTCTATCTTGTCTACGTCGAGGCCAAGTACCTTAGCTGCTCCAGCGGCTGATCCTATATTTATGTAGACTGTGTGGTCCCATCCTCGGCCACGGACGCTATAGGCGTCTGCAAGAGCTCCTATAATTTCATATGCCGCTACAATACCTTCTATGATTCTGTGTGCATGTGCATCGACTATTTCCGCCGCCGCTACAATTGCTGGAATACTGTCGCTTGGATGAAGAGCTTCTTTTGATAGATAGGTGTCGTTAAAGTCGAAGTATCGTGCTGCGCATCCGTTATAGAAGTCTACGAGGTCTGCTGAGCCTCTCTTTCGTGTACCCCAGATTGTTGATGGTATTCTAGTCGCTGAACTGCTTTCTGCTAGCCAACGAGCTATTTTTACGGGTTCCTCGTAGAATGCTCCGATAGCGACGCCCAGAGTATCTATGAATCTCTTCTTTACTTCCTCTATAACTTCTGCAGGTATCTTCTCGTATTCTAGAGAGTATACCCATTCAGCCATTTTTCTCGCGATGGTCTTCACTATCCTCTCACCTAGAATCTCTCAAGAGAATAAGAAGCCTTTGTCCATTTAAAAGATCTGTAAAATGAAGACAATTATTGATGACACGGGAAATGTGCATGATAAAGTGAATAGATAGCCTAGGTACGTGCTGGGAAGAGAGCTGAAGAAAGAACTAGGATACATGTAACGGAGGATTCAGAATAATGATGCATCCCTATATGGTTAATCCAGAACTGTTTATTGAACGCAGGCTCGGAGTGAAAGTACCATTACCTATAGTTTTAGAAGAAGATGACTCGTTAACCTTAGTAGAAAGACTTTTGTCTTCTCTAGTCGAGAATGGACAATTAGAATTACCGTCTAATGAGTACGAGGCGATTATCTCCTATTATGGTGCCCTCGTCGCATCTGCGAAGAGCAGAGCGTATAGACTAATTAAACTACTAATAGATGCGTCTGTAGACCATGTGCTCTCTACTCTCCCTAGGGTGAACGACGAGGAACTGATAAAGACTGCTAAAAATCTCGGAATCAAACTAGAGTATAAGCCATTAAGCATACCTTGGCTAGTTGATCCGGCAGGAAGAGTCATCCCTAAGATACTCAAATTCCGCATAGACCTTATCAAGTATCTAGAGACAATCGAAGGATCAAATGACGCTGTCCTTTCACTGCCAAGCGGGTTCGTCAAATCACGGAAGATATACTTAGACAGGCAGCGAGCAATACACTTAATCATACATGGGATAAGGAGGAAGCTCGAGTCACTAATAGACGAGTACAAGGACTTAGAAGCCCCTAGACTCGAAGAACTTGGTAGGAGATATGCTAGAGAGCTAGTCAAAAGATCCTCGCCCGGGATAAGGCCGAATCTATATCCAGAATGTATACGTAGTATTATGGATCGGGCAAAAAAGGACGGGTTAAGCGACGAAGAAATCTACTTGCTGATTACGTTTATAGCGAATCTGGATCCTCCGATAGAATATGTTGAAGACATGCTGAACGAGCTTAATCTAGCATCCACTTCTGCTCTACCTAATATAGCAAAGGCTATTGTGGAGATCGCTTCCAGATATACACCCTATAAATGTGAATCGAGCGTGCTAAGAAAAATATGCGGAGAATGTGGTGAGGATCTCCTAAAGACCTATTATAAGCATATCAGGAGCATCCGTCGTCGGAAAAGGCAGTAGAAATAGCTTTGACTAAATTATGGAATCTCTGTTTGTTCTCTTGTAGAACCATATTTGCTAGTTCCACTAGTTGCTTCAGTGCTTTCTCTGAACCAATATTGACTATATTGGTACAGTCTATTCTTATGGGTGCCGTAAACTGAGCACCACTCATCAACTCCAATATAATACCGTCTTCTCCCATAGAGATTATTCCACTGTGCTTGAATCCATGCTGTCTCCCAATCAATAAAATACTCTTAGCACACTCGGCTGAAACCACTCTTATATGAAGAATAGGTCCTGAAACCTTCAACCATACATTACAGAAGCCCCGTGATAGTACTTCTACAATATTCTCTAATCTCACCGGGTCATGGGTCTTATACAATATACGGGAGCCCTCTTCACCCCTAATCCAGGGTCTCTTACCCTCGACAAGAGTTATACGGCCGGTGCACGTACTTGTAGTTTCTATGCCAGATATACTGTTTAGCTCGACTAGCAAGTTATCGATTCCTGGATCCAGATACCCTATATCTCTTTCTTCTACTAACACGTCTAGGATGGATCCTTCACTGTTCCTATCCTTTTTGTTCATTTCTTTCAACCTCAACATCCACCACGACCTGTTCATACCGAGGCCCTATCGGGCGGACCCTTCTACTCCCTATTATTCTAAAGCTCTTAATCAATGGAATCCTTGAGAGAGCCACCGACACTTCTTCTTCCGCTTTTTCTAGATAGTCCTCTTCCTTAACCCAATTAATATGAAGATAAACATGTATACGTCCCTTCCCCTTGATCGACAAAACCGCGTATGGAAGATACTCTATTGCGAGCTCGGGCAACGGCATTAGAACTCTGTCAGCAACACTAACTAACTTCTCCTTTATTATCTCAGCCGCATCTCCTAGCATAGGCACTACTATGTCCTCAACCTTGTTCATTTCTATGTTCTCTTTCATGAACTTGTACGCATAGCTATTGATATCGATACTGTAGACTTTCCGGGGACGAGCATGTTTAGCTATAATTATACTGAAGAGGCCTGCCCCGGCAAACATATTGACAACTACTTCTCCTGGCTCTACTAGCTTAGCGATTCTCAGATGCTCGAAACTAAGTCTTGGCGTGATAAATATCTTCGCTATGTCTACTTTGAAAACACATCCATGCTCCTTATACAATGTCTCGGTTCTAGGCTCGCCTGCAAGATGTATTAGATCTCTCCTTATCCTGTACTCGCCTATTACAGGTGAGGCGGCGAGCCATACACTTTTTACATATGGTAGTTCTTCGAGTATTCTCTCTGCGATTCTCCGGTATAGTTTATAATCTACCTCTTCCCCATAAGGCGCTTTTATCAATACTATATCTCCAATGAGCTCCATACGCTTCCAAACCTTTCTAGCAAACTCTTCTCCTGCAACCTCGCGTGCGATTCTTTTCATTAGCCTTCTTCTCGCCAAAGATTATACCCCGATTAACTACTATTTGGTCTGGGGCCTAATACAATGACAGAGGAAGCCGTGTTAAAAGCAGCAAAACTACTAGAACAAATAGAGAAGCTGCCTCCCGATTCCCGAAAAGTTGCCGAGTACTTTATGAAGCATATCTCTGTAGGAGACCTACGTGCTGTACTTGACCTCAAAAAGCTTGGTGTAAAAGATCCAGAGTCTCGCATCGAGGAACTAATATCTCTCGGAATTCTGGAGAAAGGAGTGGACTGTTTTAACCTTTCAACTCCTCTAAGAAACTATATATTCTCTCGTAGGAGATCTGCATCGGCCAAACTAAAGAGAAGGGCATAGTATTATCAGGGATCCGTTACTTCTTTAGTTCTAATTCTAGGCTCTTTTGCAGTCTCCTTCCTAGGGAAATGCCTGCAATATTTATGTATGCCTTTGAAGGATGTGCAGGTAACAGTGATAGTCTTCCCTTCAATTCGAGGGATAAACTACTGTTAGGATCTAGTTTATTGATCTTTTTAGATGAGAGCTGGAGGCCCAACGCGATCATTGCAATAACGATCTTTCTTATGGGTTCAGTTCCTTTGTTGAATAGATTTATCTTTACCTTTATCCCGTTTTCATCTATCTTTACTTCTTCGACATCTATATCTAGGGTGGGAGCTGGAACCTTTTCTTCTAATAAGATGATATCGGTGAGCACTGCTGTTCTTGGATAAAACTTGTAGGAACTCGGCAGATATTTTACCGATACAGGTACAAGGCTACCCTTATACGAAAATGAGCCCTCGACTACATGGCTTCCAGCACCAGAGATAGAGACCGGCTCAGAGCCTGCGACTACTACTTCGTATTGGGAGCTGTGATATGGTGAGTGAATTACCAACGAGTATCGTCTCTCGCCTCCAAAGCTCCAATTAAATTTTGGATACTCTATGAGCGTGTCGCCGGGTTCTAAGGATTTTGCACCTGTGAGAACCGAGAGATAATATTCTGATTTCTCATGTTCGAAGACCACTATTAGCGAGATATCTCTTATGAATAATGGGTGGAGTCTATCGTAGAGGAATACGAATTTGTGTAGATCCCATTTAGCCAGTTTCTCTGCTAGGAGAGGCTTAACGTCGTATACAGCCTTATAGTATATGGTATCATCCAGCTCTACATGGAACTGGGGCCTGAACTCTCTGGTAATTGATGTTCTCTCCATAGCGATTTTTATTTTGAATGGTGGCCGCAGATCTTGTGGTGCTTCTAGCCCTATTGATACAAGAGCATGCTTTACGGTCTCCGAGGCGGGGGGTAGGCTTATCCAGAGACTTGCTTTAGTTTTAGCGCCGGGCGAGGTTCCTAGAATTTCTCTTCCAACTGCTCTTCCAATGACAGGTATTCCTTTTCCGTACTCGGCTAATAGAGTGTCGAATGCTCCTTGAACCATTTCCTTTTATCCCCCAGTGATCCTTGGTATCATAATATTGTATTTGATAGAAAATATCTTGGGTTCTAGGAGGCCCGGTTTTCTTCTATTATAAAGCAAGTCTGTAATCCTAGTACCACCACGTGTTGAGGAACTTGTGCTCGTTTACCATTAGGAGTGGATCTCTCCTTGCACTACAAATCCCGTGGAACACGCATTTTTCGCCGCTACATCCGTTTATCATTGAGCATGACTTTCTGCATCCCTGCATACATACAGGAGTCTCACGGGTACAACACTTCCTACCAAACATCCAAAGGAAGTCATCCATTATGAATGGGTCTATTCCTCCATGTTGGGAGACGCGTTTGTATGCTATTCGTGTATTATATCTTAGAATAATGTCTTCTTCGGGAGATACTTCTATGCCTGCAGCAATCTTCTCTAGGAGTATAGTGTCTACCTTAATTATGCCTAGTCGTATGGCGATCCTGACTAGGTGGTTATCCACGGGTACCTCCTTGTTGTATGGATCGTATACTGGGAGTATTCCTCTTCTTTCGAGGAACTTGGCTAGTAGAAACGGTTTTTTCTCGACGGGATCCTGGTATGCGGTGAATATCTTTAGTCGGTCAATGAAACCTTCTCCTATGCCCCTCCTTAGGTATCCACGAGACTGAGTTATCAGGGAATATGCTGATCCCCCATATAATTTAACAAGTTTTTTTGCTAGGTCCCGTAATAGGCCTACACGTATTTCTGGATCTGGGGGACGTGCTGTTCTCCCGTTTTCTGACTTCACAGTAAACATTTCCACGAATTCGTCTATTCTTAAGGTCTGCAAATAGTTTGGATCGAAGAACTCGGGTTTTTCGTCGAAGTACTTCCTCCCCAGACGATATAAGAGGTCGGCGCCATGATAGAATTCGTCGTCGACGAATCCTTCATATGGTTTGCCTGGCCTGCTTAGTCTGTGATCTAATGCCACCATAACCAGAAAATACCTAGTCACCTCTTCTCTCGACGCCTTCAATGGAGGATAGTATCGCTGGTCCTCAAATTTATCAATAGATATATTATCAATGATTTTTCTCATAATTTTTCCGACTTCCTCACACTGAGCATAGTCTACTCCTACAATCATGAATGCCACCTCTAGACGAGAATTATAGTCTTCTCCTCGCCTTCCTCCATCAAGTAGATATGTCTTCTTCTTAGCATAGTGACAGCAATCATATCTGGTCCTATAATTACGTTCTCATATAATGCGCTTGAGGGAGGATATATTGTAAGAAAATATCCTAGCTCGTCGAGAGGAGTATAGGATAAACCATAATTATCAATATATGTATCCACAGTTCTAAGATAAACCTCGCCCTCGGGCTTATCCACTCCCTTAATAGGAAACGCTAGATCAATATAGAGTGTCTTTACTTGGGCCCTCGAGTTCTCAGCATACTCTCTCATACCCTGGTAAAGCCCTTTCACCGAGATTTGTCTATCTCCTAGTACAATCCTAGAGTTGGAACCCATTATACTGAGGCCATCTCTACCCATGGATACTACTAGGAATCCCTTAAACCATCTGAATGATATTACTCGCTTCATCTCCTTGATGCCCCTCTACCAGGATCATACTTGTTGAGGTTAGAATAATTATCTCCGATTCATACTCATGACTCCTAGGTTTATACAAGATGAAGAACCGGCCAGCAGTCATAATACGGTACTCGGAGATTGCCGTCAAAGGACCTCTGACCAGGCGCAGGATGGAGGATTTATTATCACACTACATAGCCCGAGTTATTGAAAAGTACGAGCTAAAGGGTACACTTAGTAAAACGCCAGGGAGGATCATATTATGGGATCCAGGGGATCCCTACGAGGCTGCGGAAAAAATCTCGTATGTTTTTGGAGTAAAGTCTACTAGCCCTGCAATGGCCTATACGCTATACTCATTGGAAGAAATCGTCAATGTCGGGAAAAGCCTCTTTTATGACAAGGTTGCAGGGAAAACATTCAGGGTCACCGCTAGAAGAACTGGGACGCATGAGTTTACTAGCAAGGATGTTGAGAGGGCACTGGGTGCGGCTTTATTCAGGCAAGGTGAGACAAGAGTCGATCTTACGAATCCTGAATACACGGTGTATGTAGAGATCCGTGGGAATACTGTTTTCTATTATGATAAGGTTATTCCTGGCCCTGGAGGACTCCCTGTAGGCAGCGAGGAGCCGGTGCTCGTACTATTCAGTGGGGGATTTGATTCCACTGCAACAGCATGGTATATTATGCGAAGAGGGGCGACTCCAGGACTCATATACTATGATCTCGGCGTGGAGGAAGCAAAAGAGAACGCGGTTATAATAGCGGAGAAACTAGCAGAAATCTGGGCCCATGGATGGGATCTCAAACTCTATATTGCAGATATGACTCCGGTTGTCGAGAGGCTCGCTGAAATAATCAGGCCTGAGTATAGGACTCTAATAATTAGGAGAATAATGCTAGAGCACGCCTCTGAATTCGCAGAAACCAGAGGATATGAAGCACTTGCCACCGGAGACAACATCGGCCAAGTCGCTAGCCAGACGATAAGGAACCTACGACTAATTGGCGGTGGTATAAGGCTCCCGGTCATACGTCCTGTATCTGGACACGACAAAGAAGAAATAATGAAGCTCATAGCCAAAATCGGATTATATTCGTACGTTAATGTACAGATAGAGCCTTGCAGAATACGAGTAAATCCTGTGCCTAGAGCCTCTCCAAAGATCTATAAGGAAGAGCTGGAGAAGGCATACAGAGCTATAGGAGACGCTCTCGGCGATGTTATAAAGATCAAAGAAGAATATAGGTTTAAGGGATGAGCGAATTCACGAGTCTGACCCTTTCGGGATGAGGAAGCCCTCGATCAGCGACTATACCTGGAAGCTATATTAGTGGCAATACTATATGCTTCCCTCAGATGTTTCTCAACTATATAGATATGTTCGCCGGAGTCTACCAGTATATTCTCTCCGTATAGTAGTGACTCAACCCAGCCAGCTCTTCCATACAGCTTAGCCGGATCTAGCCTAGAACTGTACTCAACTACTGTAAATAGCGGAGGAGACCTTGCGTTGAACACTGCTATATTCGCTATTGAATCCTTTGATATCATTGGAGGTTCTTTCCCGAGGCGCTTTGACACCATTCTCGAATAATCTAGTGGGTCTTTGATAGCTTGAAAATCATTTAGTGGATCTATAATAACCTCTTCGCTCTCCAACTCGTCGGATCCGCTATCTCCGCATTCGACTCTGTATAAGTCGAAATCCGCGTCCAGTGATTTCTTAAGACTATATGGTAGATCCTCCGAAACGTATCTTACAGCTACCGAGGTCGCCCCCAACATATGTAACGTGTATATGCCGGGTAGCGATAGCTTGAATGCTTCGCTAGGAGATAACTGCCTGTACAGTTTACATGGCGAATCATAGAGTTCTGTATACCTAAATGGATATAGTAGTGGGTCAGCAATAACTCTTAGACCTGGTACAACTATTCTACCGGGACCTCCCAATACGAGCGTTGCATATGTATATTCCTCGGGTGGAGAACCCTCTCCAAGATCAATGACGCGTCCTCCCCTCACATAAACATAGCCGTTCCTCAGCATCTCACTACCTGTGTAAACTATGTCGCCTGTAACGAGTATGCTTATCATCTCCTATTACACCTCCTCTTAACACTATGTGCAATAAGCGGGTTTAATCTAGTTCTTTTTGACACCAAGAATAATTATATCAACTCGGCCTAGACACCTGTGTCTCAGGGAAAACAGTAACGGGGAAGAGTATTGCAACAGGTGTATGTAGCGGATATAGATGCAGTAATTGACGGAACACTAGCTGAAGCTATTAGAAAAGGAGAACTCTCGGGAAGACTACTTATACATAGAGCTATAGTCGACTACCTATATGAAGAAGCCAAAAAAGGAAAGACAGCAGGCATGGCGGGTTTAGAAGATCTCTCAAGCCTCCTAGGAATGAGTACAATAGACCTGGAGATCACGATTGTCGACGACGATAAACCATCACGGATGAAAACGCTCTCCTTAGAAGACGTAAAGAAAATCACACGCGAATACGCGTGGAAAACCGGTGCAACTCTCCTAACAAGCGATCCGCTCCAAGCAAAGGCAGCGCAGGCCCTAGGGGTATCCGTATACTATACTGCAAGAGCCGGTAGAGAGGGTAAACTAAAGATAGAGGAATTCTTCACCGGTAAAACGATGAGCGTCCACCTAAAGGAAGGAGCCCCACCCCTAGCGAAGGTAGGTCGTCCGGGTAGATGGACGTTCGTCTCATTATCCAGTGAGCCCCTCACTAGACGAGATCTCGAGAACATAGCTAGGGAAATCCTTGAAGCTGCATCTCGTATGGAAGATGGATTCGTAGAAATCGATAGGTTCGGGTCAACAATTGTCCAACTGAAGGACTATAGAATAGTCATTACTCGTCCGCCTTTAAGCGAAGCATGGGAGATAACCGCTGTTAAGCCCGTAGTTAGACTCAAACTTGAAGACTATAACCTACCAGATAAACTGCTTGAGAGACTAAGAGAAAGAGCAGAAGGCATCCTTATAGCCGGAGCGCCTGGTATGGGCAAGACCACGTTCGCACAGGCGCTCGCAGAATATTATGCGTCTCAGGGCAAGATAGTAAAGACCATAGAGTCCCCTAGGGACATGAAGCTACCGGCAATAGTCACACAATACTCTAAGAACTATGCTGATCTAGGAGAATTACACGACATACTCCTCCTGAGCAGACCCGATTACACGTTCTACGACGAGTTGAGAAGCGACGAGGACTTCCAGCTATACGTGGACCTTAGACTAGCAGGTATAGGCATGGTTGGAGTAGTGCATGCTACAACACCCATAGACGCGATACAGAGATTTATACGGAGAGTCGAGCTCGGAATGATCCCAAGCATAATAGATACCGTTATATTCATAGACAAGGGACAAGTTGAAAAAGTCCTAGATCTCTCAATAACAGTAAAACTCCCTACAGGCCTAAAAGAAGCAGATCTATCCAGACCAGTTGTTGAGGTAAGAGACTTCCTAACAGGAGAACTCGAATACGAGATCTACACCTTTGGAGAACAAACAATGGTAGTCCCAGTGAAGGGCCGGCAAGCCAAAATGAAGCAGGAAGCCGTAACAAGACTAATACAAAAGATCCTACCGGAGGCCCAAGTAGAAATACGTGACGGAATTGTAATCGTAAGGGTGCCAAGACATACGCCTCGGCTCACTGCTCGTAGACTTAAACGTATCAGGAAGATAGCCGAGAAAAACGGATTCGAGGCAAGAATCATACCATTCTAGAATAATAGAAGCGTCCATAGAGAAATTCCCGGTTAGGAAGGCCCCAACTTAGCCAAAATACTCGTCCATCACTTTTACCCTTGAGAAAAGAAGATTCTCCAACTCATACAGCCTCATTCCAGACTCCGGCTTAGAAATCTTCCTCCTACCCGACTTCGTCTCTGGTAAATCCTTCAGTATATGGAACCGCCAACCGATCCAAGATATCTTTACTGCCACGACGGCGAGACCACCGCTCCTCTTCTCCAGCTCGAGGAGGCCCTTCACTTGGCCCGGAGGAATATAGAGGGGCCTTGACTCCCTTCCCTGCTTAACCTCTATTACGAGTATCCTCCCGTCTTTAACCGCTAGAAGATCGGGCTGAAAACGTCTCTTTGTCGCTGACCCACTCGAGGGACCTCGTACAACGGCGAAACCCCTCTCCCACAATATGTTAGCCAGCTCGTTCTCTACCCGTGTAGCGCTTCTCTTGTTAACCATCTCTAGAACACGCCCGTGCCCCTACACTAGCCAGTATTATCATTTATCTGTCCGGATCTTCAAATAGTCCTCTACGAGAAACCACTATTAATAAGATCCCTCTTTACAAACATATTATAATACGGTCCAGAGGTGTAGGTTGTGCCGGAAGACACTCTACTTATCGAAGCCCTCATTGCATTATTCATTGTTGGAACCCTTCTCTCAATGAGTATAAAGGTCGTCAAAGAATATGAGAGGGCAGTCATATTTCGACTCGGAAGACTCCTAGGAGCCAAGGGCCCAGGACTCTTCTTCATTATCCCCTTCATAGACAACTTTGTTCGAATAGACCTAAGAATAGTCACTGCAGATGTCCCGGAACAAAGAACCATCACAAAAGACAACGTCACAGTAGGAGTCGACGCCGTAGTATACTACAAAGTATTCGATCCAGAAAAAGCCGTGACAAAGATAGAAAACTACCATTATGGAGTAATAATGCTCGCCCAAACCACCCTCAGAGACATAATAGGACAAGTAGAACTAGACGACCTACTCACTAACAGAGAAGAGATAAACAAACGCTTACAAGAAATACTTGACACGCTCACAGACCCCTGGGGAATAAAGGTTACTGCCGTAACAATCAAGGAAGTAAAGCTACCCGAGTCAATGCTACGAGCTATGGCCAAACAAGCCGAGGCCGAGAGATGGAGGAGGGCAAGAATAATCGAAGCCGAGGGAGAGCGGCAGGCTGCAAAGATCATGGCTGAAGCAGCATCATTCTACGAAAAGTATCCATCTGCTATGAGACTAAGAGAGCTTCAGACACTCGTAGAGATAGCAAAGGAGAAGAACCTCATCGTAATAGCCCCACATGCCTATACGCCCAGTACCGGCGACATAGTAGCACTCTCAAAGGCGGTCGCTAACAAACAAGTACCAAACAACGGATAACCACTATAACCAACAAATCGACTATACAGTGAGAGGTACATAATATATGAGGACAAAACCAATGAACCACAAAAAAATAATCCCTATAATGATTCTAGCATTATCCATAGTCCTTGTCTCCTCAACAACCTCGTATTCACAAACCAACACTACCACAACATATGATACTCTAGGCGCAAAATACTGTGGTTCAGTAGAAAAAATGTATGGAATAATAGGCACAACGTCAAACGCAACATATGATAGAGTCATCTCTGGAAAATACTATTATATAGAGATAACTGGCATCATAGATACGTCAACGGAAGAATATGTCAAGTACGCTATACAGATTGCAGAAGAAAACAACGCCGCCCTAATAATCCTCCTAAACACTCCAGGCGGATACCTGGATCCAGCAACAAATATCGTAACTATAATCGACGACGCAAAGATACCAGTCATAGGCTACGTTGTAGACAAATGGGCAGAAAGCGCCGGGACCCTAATACTAATGTCCACGCATATCGCCGCTATGCAGCCAGGAACGATCATCGGATCAATGCAGCCAATAGCCTATGATCCACAAACGGGTAGTTATCAGCCTATAAACGATTCCAAGATAATCAATCCATTAATCAAGCTACTATGTGAACACGCGGCTACGAAGGGACGCAACTCCACTGCACTCGTACGATTCGTCCTCTATAATGATAACTACGGGGCGTACGAGGCTCTTGACAAGGGAGTAATCGAAATTGTCGCCTCAGACACGACTGATCTAATTAATAAACTAAATAATCTCGTTGTCGCTTTACCTTCAGGTTATACATATGCGTTTATTAACGGAGAAGGATCTATCACCGTAGAAGAAATACCTCCTCCGCCGAGAGTCGTAATTATCCATTCACTATCGGACCCTATATTGTCTGGAATACTCCTTAGCCTAGGAATGCTCATACTATTATTCAGTATAGTATCGGGTCATCTCGCATACGCTACTATAGGAGCACTGCTCCTTATCCTAGGAATGGCGGGAACAGGCTATAACATCAACATGGTAACAATCCTGCTCCTAGCTCTAGGAGCACTACTCGTCGTAATCGAAATGCATACTCCGGGCTTCGGAGTTCTAGGAGGAGTCGGAATAGTTATGCTCGTCCTCGGAATAGCCTTACTGCCTGCAGGAGCAGGATTCGCGGTTCCACAAGGATATGCTAACACGCTCCTCGCATCACTCTATATTACAGGAGCTATAATGGGAGTATTCACAGTCTATGTTGTATATAAGGTCCTAGAAGTACGAAAGAGGCAACCAATAGTATGGAGCATCACCGGAAAAATAGGCGAAGCAGTCGACGACTTGGAGCCTGGAAAACCAGGATTCATAATAGTAGAAGGCGAATACTGGAAGGCTATCTCTAATGAATTCGTGCCTCGTGGAAGTAAAGTAAAGGTTCTACGAAAGGAAGGCCCGGTACTCTATGTTGAAAAAGTAGAAGAATAGGCTTCAGACAATAATATCCTTATAAGTTTATCATATAGAGGACTTTTCTTCCTGCTCCGTCATCTGCTTAAGCTCTATAAGCAAAGTACGGATATTCTCTATGTACAATACTATATTTAGTATTTGGCCTTTATGCTTGAAGTCTTTACTAGCCAAGGCAAGCTGTGATTCTAGTAGGTCAAGTTCTACCATTATATCATCGATTATATCTCGAGGCAGACGGCGTAGAGTAGCATTACTCATACCTATAACGACCTCCTCTCTAACTGTTTGAACAGTTCTACAGCGGCCATATAAAGAACCGACTCTAATCTTACTTCTTTCTCCCTGAGACTTGCAAGTTCGTCGAAGGAAGGCATGATGCTTGTAACAGGATGAGTATATGCTCTCGACAATGTGAGAAGGGAGAGTGCCTCAAGCTTCTGGAACTCGTATTGAAGAGCATACAATGTAGCGGTCATCGAGTCAACAGCATAAACTCCTCGCTTTCCTAGAAGATCCTTTAACTCGCTCGCTATCCACCGTATTCGAGGACTTGGAACTGATACCGTGAAACCGTATATCCATTTGAAGTCAGAGAACCTTATCTCTACTAGATTCTTGAACCCTGAAGCCATTCTCTGAGAAGCGAGCAGTGGAAGCCCTTCACCCGAGATCCTCTTACTCAGCGTGTCTCGACCGATTGCCCCGTTAGCCACGAGGACAGATGATATAGGAACCTTCTTCGAGAGCCTGTATCCTCTACTGATCATAATCACGTTCCTTACGCCAAACATGTAGAGCTCGGATACTGCTTCAGCTACTGCTTGAGGATAGGGAGGTATCTGTACGACGATAAGATCGACGTCTGACTGTCTGCCCGCTATTGCCCTGAACCCGGTAATTCCCTCTCTTTCACTAATGATCTTCTCGATTCCCCTCTTGATATTGTTAAATACCTCGACGGAGTCTATCAGGATAGCATTACTTATCTTAGAGACCCCGTAGAGCCCCGTAACCGCGCCAACACCTATCGTTTCCAAACTCATGCACCCGGGGGGTCAAACTTTTAACTAAATCCAATACAATACTTACAGTTGCGGGGTATAAAAGGGGGGTGAACACTATGAGCTTCAGATTAGAACAGAGGAGCCTGGAATCCTATAAGGTCTATGGAAAACACGTCTATGGAAACCTTATAGGGTGCCGCAACCACGAAGCCCTCCGTAACCCAGAATTGCTAGAAGACGTAGTCAGAAAAGCCGCTGAAGAAGGAAACATGACAATACTAGATATAAAGACCTGGAAAATAGGAGAAGGATTCAGCCTAGTCGCAATAATCCTAGAGAGCCACATAACGATCCACACATGGCCCGAATACGACTTCGCCACACTAGACGTCTATAGCTGTGGATCACATACAGATCCAGAAAAAACATTCAAGATAATAGTTGACTATTTGAAGCCTATCAGGATAGAGTCTAAAGTAGCAGATAGGAGTCTGGAATAGGATGTGCCCCCGGGGGGCACCTGCCCGGGGGATACAATTAGCGAGGGCTCGATAAGAATAGTTGTCTTTATCAACTAGAAATAATATTAAATGATTCTCCTCGAACATCACGATTCCGTAACTCCTTATACTCAAGTAATAATTAGGTCTCTGACACACTCAATGTGTCGGGGATAATGCTTGGACAAGGATATTCTCGAAAATGCGTATAACTGGGGGCTCGACCTACTCTCCGAACTAATAAAGATACCTTCTGTCTCGCCCCAAGGAGACCACTACGAAGAAATAGCAGAACTACTCGCACACACAGCAGAAAGCCTGGGATTCGATACACAAATAATAAAAGTAGATAAGGACTATCAAGAGCAGAACTGTAAACATGCAAGCAGTAATCCAAGATATATTGTACTAGCAACATACGGCTCCAATGGACCCATCCTCCACTTTAACGGCCACTACGACGTAGTCCCGGGAGGAATAGGATGGACAATAACTGAACCCTTCAAGCCCCTTGTAAAGGATAACAAGCTCTATGGCAGAGGAGCCATAGACATGAAAGGAGGAATCGCAGCCGTTCTCGCTGGCTTGAAGGCCTTAAAAGACTCCAATGGCTACCCGGATAATCTAGTCCTTCAACTAGCCTTTGTCCCAGACGAGGAAATAGGCGGAGAATGTGGAACAGGTTACCTAGTGGAAAGAGTGATTGACCGAGCACCAGAATACGTTATCATACCGGAGCCTAGCGGCTTGAAGACTCCCTGGCACGGGCATAAAGGAGCACTATGGGCAAAGATAAGAGTACATGGGAAAAACGCACATGCCAGTACCCCCTGGCAGGGTAAAAACGCGTTCCTTCTCGCCTCAAGATTTGCGCTCGAACTCCATTCAAGATACACGACTATACTCTCCACGAGAAGAACCAAGTATAAGATAACGCCTCCTGAGGCCTCGTATCCGACTGTAATGATTGGCGGAGTAGCCCGAGTAGTTGATGGTAAAACGAATCAGGTACCGGGACTCTTCGAGTTCACTATAGATAGAAGACTGATACCAGAGGAAGACGTTGAAAGTACTCGTGGAGAACTCGAAGCGTTGCTGAGATGGATCTCTGTTGAGCTAGGCATAGAAAACTATGAGATAAGCTACGAGACCTCTATGGAGCCAGCAATAAATGATCCAGCAGAATTATACGAAGCACTCAAAGAATCCGGCAAAAAATATGATCTTATTATAAATGAGCCCGAGGTATGTCCCGGAGGACTCGACCTTCGCTATTATACATTGAAGGGATCTAAAGCATTATCTTATGGCCCTACTGGAACCACTGCTCACGCTCCCGACGAGCATCTTGATCTAGACGAATTCAAAAAATTAATAGGAATATTCGGCATGCTACCATTAGAGCTAGGCAAATTAAACCCCAAGAGTCAGCCTTAATAGCTTAACAATTATTATCGCCGCTACACCCATGGCTAATACTCTTGCAACGGCTATGCCAATGTTTTCTTTGCTTATACGTCCTAGATAATATCCTAGGATGCCCATTAGTCCTAGACCTATGCCTATTGATGAGAGATACGCCGTGTATAATGGTAGGATGCCCCATGCAGATAAGAGGTAGGGAAGCGCTATCAGGAAGGGGAACAAGACTATACCTATGCCGCTCCATAGAGCCACATATATCGGTAGGATCTTTACGGCCTTCCAATATATGCTATCTTTAAGCGAAGAAGCAACTTTCCTTTCTAGATCCTTAACCTCCTTTATCCTCTCTGCTCTCTCTGAGAGATAGACTCCTAGGATACCGCTTATTACTCCCATAGCTACAGTTCCACCTATAATGCTTGAGGCGAGAAGAAGCGGATCAGCATTATGAGAGAAGCCTCCTATATCCACTCCTATGCCAGCAACTATTCCATCAAGGCTGTTGGTTACAAACATTCTTCTAGCGACGCCTTTTACGTCTGGATATATCCGAATGACTTTCTTGAAGTCTTCGAAGAACCCCAAATCTTCATCCTCCCACGACTAGCTCAGAGCACCGTCTTGAAATATGGATTTCTACATGGAGACTTATAAACTATTACAATAGAATGGAAACTGGATTCAATAAATAGGGAAAAACTGTGTTAATTCTTTCTTTATTTCCTAGTCCTAGCCCTTGGAGATCTCCTACCTCTCTTAATCACCGGTCTAGGCCTAGAGTAGATTATTTGCTTCTCCCCGTTGGAGAGGGAATATACGATTATGCTTCCATTAACTGGCTTTAACAGTAACCTCTCATCTATTATCTTAGTTCCACACACCGGGCATCTATAGAATCTAGTAATCCGTATTTCTCCACTACTCTTCTTCTCCTTTTCCATTAGATACATCATTGGAACCTTACATATCGGACATTTTGGCGCTTGGTCGACGCCTTTAACTACTTGACTAGTCATTTTCTCCACCTCACATACTGTTCTTGTCGTGTCTCTGCAGTTGTGTTTACCTTACACTATCCCTCGACTATACATCGTATTGATGCTCGTCGCCTTACGGTCTCTGACGCGAGCCCTCCCAGGGGCTCCTCTACATCATGTATATACTGTGCCTCGCCCCCCTTTATACCCTTTCAACCTCCCTCCTTAGAGAGAGGTTATTAGTCAGTATTGCTATAATTAGGTTAAGGTGAAGAGAGGAGTGAAGATCTGGGAAGTACTAAGAGAGCCACAGGCAAAGCTACTTCCAAGAACACCACTAACAACAGCAAGAGCACTATTCAGAAATACAGAAGAGAGAATACTACCCATAGTCAAAGACGAGAAAACAAACAAACTCGAGGGATTCCTCACACGTATCGAGGCAATAATACCTACAAGTACAAAGTCCAATCTACGAGTTATAGATGTCGCACGTAGCCATCCAGTGCTACGCCTAGATCAAAACCTCGACGAGATAGTAGAAATACTAGAAGAATTCAAGACCGACTCGGCGCCTGTCGTCGACGAAAACGACAGACTCGTGGGAGTAGTATCTCTAAGGGACATCATCAAGACATTTATGGATCGGGGCCTAAGACCACTTGCAGAAACTGTCGGTGAAGCAATGACGACAGAAAAACTAGAGAACTATATCGTAACACCAGACGAGAAAATAAACAGGGTATGGAGCAGGTTTGTGTTCAGAGGACTGCCAGGTCTAGTAGTTGTAAGAAGCAAGGAGGAGCCAGTACCTATAGGTGTGATAACTCCATTCGACCTCGTAAGAAAGGGAAGATGGAGATTCCATAGAGAGATAAGCGCTGGAAAGATCACAACGCCCGCTAAAGTAAGACGTATAATGACGAGAGGAGCCGTTGTAGCTACACCCGACACCCCTATAGAGCAGGCTGCTAAGATAATGGTTGAGAACGACTTCTCTATACTACCTGTCGTTGACGAGGAAGGAAAGCTAGTAGGAATACTGACACAGCTAGACGTAGTGAAGGTCTACATGAAGGGAGCAAAGCCAGGCAGAGTAGCTGTAAAACCGCTACCCATGCCAAAGATCGTCGAAGCAGAGGAGAGGACAGTTTATCGCTCAGAGCAGTCGCTTATAACAGAAGTCATAGAGCGACCAAAAGAACTACCCTATGAAGCCCTAGGAGTAACCGCTAAGGACGCTATGAGGGAAGAGCTCCCCGCTATAACAATCAATGATACTGTAGAGCACGCTAGAAAAGAGATGCTGAGGAGGAAGACAGACTATCTACTGGTACTGGACGAGGCAGGGCGGATTATAGGAGTCGTAACAAAATGGAATATGCTGAAGGCAATAGCGTTAAAGGGACCAATATGGAGGAGAAGAGTCTACGATAAGTTCTTCATAGACTATGTAATGAGCAAGGTCATACCACGCGTCAAGGCAAACGAGCCACTCGAAAACGTGGCGTTCAAGCTTCTATCAAATAATGCCGAAGTAGCAATAGTAGAAGACGAGGAAGGAAACACTGTCGGATTCATAACTAAGGACGACCTGATAGAGGCATACGCCAAACACCACATAGGAGACATAAGAGTCAGAGACCTAGTAGTCCCAAGGAGATTCGCCACAGTACACCCACACCACAGCCTAGCACATGTAATTAACAAGATGCAGACACTACTGCTAGACGCAGTAGTAGTAGCAGAAGGAAACATAGTCTACGGAGTAGTATCAGCAAACAGGCTACCATTCGTAGCCCTAGAAGACAGCCTGCTATCAAGAAAGAGCAGACGACTCATATGGGTTAGAAGACTCGTCAGGGCCGGGAGAAAAATGGCAAGATTCGTAAAAGTAATGCCCCTAATAGCATCCGACGCCATGGTCCAGGTAAAGAAGACCCTCTCCCCTGAAGACACGATAATAGAGGCGATACAGGCCTTCAAAGAAGAAAACGTAGACGGTCTACCTGTCGTCGACGAAGAAGGAAAACTAGTAGGAATAGTATCAAAGAACTCGATACTAAGAGAGATGGCTAGACACGCCAAGCCCGAGGTTGCCCCTGCTAAGAAAGAAGAGATCAAAGCATAATCTTTCTCTCCTACCAGACCCTTATCACGTTATTGTTTTTTAGACTTGTCTCGGATAATCTTATACACGCGATGAGGATGGTGGAGCGACGCTGACTTAGAAGGGATGAAGAGCGACTTTCCTCCGAGCAACTAAAAGAATTCTGGAGTCAGTAGGGAAACACGCCAATCTAGCATGATTTGACTAGAGGCCTTCGATCGTAAGATCAAGATCCTCATCACTACAATTCATTCTCTTCAACATATCCACTGCAGAACGCGACCCGTTCTTAGCCAATTTATAATAGAAAACACATGGAATCCTTCTAGACAATAATTTTCTATTCATCTTGATCAACTCCGCTGCATAGTCTAAATTATCAAATAGTTTATTGTAATTGTCTAGTACTGATTTAACCTCGCAATCCGACATTAAATGCACTAGCATTACCAAGTCTGCGCAGGACTCGAAGCCAATCTCTCCTCTAAGCCCAATGATCTTACTAATACACATGTTGAATACAGATAATCCAGTTGTAACATAGCTCATTAAACGAATATACTCATCTCTATCCTGTGGAAGAATAATCGTATCTCCCGATAACCAAGAACTCTTTGAAGGAAGCGGTTTAATGCATCCTCTTATAACACCCACAGATACCAGATCCATGGCCACATACTTGTAAACCTCGCCTAAAGTATCGATGAGGTCCTGGAGAGGAGATCCTAGACCTATCTTCTTTATCAAAGAAGTCTTCACCATGATAATAATATACTGTGTAGGTTTTTAGGTAATATAAATAATCATCTTGTATATTATTATATTAATTATTTAAAATATAACACGATTAAACTAACAATATAAAATTATCCTATATAGAAGCTCCCAGAGTAAATATTTAATTCCTTCCCCAACGAATACCAGGTTTGGAGGCACGACATGCCCTCCGGGCCCGTAGCTCAGCCCGGTAGAGCGCCCGGCTCATAACCGGGTGGTCGGGGGTTCAAATCCCCCCGGGCCCACCATCCAACGAACTCCTCAGCTCAAATACCCTGTCTAATCGGAAAACGTATAGAATACGTTAATATCCTAGTCACTAATTTGTTGATTTTAAAATAGAGAAGTTATAATCTCCATGATTTTAGATACTTTTTCTGCTCCTCTGTGAGTTCCTCTATTTTAATGCCCATTGCTTCTAGCTTCATTCGCGCTGTATTCTCATCATATTCTCTTGGAAGCAAGTATACTTTTGGCTGTAACTTATCCTTGTTTTCTAGTATATATATTAGTGCCTGTGCCTGGTTTGCGAAGCTCATATCCATTACTTCGCTTGGATGTCCTTCGGCTGCTACTAAGTTTACTAGTCTCCCCTCGGCGAGGAGGTATAGTTTCTTTCCGTTGGCTAGCTTGTATTCCTCTATGTATTTTCGTATTCTCCGCTTGGAGACGCTCATTTCTTCTAGTGCCTGTACATCTATCTCTATGTTGAAGTGTCCGGAGTTTGCTAATATTGCTCCATCCCGCATTTTCTCAAAATGTTCTTTTCTTATCACTTTGGCGTTTCCTGTGGCTGTGATAAATATCTCGCCTATCTCTGCAGCAGACTCCATGTCCATTACATCAAATCCATCCATCACGGCCTCAAGAGCCCGTATAGGATCGGCCTCCACTACTATTACGCGGGCACCCATGCCCCGCATCCTCATCGCAATTCCTCTGCCCACCCAGCCGTATCCAGCGACGACGACCTTTCTACCAGCAATCAATATATTGGTGGCTCTAAGGATACCGTCCACCGTGCTCTGACCAGTACCATACCTGTTATCGAAGAGGAACTTTGTATATGCATCATTAACAGCTATGACAGGATACTTGAGGACTCCCTCTTTCTCCATTGCCCTGAGCCTAATTACGCCCGTAGTTGTCTCCTCTGTACCGCCCAGGATCTTCTCCGCTATATCAGGCCTCTTATCATGAAGATACGCGTGGAGATCTCCTCCATCATCGACCACCAGGTTTGGCTGCTTTGATGCCACCTCGGAGATCGCCCAGAAATACTCCTCAGTACTCATACCCTTCCACGCGTAGACATGTATACCGTCCTCTACCAACGCGGCAGCAACGTCATCCTGCGTTGATAAAGGATTACTCGCCGCCAAGTATACTTCTGCGCCCCACGCTTTGAGGGTTCTGGCAAGGACCCCTGTCTCCTTGGTCACGTGAAGCACTAATGAGACACGTAGGCCTTCGAGAGGCTTCTTCTCCAGGTATTTTCTACGTAGTCTCATGACTACAGGCATGTTGTGTTCTGCCCATTCAAGCTGTATCCTGCCTTGGCTAGCTAGTCCAAGGTCCTTTACCTTGTAATCCGCCATCTATGCTACACCCCTCTCTATCAATGGTGCGATGATAATAGCGTAAATAACTCTTTATACACTTATATTTGAGATAGAGTGTTCAACGCCTATGGTGGTATAGGTCATACACAGGGGCCGCCGCCCACCAGGAATACGGGTGAAGGAAACTTGGGTAGAAGAAGGAAAAGAAGAAAGACTACGAGGAAGAAGGTTAGACTGCCTTCACGATACTTCCAGTGCCCCGTGTGCGGGAACATGACGCTTACAATAGACTTCAAGAAGGCAAAGAACCCACTTATGCGGCTCGCGATAGCCAGATGTGGTAGCTGTGGATTATACTGTGAAATGGAGGTTCCTCAGACCCTCGACCGGATAGACGTCTATAATAAGATAAGCGATCTCGCATACGAGGATAGATTAGACGAGTGTAGGAGAAAGGAGGTCTCTGACGAGGAGGTAGAAGCCGTCTTCGAGGAAGAAGAGGAGGAAGAATAGCCTTGGGCAGGGTCCTAGATAAGGTACTAGCCGACTCCCAGGAGCGAAGGCTCCACTTCACACTTATCGATCCAGAGAAAGTCGGCGCACTTAAGGCAGGGGAGCTCGCCAGGCTAGCCTATGACGCAGGCACAGACGCGATCCTTGTCGGAGGCTCCATAGGCGTCTTCGAGCCCCACCTCGGGAAAATAGTCCGGGAGATCAAGAACAATGTAGACCTCCCCGTGATCCTGTT
>WAOU01000009.1 GCA_015521095.1 Desulfurococcales archaeon | reverse complement strand
GATAGGTTCCTATACACTAGCATGTCTTACCCGTTTAACTATGGCTTTATACCTGGGACGCTTGAAGAAGACGGAGACCCAGTGGATATCCTCGTAATAAGTAGGGAGCCAGTATTTCCGGGAAGCCTCATCGAGGTAGTCCCCATAGCAGTGCTCAACATGGAAGACGAGGAAGGCCTTGACTGGAAAATAGTAGCAGTTCCAAAACCTAAGCTAGACCCATTATACAAGGACTGGACCGACGTAGACTCCATACCCGAAGCCCTAAAGAATAAGATCAAGCACTTCTTCGAACATTATAAAGAGCTCGAGCCTGGTAAATGGGTCAAGGTAAAGGGATGGGAAGGAAAGGAAAAAGCACTTGAAATAATCAGAAAGGCAATAGAAAGATACAACAAAAAGTAAACGCGACGTTTCTTTCCGTCGCCCCGAATCTTATATTTTTATTTCTAGAGATAGGCTCCTAGTAGTTTTATCAATTAGTACAATGCGTATAACATGATGAGCCGGTGCACCAGGATGCTGAGAGCACTAAATCATGCCGATGTCACGAATACAGGAGCTATACTATTAGGCGAGAACGTTGTAGCAGACGCATTCTATCAAAGACTAATCAGAGTGATTACTCATGCTCATCATGATCATATACGGGGCCTAGGACAAAGCTTCAAATATAGTCTATTTATTATCGCGACACCTACGACTTTCAAATTTCTATCTATCTATGGTAGGAAACTATACCGTGAGAAGATTCTCGAGCTACCTTACCGTAAACCAGTAGAAATAGACGGTGAAACAATTACACTTTATCCAGCCAGACATATACCCGGTAGCGCACAGGTAGTCGTTGAAGGACACGATTATCGGGTCGGTTATACCGGCGATTTCAAGGTACCCGGAACCCCTCCGCTCCAGGATCTAGACGTTCTAGTCATCGATGCTACGTACGGGAGTCCACGAGTAGAGCGCAGGTGGAGTGATTGGGAGGCGTTAGCCTATTTGAAACAGTTAATAGATGAGAAAATCCATGAAGGCCCTATTTGGATATATGGCTATAACGGAAAGCTCCAAGAAGTAATGTTCGAACTCCGGTCAAGGGGTGTAGAATATCCTTTCTATGCTGATGAGAAAACCAGGAAACTAGCTGAGATAGCTTCTGAACATTATGGAAAGACCATTAGGGACCTTTATACGTTTGTAACTGACAGCATTGAGCATGGATCCGTGATATTCCTTACAACTAGCAAGAAAAAATACTACATTAAGTACCACGGTATTCATATTACTCTAACTGGATGGGAGCTTAGGGCCCCCGTCGTACAAACAGGCAGAAACACGTTTAATGTATCTTTCAGCGATCATGCAACTTTTAAAGAGATAATCGAATATGTACGTGAAGCAAGGCCTCGCCATGTAGTTATTGACGGATCAAGAGGAACAGATACTATATTTACAGCCAAGTATATTGAGAAAATACTTGGCATACGCGCCATCGTTAGACCATAAAGGAGGAAAGTAGCTGATGACAATAAACCCTGTGACTGGAGATAAAAGTTTTCCCAAAGAAATATCTCTGAAGGAACTAGAATTATTTAGAGACCAGCTTACCAGCTTAGGACATCATTCTGCTAAGGGACCCTTAGTACTGTTCCTGTCCTTACCTATCCTCTTTATAGCCTATATCTTGAACCATGAAGTATACTCTTTAGTTCTCGGTGCTGTGGCGGTTGGAATAGCATTTGTAGGAGGATTTCTTCAATATACGCATTTGTTGACTCTCAGGAAATTTCTGAAAATATATTATGGTGAGAGATTATCTTTCTCCGATTTTGTGAAATCGGCTTTAATAACATCCTTATATATAGTCGGGATAGGAGTGGTTCTATCTTATAATATCAATATACGTGTTGCAGAGATAATCGCTCGTGAAAGACAGATGCTTCGTCGTCCTTGCGAGGCAGGTCTGTTAGATGTTATTGTGACTCTCGGAATCGAATTATATAGAGCGCAGTCATGTCTCGTCAGAGAAGTCGTCGGGCTTCTCACGATGTGGCTCGATGCTACCTCTGTAAATCTCGGCGCCGAAGGAGATCACTGGGAGGAAGAGTCTGGGGACAGTTTTAACTATTCTCTCGTCTAGTATGATTCTCCATGTATTGTCACATGATTGGCACCATGCAAGGCCGAGGCGCCTATCTTTCTTTCCTGTGAACACTCCTAGCGATAATGGATCCTTGTTACCGCAGAAGGGACATGTTAAAACACTTTTAGAGACTCGCCACTTGTATCCGCAGAAGGGACACACCATGTAGTATCCTGTGCTCTCCTGTGTCATCGTTCTTGTTATAGCACCACATACTGGGCATGCAACTGTTATCATATCAACTATTCCATGGCGGGTTTCCTCGTGCTCTGCCTTTAGTCGAGCTATTGCCTGTATCACAACAAATACTACTTTTGCCTCGTTGTTCTCAATGTTTCCTGTCAGGAAGTCCTTGTATGCTTGCTCAATATCATCGACTGGTGTCTCTAGTTTTTGAGATGCAGTGTTAACTAATTCTGTTAGGAGGCCATCTCTAAACATTGTGTCTATAATTGATACTAGATCCTTGTCCAAGACTTTGTCGCGAGCTAACTTGTCTCTGAGCATTTTCATGAGTCCTTGTTCTATCTCTTCTAGTAGCAGGGTTTTTTCTAGATCTATCGTTCCTCCCTTTAGCAAGTGCTTGTATCTATATATAGCCGACTTAAGCTTCTCCACTTCGCTATCCAATGCAATTACCCCTCTCGTTAGCTAACTTCTCTAATATTGCTGGTATGCCGAGTTTATCATTCCAGAGTATATGTGGCATTATAGCCAACCTTATTCCCCGATGCCTAGGACACTGATATAGTCTGATACACTTATTACTGGCTACTTTAAGGATTTCCTCGTAAGCTTCGTGGCTTAGGCATACTATAGGTGTCATAACTTCATGTACAGGCATATATCCTGATCCCTGTAGGATGCTGACAAGCTCATCCGTGTAACTTAGCAGTTCTTTCGCGAGATTTTCAACATCTCCAAACCGTGTCGTCAACATGTCTAAAGCTATATTGGCGGCGAATACCGTGCATCCTGGCCGGCTACCAAGTAGTCCAAACTGTCTTTTACTAGGTATATATGGGCTCTCGAAATACAGTGATTCTATCACGTCGTTATCGGACGCCAGCAGGACACCTACAGGAATAGGAGCTTCAGGTATCTTATGTAGATCTACCGCTAGTGTCGAAGCAACATTATCAAGCTCTATTCTTACCGGCTTCCTCAGATACCGCATTATATAGCCGGCGAATGCTGCATCTATATGCAGTCCCGCCTCCTTCTTCTTAACAATCTCGTAGATCTCGTTAACAGGGTCCACGTAGCCCGTTTCTGTTGTGCCTATCGTGGCAACTATAACATCTTTTTCTGTTATACTTCGGTCAAGATCGTCTATAATAGGCTCATATCCCTTTCTAGTCTTTAAAATAAGCGTCTCTAGTCCTAGAAGCTTTGCTGCTTTTAGAACACTATAATGGACTGTATCGAAAACAACGACTCGTTTTTTCCCTTTTTGTCTCCAATAGTAGAGCGATAGGATATTTGATTCAGTTGCACCACTTGTAATCATTCCTGATGTCTTGTATCCTAGTACATCTAATGATACTCTCTTTATCAATTTTTCGAGACTGTCCTCTAGACCAGTATACGATTCTGGATCCCCTAAGTTCGTATGGAGCTTTGCCTTACACGTTTCCCTGACCGGTGGAAGAGGGTCTGCTATCATCCCGCCGATTACTCTTATCTCGCGGCATCCGTGTCGTCTTTCCATCTTTGTCGCCCATTCTCCTGCATGTTCTTTTTTCCTCATGTCTCCCTATGTGGGATTTCCTAGTAAAACCATTGATACCTCAAACTCATATTAAGTATAATATTATTATAGTAAGAAGATAACCCGAGCCACTAATTACTTAGACAATAGACAAAGAAAGCGAAACAGGGAAAAAGTATTATGTTATGAGAAGGGTATCGAGAATATTAGAGGTGCAATGAATCCGAATGCTAGTATAATAATGGCTGATAGCATGACGGCGGCTTCAATATGTTTTGGTACCTGTGTCTCGTTTTCTCCCTCAGATACAATGTCTCTCGCCATCTTAACATAGTACGCGCTACTTATTGCGCTGTTTATCATAGCCGCTACTACCAGTAGGATTGAGAACCCGGCTACTGCTATGAACATGTATAATTTGCCCCAGAATCCTAGCATTGGGGGCATTCCTAGAAGGCTGAATAATAGTACTCCTGCGGCAGCTCCTGCTATTTTATTCGACGATAATAGGCCTC
>WAOU01000008.1 GCA_015521095.1 Desulfurococcales archaeon | reverse complement strand
TCCTATATAGGATAATACTGCTAGGATACTCCCTAATACAAGCCCTATAATTATCCCTGCGACAATATGAGCATCTATGGAGACTCCAGCAACCATCTGGTGCCACCCGTTCATTACCAGTTACTCTAAACTATGCCCTTCAGGGTAATAATAACGATGAAATAAATTCAAAGGATAACTCCATTATTCCTCCACCTAACATTAACCAATTAACGGGGCTAAAAGAAAATGGCTAGGAAAAGCATGAACCTACTAGATATACTAGTATGGCTGAAAACAACGGGACACCAATTGAACAATGGATTAATATCAAATATCTACTATGAGAAAGAATACGAGCGTCTAATACTAAAAGTCAAGTCAAATCTTGCAAAAGACCTCCTCGTCATAGAGGCAGGAAAAAGAATACATTTATCATCAAGGGTAGTAACTCCGAGCGACTATAAACCATATCCATTGGTAGTGCTAGCAAGGAAGTATCTGCGAGGAGACAGAATTCAAGACATATCTCTACGAGGAAACGATAGAATAGTAAAAATCACTGGTAGACGAGGGTACTCGATAATTGCAGAATTAATCCCTAGAGGAGTAATAGCATTACTCGACGACAAGGACTCCATTATTGCCCTGACAAAAACCCTTAGACTACGTGATAGAGTGCTAAAACCTAAGATAAACTATACTCCTCCCCCAGCACAAGAGAGTATCATCATAGAACTAGTCGAGTCCAAGATAGAAAATGTCTCTGAGAACCTCTTGAACTGTATAAGGTCCGGAAAAGATGCAGTACGAGGACTTATAAGAGGATGCAGGATACCCGGAGAGTTCGCCGAAGAGGCACTGTATAGATCAGGTATCGATAAACAGAGAGAAGTCGGCAGTCTAGAAGAAAACGATCTACAGGCAATAGTAGATGCCCTAACGGAGATTATCGTGGAGTCGTTCAGCGGAAAAGGATGGTTGATAATCCAAGAATCCCCTATTGAGGCGGATCCATTCAAACCACTAAGATATATTGAGGGAGGAGACTTCACTGTGGAAGAGTATTCCTCGTTTGACGAGGCCCTGGACATACTATTTGCACAACGTGTTAGAGGCACGCGTACAAAAACACAAGAGGATACAACAGGCGACAGCGAATACTACAGGCTTCTAAAAAGTATTGAAGAGGCGGAGAAGAGAGCAAGAGAATACGTGTTGGAAGCCGAGAAGAAGAGAAAAGTAGCAGAGCTGATGGCGAAGCATTATCAGGACTTCGAAAAACTCTTCAACATTATAACAAGAAATAAGGAGAAAAAATTCACTGTAGGAAAAGTAATCGTAACAAGACTAAATGACAAATACGTTATCGAGCTACCAGGCGATATCTCATTCGATTACTACCATGGAGAAACAGTGGATGCTGTTATACTCAGATTATACAGAGAAGCCGGAGAACTAGAAGCAAAAGCCAAGCGTGCAGAAGAAGTAAAAGAAGAGATATTGACGCGAATAGACGAGCTTAAGATAAAGGTTAAAGCCAGAGAGCTATCCCAGCGAGTACGGAGAAGGAAACGGTTCTGGTTCGAGAAATACCACTGGACTGCGACGAGAAACAACCTTCTAGCAATAGGCGGTCGCGATGCCAGCCAGAACGAAGCAGTAGTCAAGAAACACCTATCACAAAACGACCTATTCCTCCACGCAAACATTCATGGAGCACCGGCAGTCGTTCTGAAAATTGAGGACAGGACTCCTCTCCAAGAAGACATATTCGATGCCGCGATTCTAACAGCCGCCTACAGTAGGGCATGGAAGGCTGGTGCTGGAAGCATCGATGTATACTGGGTAACCGCGAGCCAGGTATCATTTAGCCCGCCGACGGGAGAATACCTAGCTAAGGGAGGAATAATGGTTTACGGAAAGAAGAATTATCTCCCGAAGCCAGTGCCTGTTAAGATAGCGATAGGGATCGCCATCAACGAGGAAGGCGTACCAATAGTCATGAGTGGAAGCGAGGAGACAATCCAAGAAAAAACCTTGGTCTACTCAGTACTTGTCCCAGGAGATCATGCGAAGAGCGAAATGGCGAGGATTCTCAAGAACAAATGGTATGAGACACTGGACCACGAGCATAAACACATACCGTATGCAGTCCCAGATGAAGAAATAATGCCTAGGATTCCGGGAAGGTCTAGGATCATAAGAACCATGAGAGGATATAATAAAGGGATTGTGCTCAGAGACCTTGAAAACTAGCCTATAAGAGCAACATCTATTGCTAAAAGCTGGTCTAGTCCCAGCATGTGCAGTATTTCCTTCGTCGGAACTCCTGTATCCGGATCCCATCCTCTAAGCAGATAGTATTCTCTCCTCATACGATGGAACTCTTCGGGATCAATTCTTTCTCCTTTTTTAGGTCCATCACTAATAGGTTCCTCAAAGAGTCTTCGAGGCAAGTTATCTTCCTCTCGCGGAGATAGTCCGAGTGCAAGATTCACTAATCGCTCCAAGGTTATTGTCCGCTCTGCAACACTCATGAGATCAGTGGAAGTGTACGAGTATCCTGTGAACACGTTTACAGCCTCTAGTATATCGCTGAGTGCTAATTCTTTTCTAGAGAACTTACATATTCCCAATATATCGAACAAGGCAAACATGTTCTCCATAAACCTTACCATGTGAGATTTCCCTCTGTACGTCAAGGGATCAACGTTATCATAGATCCATAGCTTGCCTCCAAGCTCGACTGCATACATTCCACTAGTCAGGTGATCCCCTCCCCTACTACTAACAGCGTATCCTAGGCCTAAGCCTTTAAGTCCTCGTGCATCATATGCCGGCAAGCCTAGGCCCTTAACATGAATAGCTAGCTCGGAGCCTCCAAGCCTCTCAGAGGCAATCCTCTCGCCTTCAGCAAGGATACTAGCGACAGCATTATTTCTATAGGCCATATCGACTAAAAGTTTGACTATTCCATCCAGATCTCCCCAAGTTACACGCTTATACTCATCTGGAAGCTTCTCAAGATCGATAAGACCCTTCTCCTTAGCCTCAAGGAACCAGGATATCGTTGTACCTAGACTAATCCCGTCGAACCCAAGCTCATCGGCCAATAAGCTTAGAATAGCTGCATTTTCTGGATCGCAGAATCCTAGGTTTGTTCCTAGACTATATAATAATTCGTATTCTGGACCGTCATATTCTCTGATTTTGTTCTCTAAGGGATCTCTTACATGTATTACTTGACTACATGGCCTGTTACAGCTAATAC
>WAOU01000007.1 GCA_015521095.1 Desulfurococcales archaeon | reverse complement strand
CTTTTCCGTAGGAGCGGGAGGTACCTTCTTTGAGTATTATAACTGGTACTCCCATTGATTCTAAGGGTAGTGCCGCCATGTCTTGTCACCTTATCCTTTTATCGTTCTCCAATCTCTAAGGTAAGATTACTTCTATATAAAAGTTTCGGTGGTCAATGTTTAACCCCAACCTGTAAGTTTTAAACCTGCAACATGTTCACAACCCACAGGGTGAGGTAGTGATGGGCAAAGTAAGAACAACCCTGGTAAAAAGAACAGCCAGAAAACTACTCGAAAAATACCCTGATCTCTTTAAGGGAGACTTTGAGCACAACAAGAGAGTAGTATCGGCACTACTAGAATTAAGAAGTAAGAAACTCCGCAATCAGATAGCGGGATATATAACGCATTTGATTAATGCAGAGGCGAAACGTGCAAAGAAAGCATCAAGGTAATTTTATTAATTATAATATTCATGTAATTACACATGGAGTTCCTAATATACTCCGTGAGAGGCAGACGACTGGGCCTCCTGGAGGGGTATAATGTCCAAAGTAAAGCTACTAGCAAGTCTACAAGAAATTGTAGGAAAAGACGTCCTAGAATTAGAGGATATGACTCTAGAGAAGTTGTTTAGAGAACTAGCTGAAAGATATCCCGGGCTAAGAGACATTATAGACGTCGAAAACGTGGAGGGAAAGCCGGGATACATAATCTTCGTAGATGGCAAAGACATACGATTAGTAGATAAAAACTACGTACCCAAGGAAATAGTAATTCTCCCAGTAAACCATGGCGGAAAATCCGAGAGAATAGAAATAGATCAAGTATCATGGGAAAAAATAGACCTCTATATCAGGGAAATAGCTGAAAAAATAAGAAATAGCGGTTATCAACCAGACGTGATTGTAGGAATCCTGCGAGGAGGACTTGTACCGGCTCGCCTATTAGCAGACGAGCTCGGAGTAGACGATATAGGAGTAATGGAAATCAAATTATACAAGACGATAGGGCTACGAGGGGAGAGGCCCTATCTGAGACAACCACTTGTCCTGGATATAACGGAGAAGAAAGTATTGCTAGTAGACGATATAAGTGATACAGGGCTTACCCTACAGTTAGCTATGGAGGCAGTGGGATTCCATATGCCCAAAGAAGTGAAAACAGCCACCCTCTACATAAAGCCATGGACTAACCTCGTGCCAGACTACTATGCTGAGGTAACAGAAAACTGGATAGTGTTCCCATGGGAAAGAAACGAATACAGAAGATTGATAGAGGAAGAATAACAATAACACAGAGATATTCTAGGGAATATCGGTGCAAGAGGCCTTGAAGAAACTCGGTTTAATGGGAATAGAAATAGGAATCGAGGTACTCTCATTAAAGAATAGCTATGACCCCGAAGAATTCGTTAAGAAATGTGTTTCTACTAGCGATCTAATCATTGCAGGCATACCAGCTCGCATGTTACAGAATTTAACAATATGTTCTATAGCACTAGCATACACATATACAATAGAGGACGAACTACTAAATGATAGAATAAAAAACCATAATCTAAGATTTATTGCTAATCTCCTCGGGGCACGTCAAGTAGCAGACGTGATAAAGGAAATCGATCGCGTTGAAAAAGTAATAATAGTAGGTCCACCAGAGCAGGTAAAGAAGGCCGCTTTGACTATTGCCGAAATTTGTGGAGGAGAGGTCGAGACGATAGAAGAGTGCTCTGGAGACTCCCTGTGGTCTATCACTAGCAAAAGAATAGAGAGACTGTCCAAATAGGATGCGGGAGAGCCTTTTCAATGCCCTATTATCTTACAACATATATTCCAGGTCTCCCGGTATTCTCGGAGCATAGCCTACTAGTTCCCTTACAGCCGACTCAAGCTTGCTCCCTAGCTCTATTACATGTTTTGCAGGATACTCTGGATCCAACGGGATCTTTATGCTGCTTCTCTTCCTCTCTGAGTGTATGTATGGTCTAGCCATGAGTGTCTTGGTCTGAATCTCTTTTTCACCGAGATAGACGAGTACGGAGGGTTTCACAGTCGATTCTAATCTTCTTACATCCTTTGAGAGCCCAGTCTTTGATGCCAGGACAACACCTGCCCTGAATCCTTCATCTATAAGTTCTTGTTTTATCCGGTATGCTAAGGATTCTATTTCTGCGTCGATATCTGTGCCTTTTCTTATTGCTAGTATCGCGAACTGCACAGGTGCTAGTGTGAATGGTAGTCTACCCTTGTAGTAGTCCAGGTATACTCCTAGGAACCTCTCGAGAGACCCCATGAGGGCTCTATGAATAATGAACAGTGTATCATAACCGTAGACTTCCTTAACGAGATCGTATAGGTGGAATCTCCTGGGAAGATTAAAGTCGAACTGTATAGTTCCTAGTTGCCATTCTTTTTCGGTTTCTCCTTCACGGATCTTCATTACAATGTCTATTTTAGGCCCGTAGAATGCGGCTTCTCCTTCTTCCTTATAGTATGCTATGTTGTATTTTTCACTTATCATCTTGGCAGCTTGTTCTAGGATGTTCTCGGCCTTGCTCCATTCCTCGTGGGAACCCATGAAGTCTTTTCCTATGAGTTCTCTGTCTGAGAGGCTTAGTCGTAGATAGACTGTTTCCCCTGAGACGTTGAGATGGAAGAGCTTCTCCATTAATTCCCTCATTTCTTCGAAAACGTTGTAGACTGACTCTACCGCGTTCTCCTCGGGAGTTATTATGTGGGCGTCGTCTTGTGTAAATCCTCGTACTCGTAAAAGGCCATAGAGGCTACCGCTTGGCTCATAGCGATGTACTCTGCCTGCTTCGAATATCTTGAATGGGAGCCTTACCTTGTTACGGTGTCGTGCGAGCTCATGCATGAATAGTAGTATATGATAGGGGCAGTTCATCGGTTTTATTGCGAAGTCGTGGTCTTCTATCTTGAAGAGATACATGTTTTGTCGGTAGAAGTCGAGGTGTCCCGATAACTTGTAGAGGCTACTGCTGGCTATTATAGGTGTCTCCACTATATGGTATCCTCTCCTGGCATGGAACCTGGCAAGGATGTCTATCAGTGTATACCTATAGTATCCACCGCCTATGCTGAAGAGGGGGACGCCGGCTCCTGTATAGTGGCCGAACTCCCTGTCGAGTATAGGTACTCTTGAATCTGGTCTAACCACTAGGTCTTGCTCGTAGGCAAAGTCGATATGGTTTTTCTCCACGGGGGCTCCCTCACGTTCCAGAGAGTGAATTAGTAGCTTCGTAAAATAAACTTAGCCGCCATATGGGGGCTCAGCGAGGGTGACATCAGCACATCGGAACACGGCAGGAGATTCCTCGCTGCCGTCACCACTCATCACGGCCTATGTTGAAGAAGTCGTTTTCTATAGTGATAAGGTTTCTCCATAGTTAATCTCTTTGAATTAGGCTATTGGACAGTGGGATCCGTGCAACTCTATTATAAAAACTATTATTTGTGTAGTATTATTACACTATAATTGTCCTTGATATAAGTATCCTGGGGGTTCTAGGGCTTGAAAATATGGAGACCTCCGAGAGAAGTAGTTCAGAACGCGAACGTATCTGCGTTAATGGAGGAGCTTGGTTATTCGAACTATCACGATCTCGTTAGAAAAACTACAAGAGATCATCGATGGTTCTGGGGATCGTTGCCAGATTTTCTGGGAATAGAGTGGTTTAGGCCTCCGAGAGAGACCGTGGATCTTTCGCAAGGACCAGAATGGGCCAAATGGTATCGAGGAGCCTTGTTTAACGCGTCATATAATGTTCTAGACAGGATAGTTACTATGGGTTACGGTAATAGAGAGGCCTTTACATGGGTAGGTGAGGATGGAGCGGAAAAAACATATACTTATAATGAACTTCTCGACGAGGTTCAGAGATTCTCGAATTTCCTGGATGAGGTTGGGATTAAACCAGGTGATGTTATAGCCATCTATGCCCCTATGGGCCCTGAATCAATCATAGCCATGCTTTCTGCTATGAGGATAGGGGCTATCGCGAGCCCTATATTCTCCGGCTTCGCGCCTGGAGCAGTCGCAGAGCGTATTAAGTCATCGAATGCACGGATTCTTTTTACAGGCGACTATTATTTTAGACGGGGCAAAAAGATAACGCTACTTGATAGAGCACTAAAGGCCGATGAGATCTCGGGACGCATATCCGAATACATTATCGTGGCGCGTAGAGGAAAGACAACTGATCTGCCCGAAGATGACAGGATAATATCATATGATGATGCAATACGAGGAAAAAGAGCTTCTCGGGAACCAGAGGAGCTAGACCCGGAACATCCTGCCCTCCTACTCTTCACAAGTGGAACGACGGGTTCTCCTAAAGGAGCAGTCATAAGCCACATTGGCTCCGTGATTCAGCCGGCGAAAGAACACTTCTACAACCTCGACACGAAGCCGGTATGGGACAATGGCAATGACAGGCTCTGGTGGATAACGGATCTAGGATGGATGATGGGTCCATGGCAGGTTATGGGTGCACAATTCCTCGGCTCTAAACACCTAGTAGTAGAAGGCGCTATAGATTATCCTTCGAAGACAAGGGTGTGGGAGCTAATAGAAAAATACAAGGTCACACAGTTTGGCTTTGCTGCTACCGTTGCACGATTATTGAAGACGTTGACGTCTGAGCCCTCTGAGAATAACGACGTCGAGTCGATAAGGATACTGGGCAACACTGGGGAACCTATAGATCCGGATACATGGATCTGGGTTGTAGAAAAGGTAGGCGGAGACAAGGCGCCAATGATTAACCTAAGCGGGGGAACTGAGATATTCGGATGCATATTGTTGCCTAGTCCCGTCGTTGACCTTAAGCCGAGTACGTTATGGGGGCCTGGACTAGGCATGGATGCAGACGTTTTCGACGATACAGGAGAGCCGGTGCGAGGATCGCCAGGCTATCTTGTCGTAAAGAAGCCTTCTCCGAGCATGACGCGGGGGTTATGGAAAGACCCGGAGAGGTATATTAGGACGTATTGGTCTAGGTTCCCGGGAGTATGGTATCATGGCGACCTCGCGTATGTTGATGAAGACGGATACTGGTTCATTCTGGGACGTGCAGACGACGTTATCAAGGTAGCAGGGAAAAGGATAGGTCCGGCAGAAATCGAAGCAATACTCAACGATCATCCAGAAATAGTAGAGTCAGCCTGTATAGGCGTCCCACATCCCGTAAAGGGAGAGGTTGTCTCCTGCTTCGTCATTACAAAGAAAGAGTTCTCGCCGCAACTCGAGGAAGAACTAAAGAAGAGGGTGGCCGATAACCTTGGCAAGCCCTTCACCCCTTACTCAATAATCCCTGTCAGAGACCTTCCAAGGACGAGAAGCGGAAAAATAATGCGGAGAATAATAAAAGCACTATTCAGGGGAGAAACTAGGTTCAAGACAGAAGTAATGGATAACCCTGAGTCAATCGAAGAAGTCAGAACAGCCATAGAGAAACTCAAAGAACATCTTAGATCTTAGGCGATTCAGCGTAGAAGATAGCAAGTCCGGGAGCTATATTGTAAGTAACAGTTTTTTCAAAGTATTTAGATAACAAGTCCTCTAACTCCTCCTTTGTAAGCATCACATTAATTGTTTCCAGGAAGTCAGTGTACTTAGTGATCCTAGTAGCACACCTGCTCAGCATCACGGCTATTGGAACAATTATCCTAAAATAGAGTTCGACTAATACTCTTCCGAGCCTTCTAGGTCTATAGATATCGAGAATAGCCAGTTTACCGTTTTCTCCTAGAACCCGGGCAAACTCGGCAACCGCCTCCTCAAAGTCAAGCGCGTCTCTAAAGCTGAACATCGCCGTTATGCCGTCTACCTCGTTATCTCTTAGAGGTATTCTTTCGAACCTGCCTACAAGCGGGCGTACATCTACACTATTTACTGACTCGGTCAACGTCTTAACAGCTATATTCAGCATTTTAAGAGAGGGATCCAGGAGATAGAGCATTGTATGAGGCTTCATCTTTGCAATTAATATAGAAGAGGTACCGGGCCCACAACCTGCATCGAGAACGCGCTTGCTGTCTCCGAGGAGCCGTATCGTTTTTACACGTAGCTTATTGACAGTGTTGAGACTCATGTATCTGTTTACTTTCTCATAGCATCCATGCAGCGCTAAATCTTCTATTGACGCGACAACCTCGCTCCATAGTTCCTCTCTACTGCTCACCTCTGCTCACTTCCCTATTGGGACCAACGATGGTGTTTCCCCAGTATCACTCGCTCTTCTCCATTAAGCGATAGGATATAATAAACTAAAGAATTATAGTGGAGGGTGTATGAGTAGTGGTAAGAATAAGGCTCCCGCCTCCTCCGAGAAATATCGAGAAATACACGTTAAAAGAGGCTGTAGAGAGGTTTCTAAGAGAGCTATTAGTGGCGGGAGCCAGCAGTAAAACTGCGAAAGTCTATAGAGCCGCGCTAAACGATTTTCTCGTTAGGATTGGAGAAAGCAAGAGAGTCTCAGAGATTGGTGTAGAGGATTATCTACTGTGGCTGTCTAGGCTTCGAGAAGAAGGGCCTAGAAGGCCAAGAGGTGGAAAGAAAGAGAACACCATACATTATTATTCATTATTTGTTAGAAGGTTTCTTTCATGGATAGGGGTTTCGGACGATCTTCCTGTGCCGAGACGAGATGAGGGCTCGCTCGATACAGTACTAAGGGAGGATGAGCTAGAGAGACTAATTGGTGCCTCGAGGGATATACTTGATCTCTTGATAGTAGTCCTTCTGGCAGAAACCGGTATGAGAATTGGCGAGTTACTAAGTGTCCGTGTAGCGGATATTGATTTCAGAGACGCGTCTATACGGATAAGGGGAAAGTATGGTAAAGAGAGGATAGTCTTTTTCGGGCCCCGTACAAGGACTATCCTAGAGACATATATCGATATGATGCGTTTAGGACCCAGAGATCTCCTCATACCGCTATCGTATCAAGCGGTCTATAAACGTCTTAAGAAGCTG
This sequence comes from Desulfurococcales archaeon, assembly GCA_015521095.1. The sequence goes on along the minus strand of WAOU01000007.1, from coordinate 13,930 downwards.
GCTGAGCTGGCGGGCGTGGATCCCTCAAAAGTTAGGCCGCACGTGTTAAGACATACATTTGCAACTGAAGCTCTGCGAAGAGGTATGAGTCTAGTTACACTACAGAGGCTTCTAGGACACTCTAATATAAGGATAACCCAGAGATATCTTCATCTAGTGACAGAAGACTTGAAGAGAGACTACTTTACAGTGTTCTACGGTGGACCAAGAGCAGGCGTAGACGCTATGGCTTATGGCGTCGATGAGTATGGAGCTGATAGAGGAATTAGAGGAGTCAGGGCCCGCAGAGCAGGCAGGGTCCTGTACTAGACTAGGGAAAAGACACATGTCTATCTAGGCTTTGTAAGGAATGCTACTATTTCCTCCGTTCCCGCCTCTCCTGATAACTTGTCCGTCGCAAACCCATTCTTAAAGTAAGCTATCGTTGGATACCCTGTTATTCCATTCAGTTGCATCGTGGATTGTAGGAATCCTTGATAGTCTGGATCCATCAGGTTACCTACTACTATGGCGTACACGTCGGTGCCTGTCTGGTTTATTGCGTCGAGTAGATGTGGCCATGTACGCTGACAATGAGGGCATGATTTTAGAAGGAATGCGACGTAGGCTCCTTGATCCATTGCGTCTCTCAAGGTATCTAATGTTACTATCTCTGCCTTGTCTCGTGACAGATGGATTATGGCGTCCCATGTGAATACTAGATCGCTTGAGATAGGGGGGCTACAGAGCCACGTAGAATTATATTCTACTTTATATGAGGTATTGCTTGGTTCTACATCGACAGTTTTTAGGGCTTGAAGGACGTCGAGGGTTTTGTTTTGCTCGGGCAGGTATGAGTACAGCCTGTATTTTGCAAGGTAGAGTATCCCGTTTGAGTCATATACGTGTTCTATGGAGATGTTATATGGGCCGATAGTTATATTGGCCGAGTAAACGTAGCTTGTCTCATTCGAAGAGATCAAGTCGAGGTTTATGCAGAGTCCTTCTCCTACAATGGGTATTGCTAGAGGTAGGCTTATAGTCTCTTGGCCAAGTTCGTCAGCTGGTAGCATTATGTTCGCGTATGACATGAGGGAGTTCTGCGTCTGGTTCCCCACAATAGACACGTTGAGAAGAGGCCACTCTTCCTCCTGGTTAATTATGATTGTAAGGTTTGAAGATAAGTTACCCTCTTCAAAGTACATGGTCGAGTTTATTGTGATACGACTTCCTGGCCCAAGGGGTAGAACGGCAGTTTCGGTTTGAACACTCGGGGCCTGTTGTTCTCCGCCCTTGTTTCCTTTATACACGTTATATCCGTAGTAACCGGCCGCGGCTACTAATAGCACTATTACTAGTGCGATGACTGCTTTGTTTGAGGCCATTTTTATCAGCTCGAGATATTCGAGAGGTTGATCGAGCTATTTAATCCTAGTATTTGAGGATTATAGGGAAGAATAGGCTTTGACGGCTTTTGAGGCTATGAAGTCGAGTAAGACCTCTCTTGCTCCTTCACCTATATCTAAGGCCCGTGCATCTCTCTGCATCCGCTCGGTTAGACTCCATAGCTCTAGTCCTCTTCCTCCTAGGATCTGGGATGCTGCCCAGGCAGCGTCTTGAGCTAGTTTTGCGCCCTCATTCTTTGCTATGGAGGCCTTTGTGGGGTCGATGATCCAATTGTCTTTACTTTTCTCGGCTTGGTCCGAGACTAGTGTCTCTAGGAGAGTGATTCTAGAGTATATGCTTGCGATCCTCCATTTAATTCCTTGGTAATCTATTAGCTGTTTTCCGAAAATTGTCTTAGAGGTTCCCGTCTTTACAATGATTGAAAGAGCTGAGTCCGCGATGCCGAGCGCGATCGCTGCATATCCTAGACGGCCTAGGTTTATGCCTGATAGGGACTCTTTTAGACCTTTGCCTGGAATACCTATTCGTTTGCCTCGTGCATTACGATATCTTACTATTGACGCTCCCGTGCCTCTAAGCCCGGATACTTCTAGGAGATCGTATGTTACGTTTTCGCTTCTGGGAACCATGTAGAGTGTGGGTCCGCCGGAGCCGAGGGCTAGTACGATGAAGTAGTCGGCATATGGGGCGTTACTGGTAAAGATTTTTTCACCCGTTATAAATACACCCGACTTGTCCTCGTGCGCGCTCGTCTTTAGTGAAGATCGAATATCTGTTCCTCCTCCGGGCTCTGTAACGCTTAGAGCATAGATGCCTTCTTCCTCCGGTCGTCCAGCTGCCAGCCATGCAGAAGCGTTGACTAGTACAGAGTGGGCTACTCCGGGTGAATAGAATGCTAGGGAGCGAATTCTACATAAGAGATCGGCAAGGTCGCTTTTGCCTGGGCTAAAGAATCCCTCGTTTCTCAGATCGTTGAGGAGTGTTGCAGGGATTAGATTTTTCTTGTCTATATCAGTTGCAGTTTCTGAGAGAAGTCTATGGGCTATTTTCCTGTATTCGTCGCATAGCATGTGTATCGACAACACAAACACACCTAGGATAATAATCAATGCGCAGAGTACTATAATTACTTCTATTGTCCCAGTCTAGTATTTTGTATTTAAGATGTGTCAAACCAGTAAAATGTATGGTTGTTTAACGCGTGTGATTCCTTGGAAAGAAATATCTAGGCCTAGTAGGAATTGTCTTCTATAGGAGTGCTTTTCAACGGATGCGGGGGTGCCCGAGCCCGGCCAAAGGGGGCGGGCTTAAGACCCGTTGGCGTAGGCCTGCGTGGGTTCGAATCCCACCCCCCGCACCATCTAACGCCTTTGGCGTTAACGTTGAAGTGTTCTAGTATTTTCTTGAGTGGTATGTGTGCGATCTGTCTCCTTTTACCATTGCCGAGGTATTCTTCTATGACGAGATAATAGTACGTGCAGTTGTTTGTCTTTGTACGTTTAATGTAGACATACATTTTGAAGTCGCCCAATTGTGAACTATCTTGTGCTATTCTATCTAACCTGTTAGGCATGGTATTAACACCCTCTAAAACGCTTGCTTCAAAGGTTTTTTGCTAGACTCGACTTCAAAAACATGGCTAGGCCGCTTTGAAGCAGGTTATAGGTGTTTGCGAGGATCGCCTGCAGGTAAAGGATCGAGACGACCAGCAGGGCTGTCCTATTCTCCCTAGCGAAGAACCAGGTTGCCCATCCCGCTACAAGTTTAACCGCTAAGAGTATCCAGGGGCTTCCCACTAGTCTGGCTACTAGGGGGTTAAGCTCTGATGCACCAGATTCTACGGCTAGGATCGTTGTTATGGTGTCGAGGACCTGTAACAAGAGTATCCAGGCTAGGCTATATTTTGCCTTCATCCCGCATCTTCTCCCATTCCCTGGCTATGTAGTCTAGGAGCTGGTTTGGGCGCAGGACTCGTGAGGCTTTTATCAACTTGTTGTAGAGGCTCAGGTACTTCTTTCTAAGAGCCTCGTATTCTTCATAGATTGGAGTGTTGAGGGTTACGTGGTCCCTGTATTGTTCTTCCCAGTAGAACCTGCCCCACTCGTTCCTGCGCTCTACTCTTACCTGTATCCTTGCCACGCTCTTCGCGTGTCCGTTTACCTGGTGCCCCCACTTGACCATCTTGGCCCTATACTTGTAGATGTAGCCGTCATAGGCTATTCCTCTCGGCAGGCTTCTATCAGTAGTCATTGTAAGGATTACTGCTCCGACCCTGAGCCTCGCGGTCTCGAATGATCCCCTGATCCCGATAGCGAGAGGATGCCAGGAGTTTCGTTTTAGGAGCTCGAGCCAGGGACCTGCATCATCCCAGATAATTATTGGTGTCCACTTGTCATTTTGGTCTAGGTAGTCTATGAGCTCGGAGAAGTCGAAGGGTGTGAAAACCATCCAGCTTAGCACCTGGCTCCAGTCGCCTAGAAACTGGTATGCTATCTTCATCGCATACTGGGACTTGCCCGCCCCTGTTTTTCCAAAGATGACGACTATACTGCTACTATCGTACTCATACATCTCCCTAGCAAGGAGTTTTGCTAGGTTGCCTTTGAGCCTCTGCTTGGGTTCTTTCCATTCTGTTATAGGTGTGGGGGTACCCCCCATAATAGACCACCTAGAACTCTAGATCATCCTCTCTGACAGTCCTCGTTCTCCCTACTCGTATCGCCTGGAGTACTCTAAGCCCTTTGGCACCTACTATTGCCAGTATCTCTTTGACGCCGTGCCGTCGCTTGCTCCGTTTCAGGATCAAGTAGTTGTCCACGAAGCTTAGCATTACTGGGTCGGGGACCATCGAGGCGATTGCTCTTAGCGCGGATATTGTCCTTATTTCTCCTGGGCTGAGGTCGCTAAGGGTTAGCTTTGCTCTCCCCCTAGGCTCTGCTAGTAGTTTTATCGCTACCTTGTGTGCGCCCGTTATCTCGTCTTCGAATGTTTCCCAGTCGAATTCTTCTTCCAGGCCTAGGGGATCCACGTCTAGGGCTTTTTGACCTTTCTTTCTCCTAGGCATGCTATCCCCCTATCGTTATATGGTAGCCCATCATGGGGAGCAGGAAGAATATCATCATCAGAACCATTATACCGCCTATAGCAATGTATCCGACGGCCTCGGCTTTGCCTACTCGTAGCGGTTTTATGAGCTTCTCCATGCTCTTGCTCCCTATGTATGTGAATAGGATCTTTGGATCGAGCATCATCTTGTTAAGGCTTATCTTCCTGCCCTGAACCTCTACTTCCCCGCTTATCTCGTCTTCGCCTATAGTAGGGATCGTGTAGAATGCGTGGACGTCCCTATTAACAATATACGCCTTGTATACTCTACGCCCGATCTTTACTTCAATCGGGTAATAGTCGCTTGGCGGCTTGTAGAGTAAGACGTTGTCCCCGTCTTCTACTATTATCTCGCCCTTCCTCGTCAGCCTTGCACGTTTAAGTTCCAGTTCTAGTGGGCTCTTTACTAGGAGAACAGCTGTTTGTTTCGGCTTGTTGGCTATCGTCTTGGATCTGTACATTTCTCCTAGGACTCCTATGAGCATGAGACTAGTTAAGCCGCCTAGAACGTATAGCAATAGTAATGCAGTGTCATAAGCCACTTTGAAAACACCCAGGTTATACTGGTTTGATAGTGTTAGGTGAAATAATGGTGTCGAATTCATGGCCACTCAAGACCATACTCGTCCTAGACGACGGCGTAGAACAGCAAGGAAGGGGATCGCACCAATAGTAGCGGCCGCGATTATAGCTGCTGCATTGATCGGTGGGGTTACGGCATATTATCTTACTAGGCCTGCTGGAGAACAGCCGTTAACTGTTGTTGGCACCGCGAACCTTCTCGTGAGCGTCAAGGTAAAGTATGTTGCCCAGGCGACTTGGGGGATAGGCGGAGAATACCTTATTATAAGCGTTGTGACGAATACAAGCGAGCCAGTAGACCTCTACATCCTGAAACAGGACGGTGACAACTACGTGGTCGTACATAGCCGTAATGATGTTACAAATGATACGTTGATAAAGAGCCCCTATACTGAGGGGCCATTATACGTATTAGCGGTATACGGTGGATATGTCGATGCAATAGTCGTATATCCGCCGAGTAGTCCAGGAAGCATGGTTGTTAGCACAGAGCACGTTGCCGACCCGACAGTACTAGCCCAGCATGTAAGGGTAAAGGTTAGATGGTGGGATATTATATGGGAGCAGTGGAGCGGTGCCTGGGGCCTAGCGACCGCCCTCAAGTTCACGGGCCAGGTAGTCGCTGGAATGCTACCGTATGCTGGATCCCTATGGATGCTCTGGTTCCTAGGAGCAGTAATGAAGAGCCTCTCAGAGTTTACTGTCGAGCCAATAATGGACTTCTTCTATAAGAACTACCAGATAATACACGGCATCTATAGCCTGATACTGAACGTCGTACTCAAAATAATAGACCTGATAACAGGACCCGCATCCTAGTAGCCATAAGCAACCATGAAAACGATACCGCAAAGTCCTATAGCAGAACATATTAACGCCTGGGTGACATCCCCTTGGTCACCAAACTCTACTATTTCAAGACGAAGAAGACCTTCCTAAAATGGTGCAAGGCCAGGAACTATAGTATCAGGGCATGCCAGAAGGCCTGGACGGGGCCAGGCTACTATTATGCGAGGGGCAGAAACCATATCAGTAAGCACGTCAAGCACCTAGACCTTAGACGGGGCGGTAGAGAAGGCAAAGGGCCCTGGCGCCATACCCATGATCTCGAAAAAGCCATACAGAAACTGAAGCGGGCGATAAGATCAGCCAGCCTTAGACTAGCCAACAGGACAGCTAGAAAGACGGTGCCGAGGAAAAAGATCGCGAAAAAACTAGCGGACATCTACACGATAAAGACAGCTAAGAAAACGGTCAAGGCGGCGAGGCAGAGATGGGTTAGGCTTAAGCCTATACGCCAGCTCGCCCAGGAGATATGGGGCTGGATTCCTAGACGGTATAGAGAGGGTAAGAACAGGGTATGGACCTATATAATGGTTCTAGCCCTGGCCAGGGCGATTTATAGGCTTGCTAAGGAGAGAGGAGTGGATCCATACCAGTATGACTGGAAGGAGCTCATAGACTGGAGCCTGGGCTATAGGGAAGCCCTAGACCTTGTAAGACAAGTTATGGGAAGAAGCATAGAGGATCTACACAGAGAGGCCCTAGAGCGCTGGAAGCATCTCAAGCAGAAGTATAAGGACGAGGCACCCGAATTATTCGAGCAAGAACTAGACGAAATAGCCCGCTACGAGCTCGAACACCTAGACGAACTCCTAGCACTATAAGGAGGATGACAACATGCCCGTCTACCAGGGAAGGAACTCCTGCTACGCGAGGAGAGAAGGAATCTACGTTAAGCGGGCAAGAAAGCCAGGCATAGACACGCTAGCGGAAGCGGCCGCCATAGCTAAACTAATACTAAGAGACCTACGCCGAGGCTATACATACGAGGACAAGACCTGTAGAAAAACCAAGATGACCAGGAGGCTAGCCGTTAGGAGGCTCAACTTCCTTAAGCTACTGGCCAGGAGGCATAAGGCCCCCAAGCGTATAGTCGAGGCCGTGGACATGCTGGTAGACTATGTACTGGAGTACTGGAGGCTCCCAGGCGGGGACATAGCTACTCTGGCTAGGAGGATGCTTGCCAATGCCAAGGCGTAGATGCAGATACTATGTTAACACTAATTTCTTCGTGGATCTAGAACTAGAAAGGCCCGAGGCACTATTATTCGCTAAGAGGAGGAGAAATATATGTACAAGCCAGGTACTAGTACACGAGTACAGAGCCGTAGGAAAGCCTTCGAAGGCCCTGAGCCTGGCAAGATCCTATGGTATAAGAATCTATAAGGTTCCAGTCCTTAGACTACGCAGAAAAGCCAGGGCCCTACTCATGGAATGGGGTATTGTCCGCCCCTCAGAGAACACTATCTATGACGTAGCCCATATACTAGCCGCCAAGCTTCTCAAAGCCTCGTATTATGTCACAGCAGACGACTCTGCATGTAGAAAAGCTATAAGGCTAGGCATCCCATGTGTTAACCATAGGACTGGTGAGGAACATGCCTAATCCTAGAGTCGTCGAAATGAGGAGAAGGCTGGCAAGAATACATGATCTCGCTGAGAGGGCCGCGGAGAAGGCTGGGGAAAGGGTCGTGGAGAATATGCTTGATGAATGGGCCAGCGGTAAACTCTCGACAAGCGAGCTAGTTTCAGGGCTCAAAAGAATAATAGCTAGAGATGGTCGAGGATAGTCTTTACTAGCCTATAGCCTAGGTATACCATTCCGCTCGCTACGAACATTATCATTACGAACATTAGGGGATCCTGGTACCACAAGCCTTCTACCCCCACTCGAACCAGGCCCCATTCGTCTGCTGGGGAGCCAGTTCTATACTGTCCACGTGTACCTCTACGTTGCTTCTCTTAAGGATGTTGACTACTAGGCTCGGGACACCGTTACGGGCATCGACGAAAGCTATTAGCCTGTATTGTTTTGGGGTAAAGCCTTCCTGGATCATGCCAGTTACCCATGCGGCCATCTTGAGGATTGCTTGGTGCTCGTTCCTGAACTCGAAAGTCTTCCGTTTATGGACGTTCCCAGTCTTACGGTGGACAAAGGCTAATGTAACGCGCTTGGGCGGCCTTAACCCCACATAAACCACCCCATATTATAATAAGTAGTCGTTTTTTCGTGGGATAAATCATCTCCGTTTTTAAATATACTCAAGCTGAGGCTGGGACCATGCTAAGAAAACTAGTCTCTAGTATCGGGAAGAGAATAAAGAGGCCCCTGCTAGGAGTTGCTCCAGCCATAGCCGTGCTAGGACAGACTACATCGACAGTAGATACTACAACTTTCACCCAGCTACTCACTAGCCTCATGCCACTACTAGTCACTATGATAGGGATAGCGATACCGATAATCTTCTTCAACAAGATCATGGACCTGATAGAGAAGCTCTTCAAGAGCTTCAGCTAGACGCCGATAGCCTAGCCAGGTGACAGAGCCGTGAACAAGGTTTTTCCAGCCGTATTAATAATACTGCCGATGCTGATGATAGCAATAGTAGCTGGTGCTGTGAGCGTAACTGTTGATCCCACAGTTGTAGATAGAAGCTACCAGTTCCAGGTAGAACCGCCTAGACTCATCGTGATAGGATTCAACAGCCTACAGCCAAATACTGGAGTAGACAACCTAGCCCTGAGCTTCAGAGAAAACGGTACGACAAACGAAGTATTCATCATATTCGTGAAAACAAACGGCGACCTAGTGCTCCACGTTCCAGCGGCTGGCGTAACAACTGATCAAGTAATAGGTAGCTGGAAGACCATGCCCAGTATAACTGTCAGGTACTGGAGCGACAAACTCCAGATACTTGATCCAAGCGGGAACGTGCTGTACGAGGTTAATGGAAACTTCCCCATGCTAGGAGACGTCTGGGCCCATAGCAGTAACACGACAACTCCAGCCTTCACTGCTGGAACAATAACAATAGAGGCACAGGACGATCCCAGCGTGATAAGCAGAGACATAAGCAACATGCTAGTCTCTTTGATGCCATTAATAGCGACACTAATAGGATTCGCATTTGCAATAGCGATGATGGACAAGATACTGAACACACTCACAAAACTATTCCGCTAGGAACAATGAAGGCCATACATATAACAACAATCTTTTTCCTAACCGTGCTCGCCTTATCTCCCCTCATACAAGCAAAAGCAGAAAACAGCCCAATAGTATGCACCTATTACTATGCATGGTATGGTGGGCCAGATCATCCCTGGACCAACATACTCGATACACCAGTCCTCGGATTCTACAACAGTAGTTACATCGACATCCTCGTGAAACAGCTAAAATGGATACGAGAAGCTGGGATCGACTGCCTGATAATCTCGTGGTGGGGACCAGGACACTTTACAGACCTGAATGCAAGGAAAGTATTCGAGCTACTAGCAGAGTACGGGCTGAAAGCCGTTATACTAGTGGAACCGTATCTAGGCCAGGATCCCAGTAATTACAATGCTACATGGTGGAACCAGACCCTAGCCTATATAGATGAGAACTACATCGGCAGGTACCCAGACAGCTATCTTTACCTAGATGGCAAGCCACTAGTCTTAGCCTTCAACCCAGTAGGAGAGACCTATAAACCAGACAACGCGTCAGGCTATGCTGTAAGAATAGTGGGTAACGGGGTGGATGGATCAGGGTATAAGGATTGGGACCTATGGCCAGACTACGACAAGCAGTTAACAGGAGAATTAAGGATAAGAAAGAATGGTTACGTGGCCTTAGCCCCGAGGTACGACGATGAGCACTTCAGGCCTGGAGGCGTGCCACAGTACGATCCAGACCTATCCAGGGGCTGGTACCAGAGACAGTGGGAATGGGTACTAGAACACCAGGACCAGGTCAGAATAATAGCCATCTACTCCTGGAACGAGTACCACGAGCGTAGCATGATAGAGCCACACAATGACGCAACCGCGTATCTACGGGATCCATTCTATCTCTACAAGATAACGGCTGACTACATCCAGAAACTCGAGGAACCCAGTAGTCTAGTGGCTGGGACGAGGCTGGGGGCTAGTATGGGCTTTGCCCTGTTAATGGTTAGTCTAGTTGTGGGGTTCTTGGCTAGGCTGGCTGGGAGCAGGCTTGAGTATATTTGAGCAGTGTTGAGTGATCTATTTTTCGGTGGCTCTATCGGATACTACGGTCTACTCCTTTACTCGATGAGCCATGAAGAAGGCGTCTAGTATATTCTTGCTGGGTCTCCTACTGTTAAGCATAATACTCCCTGGAGTACTCGGCCTAACGACAAGAGCCGATACAACGATGCCGTTATCGTATGTAGAGGAAGCGATAAACCTAGGGGTCCAGGCTGTTAAAACCGCTATAAGGCCCCTCGGCAACTATATGTATGTAATGCCAGATCATCCAAGCCCAACCATATCCGTAGAATACAATGGAGAAATCTATATTCCTGGAAGCTTCCTGGACCCAGGAGACCTATTGTATAAGACCGAGCTCGTCGAAGTAACACAGTACAGCGTGGCGTGGAGATACTACTTCAACGTAGACAGCGACGAAGACTACGACATCATAATATACGCGAGGCTCCAAAACGTAGACCCATCAACCGACAAGCTCACGATAAACGTTGACAAATCAGAATACACGATAACCCTACTAGTAGGAACAAGGGACCCATACAAGTATACCAGTGTAAATGAAGGCTTCAGCACTACAATATACATAACCGATAGCAACAGGGACAAGTTCCACAGTGCCCGCTATGTTGCAAGGCACTCAACACAGCTAGCAGGCTGGCTCATGTACGAGGAAAAGGAATACGGCCTAAGCCAAGGACTCCTAATGACTATGGAGGAGGTGGGCTTCTGGTACGACGTATATGACCCGATATGGGGAAGAAGCAATAGCTACCCAGACAACTACTGGGACTACCCGCAAAAAACATGGCTAGCAAACGGCTACGAAGCACACCCCTGGGACAAGTCCGAGACACTCCTAAACTACCCATACAGAAGCAGAATGTATATCCTCGACGCTCTTCCAACCGATTATAGCTTAGAAGCAGGCATTAGAGGATGGGAGGACGCACCCCTCTACAGTCTCCTAAAAGCTATACACCTGCTAAACAAGTACGGGACAAGCAAGGCATCAGAAGCCGAGCAACTAATAGCCCATGCACTATGGGAAGGACGATGGGACGGCTATGGACTACACTATGCAATGCTTGATCCAACATGGATAACTACAGGACAGAAACTATCTGAATTCGTATCCTACGAGTATAAGGGCTACCCAATATACCTGAACAGCGTCCTGCTAATAGCACTAATCCGCTACTATGAAGTCACAGGAGACCAATACATAAGCGATCAAAACATACTATACATGGCCGATAGACTCGCAGGAATACTAGTAAATACACAGTGGAGATACGAACATGAAACCCCATGGGGACTAGTACGCCTAGCCCTATTCAAGGGATGGTGGCCAGCGGCATACAGTATAGGATCATACATACTAAAGCCCAGTGCCTGGGGAATAATTGATACCATTACAAGTGGCTGGGACGAGGTTACGGGATACCTAGCAAAACTCGGTATTGATATAGGAAAGGCGTTTAGGCCTATGCCGAGCGAGTGGCCGTTCGCAATAGTGAACTCCGAGAGCACCCTGCTTGCAATAAAGGCACTGAAAGTATACCTAGACTTCGCCCAGAAGTATGGGAGACAGCCAGTAGACGTGGCTGTTGCAAGGGTCGGTGGAGTAGAATTCGTAGAGGTTGGAGGAGGATGCTACCCAAGCTGTGGATTCGAGCCTAAAAGATACAATATAACGATAGGAGCAGATGATTACGGAAGATGGATAAACGCAACTACAATATCAGCTATGAGTGGCGAGGCATGGGCATACTCCTATGCAAAATTCAAGTTTAGAACAGACACTAGCGGAACACATCAAATACAGGTAGGTGTCACACTAAACTATACTCTTTTAGACTACTATGACGTAAGGGAACGAATATTCATAGTCATAAAGATAATTGACTCGACGAATACAGTCGTCGAGCAATGGGAGAACTTAGTCATCGAACTCGACAACGAAACCTTTATCGTGAAAACACTAAGCCTATACTACGAGTACAATACCACTCTCTCACCTGGCGACTACTATATTGAAATAGGACTGAAGACCCAGGTGATAGGAGGTTCGTTTATCATAATACCTGGAAAAGCTAAGGCATATGCAAGCATCGACTTTATAAAAATAGAGGGATAACCCATTTAATTCCATGAATCTTTTTCCCATTAATCGGTGTACGTTTATGCGGGAGAGTCTCCGTTATCTATTAAGGGGACTTCTAGTCTTAGGCTTAATAATGGCTTTTCCACTTGTACTATACTTGTTCGATATAGGCGTTGGCATTATGCTTATTATTGCCTATATAGTTCCAACTCTTCTAGCCGTGTACAAGATAGGAGCTATAGGTCTACTAGTGCTACCAATCCAAACCCTGGCACTCGCATATCTTATAGGAAGACAGAACAATCTGCTCCGAAAGCTACCAATAATAGCACTTGCGTTCTACTCGATAGAGACAATAATGGGTGTATACATTATAGCTATAGCCGCTATTACTCCAGGCTTCTAATTATTTTCGCCTAGTAAATTATATGTCCGTTGGAGCCTCTCCCACATATTTTATCTTTTGTTCAATGAAAAACTCATAGCCAGGATATAACGATTCTAGTTATATCGAGTGATGAACCATGACGTGTGAGGAAGTCGTGAGTGCTCTGCTGGACTTCATAGAGTATGAATTGTTCGAGAGAGAACCAAAACCAAACACGTTACAGGACGTAGAATATAGATGGAGACTAGCCTCTGCATCTATAAGGCAGAATATAATAGAACGGATTAGATCGCGTCTATTAGTTTAGTTTTCTTCCTCTAGGAGTTTTTGTATTTCTTTAACTAGCTTAGCTAGTTTTTTCCCTTTCTCAGTAAGTCTCACTTCGACGTTAAATCTTGAGACTGGAACCTCTTCGGCAAGATTATTCTCGAGCATCCAATCCACTATCTTCTTAACAGTGCCCCCGCCGATCCCAAGTCTATACGCGATATCCATACGGCGCATAGGCTTTTCGTCTAATGCTATGATAACGTCTTCTATCTTCTTACTAACTTTGCATATCCCCATTAGATACACCAATATATCATCGAATATCTTCTATCTTATTAATTTTGAATCAATCTGAGTGGTGGTGGTTTTACCACCAGTCTTCAGCTGTCTGTAGAGTGATTCTCTTCTTATGGTTTGTATATTGATCCAATAATTGCTTTAATTCAAGTAATAGTTGCTCTTTGAGCCGTTTTTCTCTTATATAATTAATAATAAGAACTCTAATTAACTCGAACATCGTGTACTCGAAGTCATCTGCTTGTTTGATTAGATTTTTGAATAGCTTGTTTACTTCGTTTATTGATACCGTATATACTGGGGTTTTACGCTGGCATCTTGGACAAGTAACATACTCCTTCTTACTTCTAGTGCACCAGGTGTATCCGCAGTATTTGCATGTAATTTCTCGGCACCAGTTGGTGGTAAAACCACCACCACTCAATCTTACACACCGATACTCAGATTGAGCATCATACTTTAAATTTGTTTTCGTCTTCATTTGATTGTGTAAGATTTATTAAGGCATCTGATTACTTCAGAAAAATGAAACAAAAAAGAGAAATGAGGTGATAAAATGGGCATGTACAGGATCCAGGTCGTACTCGGAGAATCCCTCTATGAGAGGCTAAAACGGGTCCAGGCAGAAAACGGTTTCCTCACAATGAGCGAAACCCTACGCTACGTTATCAAGAAAGGCCTCGATGCCATAAACGACAAGCCTGTTGCAATGGTGAGGTGATCTAGGATGGCTG
>WAOU01000006.1 GCA_015521095.1 Desulfurococcales archaeon | reverse complement strand
ATACTAGACTTTTCTGGATGCACCGATAATTATGGGGGCGGAGGTTGGGCCTTTGACAGGCCCGCATACTAGGCCAGGCTATACTACCGCGGCACGGGCCATGATTTTCTAGACACGGTATGGATTATAAAGATTATCCTGCGTCTAGTGCTTCTCAAGTATGAAAATAGTCGCCCAGAGATCTCCATGTCTTACTTTTCTGGCACTTGTTATTTTGAATCCTGCCTCTCTAGCATATTTTGCGAAGTAGTGTGAGTCGGCAGTGATTATACCAGCTTTTCCGCCGGGAGCCATTATTTTGTATAGGCTGGGCAGGAAATCTCTATAGAGTCTTCTGACACTAGTAGGATCCCCCATGCGTATCCCGTATGGGGGATTACTTACAACGAAATCGACGCTATCTTCAGGAATTATTTCCTCGAGTCTTCTTGCATCGTGTACATAGAAGTGTATCCTATTATAGACTCTTGCAGCTAATGCGTTTATTGTTGCTCCCCGTATGTGTTTTGATAACTTGTCTACACAGAGAATCTTTGAATTCTCGAATAAGAGAGCTGCCTCTATAGCAACAGTACCTCCTCCGCACATTGGGTCCATAACGACACTGTTATCATGGGCTCCTATGAGTCTAAGCATTGAATAGGCCAGTGTAGCTTTAAGGGCGGCTGGATGATCATATATTCTGTATCCTCTTCTGTGAAGGCTTCTTTCGCCTGTAATTTCTATACCCAGTCTGTAGATATCCTCGTCTATCTCGGCATACACTGTTATGCTCGGAGAATTTAATCTGACGAGAGGAGCACTACCATATCGTTCAAGATAAACTCTCCCTACAGCGTCTCCCGTTATCCTGGCTACATCCATGCTCGTATACTCGTGTCCTTCACCTATTCTCGAGGCTCTAACAGCGAATGAGGCTCCAGCAGGAATATACCTGTCTATGCTCGAGTTCTTGACAATTGCATAGATTTTATCGAGATCTGAAATAGTCTTGCTAACAGTGTCCTGAGCCAATAGTATGTATGCGGAGTGAATGCTTCGTAGCTTTATCAGCCGAGTCATAACATATTCGTCCTGCTCGTCCTCAACAATTATCCTTCCCTTATACTCCTTGCGCAGAAGTATCCTTGCACTAGGTAATTCCTCGGTGATCTCCTTAGCAGCGATGTCTTCAAGGCCTGGATTGCATGTAACTAGATACTTTGTCTTCACAGCCTTCGATCCTCCTACAAGCCTTTGATAAGAGATAGACTAGTAGGTTTATTTCTCTCTTGCGAGTAATGTTCTTCGTCGCTATTCTCTTAAGGGCGAGAACCACGTCTTTCTGCTTTATTTCGTCATGTATGAGGATTTCTGAGAGGGCTCTAGTATATGCGTCAAGTAATCCTATAGTCCTGGAGCTAGGCTTGGTCGTAGAGGAGCCTCTAGTTCTAGCCTGATAGAACTCGTATAGATATATCGCTGTCGCGTTCGCAAGATTCAGAGCCGGATACTTGGGACTACTAGGTATATGGCTAAGTATATCGCATTTCCTGAGTTCTTCGCGTGTCAAACCGACGCTTTCTCTACCCATCACGAGTCCAACAATACCATCTATCTCGGAGAAAAGATCCGCAGCCTCACGCACGGTTATAGGCTCCCTTAGTACATCTCTCTCACTGGTCTTGGCAGAAGTACAGATACTGAGATCAACGCCTTCCAAAGCCTTGTCAAACGAGTCTACTATAACTGCGCTATCGAGTCTATGTGCGGCACGTACAGCGTACTCTTTAGCCTCCTCGAGGCTTGCTTTAGGATTAACTAGGTAGAATTCGTCTACGTCAAAGTTTTCGCAGAGCCTCGCTATCATCCCAAGATTTACTCCACCTTCCGTCTCTACGAGAACTAGTCTCAATCTAGCCATCCTATCACGTCTCCCTGAACGTTCGCTCCGCGTATACCGCATATATTTTTTCCATGAAGAATCCTCTGGCCAGTTTCAGCTTTATATCGAAGCCTCTCGAGGACAGACATTCTCCAACATCGAGAGGAGACAAAGAACTATATATGAAAAGAACCGAATCCGCAATATTAGCCGATTGAAGACATGCCCTTCTAAGAACCCCGGTATCCCTCCAGGTATTAACCAGAAATCCATCACAGTTATCCACGTCATCGGTAAATGGGAGATAGGGAGGGTTAACTATTACAAGATCCCATGTCCCGCGTATACACTCTGCAAGGTTACATCTGATAACGAGTACATCGCCCGGAAGATTCCTCTTAGCGTCCTCCACCGCGTAAGGCGAAATATCGACGGCAACTAGCAGGTCTGGATCAAGTAATCTATGGGCGGCGAGGGCTAGGACACCGGTGCCCGTGCAGAGGTCGAGTACTTTGGAGAACTTGTACTGTCTCTTAGCTAGTTCTAGTATAAGTGATATGCCTAGAAGTGAGTCGTCTGATGGAGGATAAGTACAATGACTGTACTCTATTTTCTCAATTATATCCTCGATAATGTTTGAACCCGATTTGTCTTTCTTCTCTATCAATGACATACTCGGCTACCAATGCTTTATCAGATATTATGCATTGATCTAATTATATTGCTCCTCGATTAGGGACAATATGGTTTCAGGATCCAGGTCCCTCACTCTTATTCCTGGAGCTATATCATGCCGAGTCCCGGGAGCACACCTCGCAACTATCTTAGATGCTCTCCTATTTCTTTGACTGAATAGACATGCAGTCAACTGCTCCAGAACATTATATTCTGGTTTCCAAGGACGCTTACGCTTTAGTAAAAGGACAGATGATTCCACCTTTGGAACCGGGTAGAACCATGAACGCGGAATAAAACCAACCTGCTCAACATCGAAAAATAGCCTTGTTATCACGGTTAACCTGCCATAATCTTTGGAGCCCGGATATGCGAGGATCCTCCTGGCTAAGTCATACTGGACACCTAGCACTAGTACGTCTATATTGTTGTTTTTTGCAGAACGTGCTATTATCTGGCTAGTTAGATTATATGGAGTGTTAGAATAAAGACAGCTTTCTCTCCATGCGTCGAGCATTCTTAACCCGTCTCCTATTACAACGAGGACATTGGGAGTATTCAATAGTATTTCTTGTGAGGCTTGGGCTAGACTTCTATCTATTTCAACGCCTATTATCCTAGGAACAATCCTAGAGGAATAGAAAGTAAGGAATCCAACGCCTACCCCGATCTCGAGGCAACTACTCGGAGTGAGAGCAGAGAGTGTATCTGTAAATAATCTAATTCCTTTTCGTGAAACGAGAAAATGTTGTCCATATTTCTTTCTTGGACGTAGCCCATGTCTACTTAGAATCGATAGAAGTAGTTTTCTAAGGTTTTGATGTGGGCTGAGTTCTTCGATTATTTATCACCGTCTCCTCATGTGTTTTCTAATGTAATCCATGTAATTGAGGAATGGTTCGTTGGATCCAGGTGGTGGAGGAACGAACAGATAGTATCTTGCTTCTCCACGTATTTCTTCTAGTATTTTTTCGACTAATGCGTCTGCTGGGTCTGCCTTTATGATCTTCTTTATATCGTTAAAGGACTTAAAGGGGTGTCTTTCCCTGGTTCTAATGATCTGGAGGAGTACTCTCTTACCTATTCCTTTCAGTAGGTTTAGACTGTGTAGTCTTATGTTTATAGGAGCAGCTATGTTGAAGAATTCAACGAAGAATTCTTCTCTATCGGTTATAACTTTTCTCAGGGCTTCTTCTAGGGTCTTCTTCGCGAAGTCTGATAGGTCATTATAGGTTAATGGTCGTCTAGGCACTACTAGTATCTTTGTTGGTAATCCGCGTTCTTTCGCCACGCTTTTTAATGCTTCTAGGCTAGTTACAACCATTACTCTGGGGTCTTCGCTCTCAACAGCCTCAACGACTATTCTCATTGTCTTGGGGTCTTTGATCTCAAATGGGTAGCAGTAGATGTGCTTGTCTGCTCCGGGCATACAGGCTAGATATACGGTCTTAGTTATTGGTCTTCCTCCCGGCCCTATCTCGATTGGAAGAGTTCTTGTAATCTCTCTTGCAAGTGAGACATACTCCAGGGGTTCCACCGGTTCGAGGGGGATCCCATCTAGTAGGACAAAATTCCTTAGTCCAAGTGCCTGGGCAACGGGCCTGTTACGATGCTCTCTGTGTGGATCAGCATAATACCCTTTAGGAAGATAATCGAGTATAATTGCCTCTATCTCTGTAGCTGGATGCGAGACTATCGGGGCCGCCTCATGCCTCTTATCGCGGTATCTCTCCCTCGGACCCTTCATCTCCCCACAGCTCCACAATAATACTTATATGTAAGTTATAGAATATAGATCTAGCCTATAAGGAGTATAGCTAAAACGCCCCTACGTTCCTAATCTCAACGAAACCATATAACCATCATATTTGGGTAGAGTCTTTTTGGTTCGAGCACTCTATGGTTACTCTTCTATAGTAGGTTGACAATATTTGTCAACGATAGACTTTACTTTATTTACAACTTCTTCATTGTACTGTATCTCTTTCTTCATCTCAAGTATAGATCTTATCTCTCCCTTCGTCGAGGGACACATGTTAGCCACTACTACTGCTAGATCCTCATCTATAGATGCCTCGTTTACTAGCTCATTAACTAGTTTCCTCGCTGTTTCAGCGTCGAGAACAGCGAAGGTCTTTAGATATTCCCATGCTCGTTCCTGCGTTACTAGTATGCCGCCGCTACTCTCTTGTTTTCTTTTTTGTAGGATCTCTTTTGCTTCCGACCAAGTGATGTTCTTCGATGAAAGTATCTTCCTTGTCATTATTACCAGCCCCTACTAGTATAGGTGATTTTTAGCCTTAATTATATGAGGAAAGAGCGAATATTATAGCTAGCCCCTTAGCGGGCGTAGATGCTCGGGCGGTACGTATAGTATTTTCTTCTTCCTACCCAG
>WAOU01000005.1 GCA_015521095.1 Desulfurococcales archaeon | reverse complement strand
TACTGTGCCTCCTGCTCTACTAACTATCTTTGCGTTCCGTGTCAGGGGCATGCTTGCCCGAACGCCGGATACGGCTAAGAGATAACCTAGGTATAGGGCGATGAGGGATCTAATCTCTAGCCCAAGTATAATGCCTCCCAGTATTGTTATTCCCAGAACAGGCAATAGAACCTTGTCGGGCCCGTATTTATCGCTTGCATATCCCGCGATGAGGCCGGCGGCTACGCTTAGGAGCCCGGATACTAGGAGGAGGTCTCCGAGGCCTTCTTTTCCGATGCCGTATACCTCGTTACTATATATGTAGAAGAATTCTTTCAAGACCCCGCTCATCATGCCTAAAACGAGTGCCGAGACCAGTACGAATACTACTCTTATGTCAAGCAGGCTCTTCTTTATATGCTTGATCTTGCTCTTCGGCATCCACGAGATGCAGCATGCGCTAGCGATTATCAGGAACGAGGACAAGGCCATGAGTAGTGCGCCTAGCCAGATAAGCTTGGTATAGGATAACTGGAGTGTTCCAAAGAGCTTGTTCCCTATAGAGATTCCTAGGCTTCCTGCAGCGAAATAGTAGCTTAATGCCTTGCCTCCCTTCTCGTCTAGATAGGCTGTTACTACCTGTGCGGTTGGCCAGGCTAGTCCAGCTAGTAGTCCCCATATACCCATTATTACTAGGACAAGGCTGGGAGCCTCTAGAAATGGAATAATAGCGATCAGTATTGCTGAGAGGGCTATTGGTATTCCTGACATTATCCAGCGTTTCTCTGGTACAAGGTCTCCTATGACTCCTCCTAGGATACTTGTGATTGCTCTTCCCATCATGAATCCGCTTGTTAATCCTGCGGCATAGAGCATCGTGCTTTGTAGATCGTATTTTACATAGTAGGCAATGGATGGTCTGGCTATTCCTGCGGCTATGCCTGCTATTGTTACTCCTATTATCATTAGGTAGAGTCTTGTCGATCTAGTGGTCAGTGGTCGTCACCTCAATACTGGTAGATACCCTGATCTTGTTGCTTGGTCGTTTCTGGCCGAGGCTATGTCTAGGTTTCCGATACTATATTTCTCCAGCATACAAGTATCTAGACGTTTAGTTATATTTTAGGATATGGCATCGCACTATAATATATGGTGCGATTAAAGTGTCGAGGTATCTCGGAAAACTTACTCCTGTGCCAGAGGCCTTAGAGATTTTGAAGAGTCATACTCGCCCGGTAACGGAATCATTTATTGTCCCTGTATGGGAGTCTCCCGACCATGTACTTGCAAAGGATGTGCATGCTCCCTTCGACTGGCCACCACGCCATAAAAGCGCATACGACGGCTACGCTGTTCGTAGTAGTGATACGCCAGGCAAGCTAAAACTAGTTGGCGAGGCTGTTATCGGGACGAGCGATGTTGGTATTAAGATCGGCGAGGGCGAGGCCGTCTATGTGACAACCGGGGCTTATCTACCGGATGGAGCAGATGCGGTGGTTCCTGAGGAGAAGGTTGAGGTCGAGGACGGATATATTATTGTTAAAGATAAGATAGAGCCCCACCAATATATCGATCCCAGAGGCAGTATAACAAGAAAAGGCCAGCTCCTGGCAAAGAGAGGCCAGCTCTTAACAGTATACGATGTCGTCGGATTCTTAGAAGTTGCAGTAACCGAGGTAGAGGTCTATAGGAAGGTTAGGGTAGCAATAATTAGCACAGGTAACGAGCTCATTGTCCCGAGTGATCCAATAAGTACACAGATGAAAGTGTATAAGGGTAAGGTAGTAGCAACAACTGGTGGACTCTTAGAAGCCTTCATATACGAGTACTTGCCATGGGTAGAGATAGTTGACAGCGTCCTATTACCAGACAATAAGGAGGCAGTAGCATGGTACATTAAACACCTATTAGACAACGTCGACGTAGTCCTCTTAACGGGCGGTACAGGGCCCAGCAACATAGACTTATTCTACCAGCTAAAAGACGACATAGGAGGAGAACTACTCTTCCGCGGACTATTCGTAAAGGGTGGACGACCTACCAGCGCTTTCATAGTAGGAAACAAGCCTATAATAGGACTCTCAGGCTATCCACTTAGCGCCCTGCATGGATTCATACGACTAGTGTATCCATATCTCAGGTACCTCGGTAACGTGGAGAAGGGAGCACCGCCACTCTATATAGTCGATGCCGTCCTCACCGATAGCATCAAGGCGGGGAGGCCCAGGCCAATCAAGGTTCGCGTAGAATACAGAGACGGCGTGTACTACGCTACTCCATTAAACAAGGTATACCAGTTGAGCAGCGCAAATGTGGGACTAGTCCTCGCCAACGGAATCGCGTTTACAGGAGCCGAAAATCTAAAACCGGGAGACAAGATCCCTGTACTGTTATACCGGGATCCTATAGGAAGAAAATATCCAGTGTAACCGGCTGAATCCTTTTACATAGTCATGTAAAAAACAATACTAGACGCCCACTATCCTTTTATTCCCTACTAGATCTATAATCAAGGATTTGGTGTCAGCCCAAAATGGTCAAGGTTCCTGTAAAAATAGTATCCTGGGACGAAATAGTCGAGTGGACAAAGGGTCTCTCACGGAAAATCAAAGACAGTGGCTGGACTCCTGACGTAGTCGTAGCAGTTGCCAGAGGAGGATATGTTCCGGCAAGACTTCTATGCGACTTTCTCGATATAACAGATTTACTCAGCGTACAGAGCCAGCACTGGACCGAGGCCGCTAAAGCCGCAGAAAAAGCTATCCTAAAGTATCCCTACAAGGTCGATATGGAGGGCAAGAAGGTTCTCGTAGTCGACGATATTGTTGATACAGGAGAGACTCTTCTACTTGCACGCGACTATATTCAGAAAGAGTGGAAACCCGCCGAAGTAAAAGTAGCAGCCCTACAATGGATCAGTCCCGTGGCAAAATTTGAGCCCGACTATTACCATATAGAGGTTAAGGACTGGACCTGGTTCCAGTATCCATGGACCAGGCTCGAGGATTTACAACAGTTTATAGTAAGAATACTTAGAGAAGACGAGAGATTCAAGAATAGGGACGAGGCCAGTCTGACCGAGCTCGTTGAGGCGTTCGTTGAGTGGTATGGTGTTGAGCCAGAAGACTTCGGAGATTATTGGGATCTCGCGATATCTAGGTTAAGGGAGAAAGGTTATCGTATCAAGCACTAAGCTAATTTTATCTACTTTTGTTTTCAATCATTATAGTTTCATAGAGCTAATAGTGGATGTTCCTGACTTTTATTTGGAAGACTCTGTTCTCCCTGCTCCATGAGGCTTCAACAAATGTACTGTCTCTTCCTAGCCTCTCTAGGACGGTACTTGATGTCCTCTCTAAGCCTTCCTGGTAGTCTGTTGCCTCAACGTGGATCGGAAATATGCTTCTTAGAACCATTAGTTTTCTATAGATAAGGGGGTCTCTTGTCCCGGCGTATACTTTTATGGTGGGCTTGAAGCTGGCAATCCGCTTAGGGAGTCTGCCTTTCATAGTGTAAGCTATGATTGGAGCGTCTATGTCTTCGGCTGTTTCTACTAGTGCTAGTGCGAGCCTATATGCTACTCCTCGGGCTTCTGGTCTTGGAGACTTTATCTTTGATGAGGCAAGGGATGCTACTCTAAGGGCCCATTCTACTGCTTTAACTGGGAAGCGTCCAATAGCGGTCTCGCCCGTTAATAATAGGCCGTCTGCTCCTAGCTCCACTGCCTTGTAGATATCTACTATCTCGGCTCGTGTAGGTATTGGTCTCTCGATCATGCTTGTTAGGATCTCGGTCGCGACTATGAGGGGCTTATAGTTTTTGACGGCTGCTTCTGCGATCTTGGATGAGACTAGTGGTATTTCCTCGAGTGGATAGTGCATTCCTAGGTCTCCACGTGCTATTACTATGGCGTCAGCTTCCTTTGAGATCTCATCGATGTTCTGTACTCCACGTGGGGTCTCTATTTTTGCCATTATGTCGACATGGTCGAGACCTCGTTTTTCTAGTTCGTGTCTGAGGAGTTTCACATGGTCTCCATCAGCTACATATGACAGCATGATGTGGCTAACAGGTTTGCCCTGGAGATAGTCGAGGCATTGAAGGTCCTTTTCTGTAAGGGGTTCTAATGGAATATGCTTGCCTCGGACGGCGATGCCTTTCCCGGGTTCGAGACTGTATCCTCCTACGACTAGGGCTGTAACGCTTTCATCGTGTTTTTCTAGTATACGGAGCACGGTTTTTCCATCGTCTACTAGTATTATATCTCCAGGCTCGAGGTGATTAACAATCCCTCTATGAGTTAGCCTGAGACACTCCTCTTGCTCATCGTCGCATATCTTGATTTTCTGTCCTGGCTCTACGTGTGTCGCGGGCGACTGGGCAATTCTGATACGGGGACCTTCAAGGTCAAATATTATGGCAGGATAGACTCCATGTTGTTCTTCTGCCTCGAGTATAAGTTTGAGCATCTCGTCCCAGACACTGGGCGAACCATGGCTCATGTTTATCCTAAAGCCTGCTACTCCTGCCTCTACCATTGATGAAATTACTTCGTATTTCATACTAGTTGGTCCAAGCGTGGCTAATACCTTTATACTACAAGGCTTCATGAGCTTGTAGCATTCGAGCACTCTTGTACCCTTATTTGAAAGCAAGATTCTTACACGCTCCTCCTTAAATTGTATCACTATATTATTGCTCGATACAATTGGTTTATCTTAGAAAGGTGATATGCGTTTCTTCACTTTTATTTCATGGATTATTCCAGGATTCATGTCATACAGTATTATTTGAGGGGAATCCCCGAGTCGATTATTCTTCTAAGTATTACTTTTTCATCGTCGAATAGCGATGCAGACTCGTATATTTTTTGCGGATCTATCTTCAGCTTCTTTTTCTTTATCAATCTACCTATCTCTTTCAGTCTCTCTATATCGCTTCCTCTCCCGCTATTGGCTTTTAACACGATATGATCCTCTAGCGATATGGATTTTATCGATACTCCCCCAACCTTGATTTTCTTCGATTTTTTCAACATGTCCTCTGGAACGTAGAAGTCGTAGATGTTATCGTAGAACTCGACAGGAACTTCTTCCTGTTCAATTCTTGCAATAATTCTAGGGGTTCCAAGCCAGGTTTGACCTACTACCCATCCCTGGGACTCGGCGAATTCATAATATTCCTGTTCTCCGAGTAGGACTCCGGGCTCTTCAGCGAACAAATCAATGTCAGGGCCTAGATCTTTGCTACTCAGAGCTAGTTCAACTATTGTTCCTCCTATAAGCGTGAATCTAAACCCGTTGTCTAGTAGTATTCTTATTGTTCTCGCGAATCCTTTCTTCGAAACCATTGCCTGTATTCACCACCTTGCAGTGTCGTATGTTTATCGTTGGTCTCCTCTAATTGAAAATGTAAGTTAAAGTATAATAATGCTAGGAGTTAGTTCTTTGGAACCACATATTTATGAAGGCAGGAGACATAGAGATTATCCTGGGGCCTTACAAATATAGGCTGGCTGTTTCGAACTATGATTCCCTGGGTGCCGGGGTGGCCGAGCGGCCCAAGGCGGCGGGCTCGAGGTCGGAGGGGCCTGGTTCCCCGCCGCACGTGAGACCCGTTGTCCCTTACGGGACGCGCGGGTTCGAATCCCGCCCCCGGCGCCAATAAAATACTCGATTTCCAGCTAATGGTTTCTTTTAGGCTGGCCTAGCCTTCAAGGCTAACATTGTATTTCTGGATTATGCCTTCTTTGACTACAAGATGTATGTTCTCTGGCCCTAGCAGGAGTGAGGGGTCTTCTAGGGGTTTCCTTTAACTGCAATGAAGTCTGCCTTGTACTCTGGTTTCGTATTCCTACTTCATGGTCTAGTCCTGCGACGTATGAGGCGTTTACTGTGGCAGCTTCTAGTGCTTCAAGTGGTGTTAGCCCTATCCCATTTATGAGGAGGAGTATCTCCATACCGTTTAACCCGTATACGTTGTATTCGTTGCTATTTATGAATAGGTCTGTTCCAGTCGCTAACCTTACTCCGGATCTGTAAGCCTTCCTTATACTGTTTATGTGGCGTTCTCTTGCCTCCATTGTTTTGCGTAGTGCCTATTCGGGTAGGCCGCTGGCTTCTCCAAATCTTAGAATGAGATCGACAATCGTGAGTGTGGGTATTATGACTGCGTTCTTTTCTTTGGCGAGGTCTATTCCTTCCTCGTCCAAGTGTATTGCATGAGCTATACGTGTGATTCCTGCTTCTAGTGCTGCGATGATTCCTTCTCTTCCCTCAGCATGAGCGTGTACAAATCTCTGCGCTCTCTTTGCCTCGTCCACTATGGCTTCGAACTCTTCTCTCGTCATCTACGGGTATTCGGGTCTGTCCTTCTCACATGCAATTCCTCCAGTTGTGAAGACTTTTATGAAGTCTGAGCCTGTTCTCAGAGCGTATCTGGTGGCTTTCCTAAATTCATCTGCTCCGTCGCAGAGGAGGCTCTGTAAGGGCATGCGTAGCTTGCTTGTCCTTGAGTCGACGTATTTCTGTGGTAGAAAGTGTATGTCTCCGTGGCCGAAGGTCTGGGAAACGGGTATCCTGAGGCTACTATTCGTGGTGATTTTATTACTCCTTCTTCTGCGGACTTTTTCAGCTCGAGGCTAATAGTGCTCCCAGCATCTACAATGGTCGTATATCCCGCCATTAGTACTGATTCTAGGTCCTTTATTGCTCTGGCAACAAATGTTGAATAGGGAACAAGTAGGCTCTCTTTGATATAGTCTCCGCTCCTGAATCCTGTTATATGGATGTGTGCATCAATAAGTCCAGGCAATAACGTATATCCTTTGAGTTCAAATAGGTCAACGGGAACATCTATTGAACCTTTCTTACCGACATCTACTATGCGGTTGTCTTTGTATACTATACACCCGTTGTGGACTAGTTCATGCCCAGTGAAAAGCTGATCCGCACAGAACGCTCTTATCGTCAAAATAATCTACCTCTAAATTAATCATATGAATAATAAGTTCGTGAACATTATTCTATTTTGTATGGAAAAAACGTATAGAAAGACCCGTTATTAATTATATGCTCTAAAATCTACTCGAGCTCCTCCCAGTCTCCACTTATACTGTCGACGAGAACTTTCTTATTGTCCTGTTGAATTAGCCAGAAGATCTTGAAGGCGTCTATTTTTTCTTTAATGATAATGTCTGGTGCTATTCCAACTCTCCACTTCTTCAACGTATAGTACAGTGCTGTCCTTCTAGCCACTTTATCGGCTTGCTCGTCATTGAGTCTGGCAGGAATAGTTATTCCTTCCACGTCTATTAACTCTGGCATTATGTCGGATATGAATCCTTTAGCTCGGAACCTATCTACGGAGATTATTAGTTGGAAGACTCGTGGGGGTTTGAGGGGTCGTTTTACATGGACTTCTATCCGATAGATCGTATATGGATATAGGAACTTTCTAACTATGTTTTGGGGAGCGTCTATTGCTGGTTTAATTGCTTTCATATGCGTCTTCTCCTCCTGGTACATGGGTGATGCTTTGGGCTTCATTTTGGTGTGCTAGTTGTATTGTAGAAAAATGAATTGTATTATGGGAAAAACATTAGTGTTTGAGGTTGGTAGGTTTGGGAAAATAATTGTTTAATTTTGGTTGAATTGGAGATTAGAGTCTTTTGTAGATCATGTATGCTTTGATTACGTCGATTTCTGTGACGGCTAGAGGCTTTACGTCATTCATTGATGTCACTGCTTGTGTTTCTGTTCCGTAGAAGTTCTTGATTATGGTTTCAAGTTCGTCCTCTGGTGGCGGTGTTGTTACAGTTCCAGTGGCTAGTGATGCTACTACTGCCATTGGGAAGCTTATTAGTAGCTCATACCACCATGCGGTGTAGTCTGGGTCAAGCTTGTATCTTAGGAAGACCCATATTATCCATAGTATGCCTGCTGCTATTGTTGCTGCTATTGCACCTTTTGCGGCTTTTCCTGGGTCTTTCTCTATTAGGTACATTCCGATGTATCCTAGGATGAGTACTATTAGGGGGACGCTTATTGCGAGTGCTGTTAGTGCGCCGTTGGGGTCGCCGTTGGGCATTAGTATCCAGCCTTTGCTGTAGCTCTTCCATATTACTACTCCGGCTGCTCCTGTTATGAGTCCTGCGAAGGCGCTTGACGCGGTCATTCGCTTCCATAGTACTGATAGTAGTGTTACGCTTCCTAGTGCTGCTCCTAGTCCTCCCCAGCTGAAGAGTACGAAGTAGTAGACGCTCTTCTCGAAGTAGAGTGCCCAGATTAGTGCTAGTATACCTAGTATGAATGTTACGATTCTTCCGTATAGGACTAGTTTCTTCTCGTCGATGTCTTTTGCGAGTGTTCTTCTATAGATGTCTTCGATGATTGCGCTTGTTGCTACTAGTAGCTGGCTGTCTGCTGTGCTCATCATTAGTGCTACTGGTGCTGCTAGGATTAGTCCTGCTAGTATTGGGTGGGTGAACTGCATTGTTAGTGCTGGGAACGAGTATTCCGCGTCTTGTGCTACTAGGTCAGCTAGGTTTTGGCTCATTACTCCTTCTGTTATGGCTACTCTTGTTAGCCATCCGACGCTCATTGCTAAGTAGTATATTACTAGTAGGAGTGCTAGGGCTACGAAGGCGCTCTTTGGTATGTCTTTTGTGCTCTTAATGGCCATATATCTTACTGTTATGTGTGGGTTGCCTGGCCATCCGAATCCTATCGCTATGTACGACAGTATTATTACCATCAGTAGTGCTCCGGTGTACTCGTATCCCCAGAAGTTATGTATATCTGTGTAGGTGACCGGTGATCCCTCGCTTATCGTGTAGGTCGCGAGTTTGTCGAGGGGGTTTCCTAGCTTTGCTAGTGCGATGAGTACTACTAGTGTGAAGCCTAGTAGGGCCCATAGGCCTTGTATGAAGTCCGTCCATGCTACAGCGAAGAATCCTCCTAGTACGGTGTAGATGATCATTATGAGGGCTCCAACAATAATCCACGTCTGTATCGTGCTCTCTGCCACCTGTCCTCCGCTTGCAGCGACTACGCTTGAGAATACTTTTCCAGCGGCTGTGGCCTGTGCTCCAACGTATCCTGTGAGGAAGAGTATGATTATTAGAGCGCTCGTTATTCTTAGTACTCCGCTCTTGTCGGCTAGCCTGAACTCATAGTATTCTGGGACTGTTAGTGCGCCTACTTTCTCCGTGAATCTCCTCATTTTCTTAGCTAGTATGGTCCAGTTCATTAGGTCCGCGTAGAAGCATCCTATCGCGTTCCATGTTGCGTTGAGTCCAGAGTAGAATCCTTCGCTGGGTAGTCCGAGTCCTACCCATCCGCTCATCTCGCTGGCTCTCTCGCTGAAGGCTATGACGTAGGGTCCTACTTTTCTACCGCCGAGGAGATAGTCTGCTAGCCCCTTAACCTTTTTCTCAAAGATGAAGCCGATAACGAGGACTATTACGAAGTATAGTCCTAGGGTCGCAAATATTGTTGCCGTAGTACTCATATCCTACTCACCCCTCCTCCTGGAAAGCTATCTTTAACGCGATAGCAGCCATTACTAGCTGTAGGATTATCTGGCTGTACCAGAATGCGCCGCTGCCGGCAAAGGCTGTGACGACTATTATCGCTATGAAGACTGCGATGACCAACAATACGGTCAAATCCCTTTTCAGGGTTTCCATGCTTATGCACCTCTAGGATTTGGCTGTGGGTTTACTGTAGTATTTCATATAGCTTAACAAATATTTATAGTAAAATTCATTGAAAGTATTGTCAAAGACCTTAGAAATTATTACCAAAACTGAAAAAAATCATATCATCCCACAATTATCCCACTATAGCCTATCGCTAAACAGACAATAATACCCTCAATGGACTTTGCGAACCAAGACCAAACAGTGACAAAAAGGATAATCCCAACACGATAAACCCATACTCGATCCCTATAGCAAGCCCTGTCCCAACACTAACCACGTGAAGAACGTTACCTAACAAGCCAAATCTAGGAAATAGCACTAATACTGTTCGTTGAACACCATCAAACAAAACAAACAATCCCAATAACGCAACAGAAGAGAGCCCGAGCAATACTCCGATGCCGACAACAATATATTTAGCAGAACTCGCAAGACAAGGAACATCACACGAGCCAAGCCTAATATCCTTCTTAAAATACCTCTTAGATACTAGACCCGCGAGCCAACCTCCAACCAACAACATCAAGAAACTAGACACATAAACCCCAGACAATACAAGGACAACACCTACTAAGCCAGAACCCTCAAACACAGCCATAAAGAACCCAAGAGTCACACCCAACACACTAGAACCCAATACCAACCGGTAAAGACCACTGCGAGCCAACACCCAACCCAGCAAACTCCTCGCAGGTAACAAGAAAACCATAGAAACTCCCAAAATCAAAGAACCAACACTAGCATCAATATACAATAATATACCCAATCCCAACAAGAATAATGCCAGCCCAACACCTCCAAAAACAATGACGCTACTCGATACAAGCAAACGAAGCCTAGCCAGAACCACGCTAGCCTTCCTAGCCCCAATACTATCCTCTATACCGACCTCCAATGAACGACTCAGAGCCTCAGACAAGCCAAACACAATACCAAGCCAAAAACAACCCCACACACAAGAAAAACCATGCTCAAACATTAACAAAAGCAGTAATGCCACGCCAATCCTCTCCAAAACACCAATAATAGAAGAATAAATCAAAACACTATTGTAGCCATCTTCGCCGGACACCATATCACAAACACCCGGAAACTCAAGCGTTTATTTTTTAAATCTCTCCTAATAAAGTAAAGTCATTTAACAAGTATAAGTTAAAGATAACAATAGAAGGATGATAGTGTTTAACAAGACTCATAGATATAGGTCTGATCAATATACTGAAAAGATAGTATACTAGACCGTATACTAGTAGATCAACCAAATGATACTACATGTCTACTAGTATTGTATCGATAAGGCTATTGTCTTCCCTCAACTATAGTCATATATGATCCGAGTAATATTCATTATATGCATCATATAATGATTTTATTATAACTAGGAAGATAGCAGAGAAATCTTTGTATCTCGTGTATTTCTTTGCTTCAGATCTATCTATGGGCTTGGCACTATCCCATGAGAGAGCTTTTTTACTTCTGTTAAAGAATATACGTTTAACATCTACGTGGTAGCATTTGGTGTCTCCTGTACAAAAATAGCCTTCAAATAATAGGGGACAGTTGGTTATTTTTTCACATTTATCAAGATTGTGAATAATATAATCTATAATCCCTGTCTTGACGTACTTTAGGAGTTTGCAGAAATCTACATTTTTCCCGCCATCCGTGGTTTCTTCCCATAGTTTTTTGATCCTAATGCCAATAATACTTCCTGTCTCGAAAGCTGCTTCCGTTTTGTCCAAATTATATAGCTTATCCCAGCTCACTGGTGCGTAGCCTAACAGTAGGAAGTTCATTTTTCCCATGTATCTGAGATTACGTGTGATACTAATCACGTATAGACGCATGTTTTCAATACTCTCAGGTGAGAGCTCCTCTTTTCTGCAAGTTCATGTTTTATCGCATCACTCAACTTAACGGGCTCATGATTATTTTGCTGATAGTAGTACATGAGAGAGTTCCAGTCTAGCCCACCAGATATTCCAGGATCCAGTTTTTCTTTCTCGACCGCTACAGTCTTACTCCGTCGTTTTATTAAAATAGTGCCGTCCCTTGCAATTAACAAGATTTCTACTCCTAATGTATTCGCTATTGGATTATCGCGTGCCAATAATATTTCTCTTATTAGGCTGTTTTCCCGTGTGATGGTTGAATAAAGATAAGGTGAGAGTATATCTCTAAGTGTTATATTCTTGTCAGGATAGAGTTTGTAGTCGACGCCTTGCTCGGTGAAGAAACTATAATAATATGACACAGACTCAACAAGAAATTCAATACTATATTCGCTATTAACCTTATTTATGTTAATTCCTTGTGGACGGTATTTTAGCTGGTTCCAGCCGCTATTGAGTAGCATTTTTCTAAAATCTGCATCGTAGGGTTCTAGTAGCATTTTTAGCATATATAGCCATTGGGGCGTATGTTTAGGAATTGATGGGACAAGCACTACTTTGTCTGGATCATTTTTTATTAACTTGAATATGCCATATCCTAGAGCATAGCCTGGAATGAATAACGAGAGATTTTTTGAGGATTTAGTTTTTGGGCTCCATACTGTTTTTTTCTCAAGAATATTTGTTTTTTCTTTATATATGTTAATTTTGTATTGTCTGTTTTCGTTATTTTGGATATTCTTATAATAGTTTTCAAGGTTCTCTAGGGTTTGCATTCGGTGCTTCTCAGATATCTTTAGTAGATGTTTTTTCCAGTTATCGTATAGTGATAGAATGGGGAATATCAATAACTGCGAGAATAGTATAATTGAATAGTTCGCTAGTGCTTTCTTATATAATGATTCGGTGGGAGTGTATGATTGTTTTTCATAGTATATTAATCCTAAAAATACAATTATGTTTAAAATAATAATGTATAGGATCTTTTTCTTATTTGCACTTAGGAACCCTATCAGATTAACTATATTACTCTTAATTCTTTCATTATAGGATGCTTGTGAAGTCATAAATATCTTCCTCTATTATAGGGTTTACAATATCGTGTTTAGATTTAACTTTTTTTCTACTTGTTGTGTGGTTAACTTTATGTTAACTCTACTTTTCTTGCTGGGGTGGTAGAGTTAAGGGGCACTTAACTCAACCGGGTGGAGCCTTACTGGCTAAGTATTCATTATTTCAATGTTAATTATTTAATATAAGAATAATTACAGATTTGATGTTAAATGTAGGATTGGAGGAATGTTGAGATAGGTATTACGTTATGGTATGTTTTATCCTTGATATTGTTGCCTGATATAGCCCACCGGTACGTTTTTGGGGTTGATACGTTTCATAACGTATCACGGTATTATTGTTATTTTTTGTATTTATTTTTATGTTTTTTGTTTATTTTTGGTGTTACGTTATGGTGTGAAAGGTTGTTGGTGTGCCGTGTTTAGGTAGCCTATTTGTTATTTGTTTCTTTGGTTATCGTTGTATTGATATTATCTCTTTAGTTGTTTTAATTTATATTAATTATTGTTTTTGTTTATATTTGGTAATACTATTATGGAAAAATAGTATCTGGTTTGGGGTCGATGGGCTATATGATGGGACACTATTTTAGGGTACCTAGGCTATATGGTATTACTTTAAATACTATCATTTTTATAATTGTTTAGTAATTTTTGTCTTAGACGTGTTCAATTTTATGGACTAGTTGGTTGATCAACTAGTGTATTTGTTAGTGTACTTTAATGTAGAGTACACTAGCTTTATGATTCAAGGAAGTTCGATGAACGTAGTTAGATGTGTGTAAAATAATTGTGGATATTGTAGTTCTATAGTTTGGGAAAGGTTTAGATTTAGTAGTTTGATACTAGGTATCTCCATGCCGAGAGGCTGGAGTACACGATTTGTTGGATGACTGTGTCTACTACGGCTCCGTCTCTTGTGTAGTCCCAGTCTATATGTACTGGGTTTATGACGATCATTCCTGTTCCTTCTCCTCCGCCTATAATTGGGTTATATACCCAGAAGCTACTGGTTCCATAATACTCTATTAGTCCTGAAGTGTTGGTGTAGAAGGTGCCATTGGCGACATACAGGTAGTCGTATGCTGGAGATATGTATGCGAGTGTCTTGAATTGTACCGTGTTAAAGAGATAGAAGGCATAGGCCTTCTGGCGGTATTCTATTCCTATATCCGTTATATTTGCGGTGTAGTTTCCTTCGGGTAATAGGTTTAACTCGGTGTTATAGTATTGTAGATTTGTTTCTCCTCCGAAGGGTGTTCCGAAGGGTGATACTAGAATCCAATGATTATCAATAATGTATTCTAAGGCGTCTTCTTCGGATGTGAGACACGGTAGGACGTCAGATAGAGGAACTGCGCCTTGGAGCCAGTAGATTACCGCGTATTTTGGAGGTGTGTTACTAAACAATAGGTTGCATGCATCTGAGGTATTCGTTATGATCGTATATCCTGATATGCCGGCATAGTTTAATTCTTCTGTTAGCTTGTTTAGGAGTGTCTTCTGTGCTAGTATCTTAGCAGTGTTTATGTCGGTTATATTATATGCAAGGGCTAGGTCGACTTCTCCTATGTCACTAATGTAATTGGAGTCTGGTACTGCTATAATGTATAGGGGAGGGCTCTCGACGAATATTGGATTATATATTCCGTATTCTACTATCAGGTGTTCTAGTGAATATGTGAAATCTGTATAGCATGAGTATCCGTATCCGTCCCAATCCCGATAATTGTCGAAGAATATTAGGCCTATTCTGTAGACTCCATTGCTGTTTAGGGGAAATACTGCTGTCTTTTGGAATTGAAGAGGCTTGATGTTGGTATATGAGTAGGCCTGGTATTGATATATATCCCATCCACCGGTAGTGTTATCATATTTCCAGACAACGATAGCAAATATTTTGAGCTTCCTATAGTTCCAGTCTGGACAAGAACCCGAATAAGTCTGGGTCCAGTAATAATTTACCTTTACTGTTACCTTCACATAGTTTACACCAGATATATCTCTGCCAACTATGTAAGTCCAAGCATTGGCATCATAGTACCTATAACCGTCTCCGTCAGAGTCATAATTTGTCGGAGTGGTTATACCGGGTCCGTTTAGGTAGCTATAGAAGGTAACTTCGTCTACACCGTTTAAATCAAAGTCTAGAGTGGTTATTCCTCTACTGCCGAGATAGTATGTTGTGTTGTCAACATAGTATACTACACCATTGATCTTTATCATGTATGCATAGCCGCTGAAGTAAGTTGAAGGATCAGTATCTGAACCAGTATCATATGTGCCTAGGAATCCTCTGATCTCTAATTCGTCTCCACTGTCTACTGTAATGAGATAAGAGTCTCCGGTATTTCTGTCATAGACACTAATATAGAATCTCTCTGCAGGAATTATATAGAGATAATAGAGTCCTGGATACAATGGATCATCATATATGAAGCTCGTATAGAAATCGAAGGACGAAACATACCATCCGCTCCATCCACTATATTTGTATGGGACTACTCTCAGTGGAGGTGTCCACGTATATGACGTTCCAGCTTTTTCTAGGTCTTCTGCTCCTCTAAGTATGAAGCCGCTCTGTGGGCTAAATATTCCTCTCCAGGCTCCCTGTCCCACACCTAAACTTGTTCCAGTCCCCCTGCCGGGATAGAGGGATTCAGCACCTCCTTGCCCGATTATAGGGTGTATCACTCCGCTCGAGGATTCTACTAGAACTACAAGGTTACCGGGGTAGGGAAGCAGGGATTCATTAAATGATATAAGTAGACTCTCCCCTGGCATCAATGTTATCGGTTCTCCTACTGGTGGAGGTTGTTCCCCGGTTCCAGGTACTGTCACGTTTACCAACATGTATTTAATTAATGGAGTAATCGGGTCTGGCCTGGCGTACCTTAAGTCGAGTATAGTATATATATTGTTTGATTTCGTATCTAGGAGATAGAGCTTGACTAGTGTAACTTGTGTAGTCCCAGTGTTGTTTATGAATACACCTGGTATCCATCCCGCTCTTATGTATGCCTCGTTGTTAGGGTCTAAGGGTCTCACGGTTATCTTTTCGTTGTATTGGGTTCTTAGTTGCTGGAATGTTTGTTGGGCCTGCTCACTTGTCTGGATCGTGGAATAATAGATATTAATCATTAGAGGGACGGCGAATGCGAATAGGAGGGTTAGTACTATGAGTCCTCCAATTATCTCGCTTTGGCCTTTTCTCTTCAACTTTATTCGTTTCTTGTATCTCTGCTTGATCGGCATGGTTGACAAATCGTAATCACCATATTATGGAGCTTGCCGGATTCTTCGTTATATTGAAGTCGTTCCTAGATATAATATATTTATCTTGGAAGCACCTCCTGGTAAAACGATGAATGAAACTATCCAACCGGGTATTTAGTATAGGTTTGTTTCCAATGGTATGGTAGCTAGTGATAGGATGTCTGTGTGTGGAGAACATTGACGAAGGATAAGAGATTAGCGAGGAGGGGTCAAGGAGAGGCCATTACCCTAATGATACTTGTCAGTGCTACTCTTGTACTTGCTCTCATGCTCTACGCATATTTTACAGGTATATTTTCTGCGCGCCAGGAAGAGCAGATAATAGCTGATGCCGTCGCGTCGTATACTACGGGTATTAGGAGCCAGGTGATTTATTCAGCGGAGAACGTTACGGGCGGGACATATCTCTACTGTACGATGATAACATTATCTAATATGGGCGGAGACGTTATGCGCCCATACCTCAGTGTTGTTCCAGGCACGCCTGGTGGAACCCTCCTTAACCTCTCCACCAGCGTGGACCGGGTTCCAGTGGACTATACAATTAATCCCCCGGTGAGAGACGTCTATGTCTTCATAGCCGACGACATAGATACAGACGGGATAGTAGAGCTAGTGGGATCAACTGCAGGTACCCTAGTAGTGGCGTCGGAGAACATAGTGCCATGCCAGACAATATACTCGAATACAACAATTAAAGCGAACGACTACAAGCCAATGATCGTTGCAGGTGATACAGTGATACTAGACTTGACATCTGGTTTCAAATACTCGGACCTGGTAAGCGAGATAACCGGCGTCGATCCCGGAACGATCATATTACCATTATGGAGTTTCCTCATGAATCCTGCTGACGAACTCACCCTCTACATATATATTGAGTCTCCTGTGCCACTAAGCGATATTAGCTTGCTAGTATTGGCACAGGTCAACAACCAGTACTATTTAGCCAGCACGTTATTGTTCTATAGTGGCTAATCTCCAAGCACCTAACAGAATCTCCTTACACTGCCTTATCCAGTCTAGGTCAAAGAACTCCCTCAAATAGACTGTAGCGTAGGAGCCTCGGGGCAAACTAAATATGACGGTCACACTATGACCACGGTTATGCATGATTGTTGAACGGCATGGTCTCGATAGGATGGGTCTGATGCCTCCACGAACATTGTATTTCTCCATCTCTTCTAGAAGATCCCAAGCTTTTTCCTGGTCCAGTACTTTGCCAAGTACTTGGCTCCAAATACTCTCTCCGAGAGAAATTTTTCCAGAGGGAAGAGTTCCTGCAGGGACACGGATCTTGCTCTGGGGGCAGTAAAGTCCAACGAGCCTGTCTCCTATATCATCTTTGATCTCCATGATATAATCTATACTGTATGTCTTGACGAGAACTGATAAAGCCCTATTCCATAGGTATGATTGATATGCTTGTACGAGGAGCTTTACAATTCTACCCGGTAGTCTTCTAGGCCTTGTTCTTTCAGGATATTCGATTCTATAAGCGTAGTCATGTTTTCTTCTTAGTATAAGGTACCCTGATGTATGACTATCTGGCTTACATGTGCCGAATCGTTGGGGCCCGAAATAATTGGGGAAATATCTAACAGTATCTTTTTTGGATCGGCCAGGTTCTATACTTGGTTCTTCTAGTTTGAGGAGTATTCTGAAGATGTTGTAGTAGTGTGATCCCTT
>WAOU01000004.1 GCA_015521095.1 Desulfurococcales archaeon | reverse complement strand
GGGAGAAGATACTGAAGGGTCTGCTACCGCTTCTGGGTACGAGCATATTCTGGGGCTCGTCGTTTCCAGCGATAAAAGTCGCTGTAGGATATGTAGGTGGAGAACTCTATACTGGTATGAGGAGCCTGTTGACTATCATGCTCCTGGCCCCTTATGTGTGGTATAAGCGGCATCTCTTGACTAGGGATGTTGTTAAGGGAGGTCTCCTGGTCGGCCTGGCATATACTCTTGGCATATGGCTCCAGGGCTGGGGGACCGGGCTAACCACGGCTTCGAAGAGCGCCTTTATAACGGGTATGAACGTTCCCTTTGTACACGCCTACATGGCGCTTGTTCTAAGAAAGTATGATCGATACCTAGCCCTTAGCCTTGGGATGAGTCTCCTAGGCCTCTATCTTCTTACTCGTCCAGACGTTGCGCTTAACATTGGCGATTTCCTTGTTCTCCTCGGAGCCGTTTTCTGGGCGGCTCAGATCATCATGGTGTCACATGTCAGCCGTGCTGATCCTCTTCTCATAGTTTTTCTGGAGATGATACCTGGACTAGTGTTTCTTCCTGTTGGGCTGGCTAGAACCGGTATCGAGCCTCTAATGAATGTAAGGGCCTTTCTCGTACTATTGTATCTCGCCCTTGTATGCACTATTGGAGCATTTGGACTACAGGTCTACGGGCAGAGGCATATAAGCGCGGGCGTCGCGGCTATCGTCTATTTGCTCGAGCCAGTGTTTGCCGGAATATTCTCGTATATAGCGTTGGGAGAGACCATGGATCACTACCAGCTTGTAGGAGCAGACCTCATCGTGCTGGCTATAGCTGTATCGTCGATGATGGAAGATCAAGAGACAGGATCCGAGAAGTGAGTATCCTTAGTCGGACTATTCCAGGTGTTTGCGATGAGAGAATGAGAAGGAGCCCCTCTAGTTGGGATTTGTGGCGGGCCCGCCGGGATTTGAACCCGGGACTTCCGCCTGTGCGGCCAGGTTGCCATGCACGTCTACGGGTTAAGAGCCCGCCGCTCTACCAGGCTGAGCTACGGGCCCACCTATTGTTTTAGGCCAGTTTCCTTTTCCTAGTTTCTTGAGATTTAAAAGGATTACCCTAATAGATGTTAGATTGGCCGGGATGAGCTTGCCGACATAAGGGGTATAATATTATGTGATGCCCTAGGGTCAATGGGGCGACCGGCCCTCTTCGGAGGCTTAATGTAATACCTGTGTATAGTGTGGCATATACCGTTGATACAATGTATATGCTTAATAATATGCCTAGATGTAAACTAATCTTCGAGCAGTCGAGTCCGGAGAGGCCCGGGGACGTCTGCCCCGTATATATAAACTGGTCATATTTATACCTTGTCGGCGAGTGTATATCTATTTTTATTTGAACTATTTAAATAACGCATATTCACTTATAACATGTGGGTGTTATAAATGTCTAGTTCTGCGAAGCGTATCCCCAGTAGGGGCCCTAGCCCACTAGAGACCCTCGAGGTCCCAGAGGGCTACCGGAGGCCCGAGGCAAAAATAGAAAACATAGTAGCAACAGTCATACTAGACCACCCCCTCGACCTAAACCTCATAGAGACAAGAATACCAGACGTAGACTACAACCCAGACCAGTTCCCAGGACTAGTATACAGGTTAAACAACCCCAAGGTAACGGCCCTCATCTTCAAGTCGGGCAAAATGGTTGTAACTGGGGCGAAGAGCGTAAATCAACTAGTCTTCGCAGTAAAGAAGATTATAAAGAGCCTAATAGACGCAGGCATACCAGTCAGAGGAGTCCCAAAGACACAGATACAGAACATAGTAGCAAGCGCGAATCTCCACGTATACGTAGACCTCGAAGCAGCAGCATACAGCCTAGAGGGAAGCATGTACGAGCCAGAGCAGTTCCCAGGACTCATCTACAGAATGAACGACCCCACAGTAGTGCTCCTAATATTCAGCAGTGGAAAGATGGTAATCACAGGAGCAAAGAGAGAAATAGACGTTGAGAGAGCAGTAGCAAACATCTATAGGAAGCTCTGGAAAGAGAAGTGCATTTTAGGACCTGCAGACTAGCCCAGAACCACTTAAATATACGCGGGAAGAAGGGTTTTCGCCAAGGACTTACGTCCAATATTCTTCGCCTCCGGGCCCAGGCCTGATGGGTCCGTTATCTACATCCTCCCCTTTTCTGCCACGGAAATTACATGAGGCCCCCAAATATACCATTAGATAGCGAGTACCGTTCTCAAATCACCCA
Organism: Desulfurococcales archaeon; assembly: GCA_015521095.1. The sequence goes on along the minus strand of WAOU01000004.1, from coordinate 4,666 downwards.
GCGGTGGAAGGGGCATTAGGCCTTCGTTTTCATCTACAATAATTGGTTTCGCCTCTTCTAGGACTGCTCTCTTCCTTATGATCGGGCTTAGATAGTTTTCTTGTTCCAGTGTTATGTTGTTTCCTACCTGGTACGCTCCGCTTGCTGGGAGGATAATCGCTATACCACACTCCTTCAATGGTACTATTAGGAAGACTGGAAACTTGGTCTTTGCACCTCCTATGCTTACTTGTAGAGCCGGGTGCTCGTGGCCCATTATGATTGGTTTATCATTGCACTCGATGTCTTTGTGTCCATGAGTTATCAATGCAGTGCTAGTGTCTAGGTCTTCTACGAATTTTCCGCCGAGGTTCTCTATTAGGGACCCTATAAAGTTGTCGTGGTTGCCTCTCACTACTATTACTTCCTCGTACCCGGCGCGATACGCGTCGTGGAGGAGCTTTGCAACCTCTAGTTTTTCCTGCTTTAGCAGACGTGAGAATTCATGCTTTATGTCTCCTGCGATAACTAGTTTTGATGCTTGGGTGGCTTCTCTTAGTTTCTTTATAATTATTGATATCTTATTGTATTGTAGTCTGGGAAGGTATACTCCTTGCCTGGCCATGGCTTCTTCGTAGCCGAGATGTATGTCTGCTATTACTACGGCGTCCTCGTCCTCTAAGTATAGTGCTGGATATGGTTCAACTATTCTTATTCCAGGTGCTATCATCAATGTTCCTCACTCACAACCATATCATATGAACTGGTATTACTCTTCTCCGTGTTGAGCCAGGTTAATCCGGTGGTTTTACGTTTAATACCTATACGGTTGAGTGTTAGATATTATACCTCGGCCAGATGCTATAGTTCTGGGCGGGATGGGGACGCGGGCAGCCATGGACCTCGAGAATGAACGGCCTAGTCTCACACCGACCGCCCCATATCGGTTCCCAGGGGTTCAGGGTTCTCTCATAATCATTGATCTGGACAAGTTCGAGGAGATTGTCTCTGAGAGGGGATGGAGCCGGTATAAGCCTAATCCTGCTACGGGTCTTTTAACTGGGCTGGTGGAGGATTTTGCCCGCAAGTGGAGCGCCGTTGTGATCTATGGGCTCGACTATGAGAGGGGGACAGAGGAAGTAGTATTAGAAATACCTGGCGTGTGTCCTTGGGAACTAGAGGATGACCTGGTTAGCATCGCGAGGAGCGTGGAAACCGTCGATGTTACTGTGACGATCGTTGCTGTCTGTACGGATGTAACTGGTATTCCTGCCCGTAATAGGAGGGATGCGTATTCTAGTTATCGTCGCGAGGCTCAGAGATTGCTTGAAAGATTGAAGCGTAGGGGTGGAGGAGTAGTCTATATTGATGGAAAAATAGTTTATAGAGCTAGTGTCCGGCGATCGTGAAGTCCGATACCACTATTGAGCTTGAGCAGACGCCGAACAGGCATCTCCTTAGACCAGCAGTGTACTGGAAGGAGTCGGCGAGTGCCTCGTAGATGTTCCCGCTGATAGCTACTCCTTTCACGGGCTTCTGTATTTCTCCTCCTACTATTAGGTATCCGAGCGTTACTGTAGCGTTTATCTGTCCACTGACGGGGTTCGAGAGCCAGCTACCGATCGTTGACACCACGTATAGTCCCTTCTCCACTTCTCCTATTGCGTCTTCGAGCTTCTCCTTATGAACTGTAGACTCTAGGACAAGGTTTGATGGAGACGGGCTGGGTGGCGCGTGGTGAGCTGACTTGAACCCGTTGCCGGTGCTCTCTCTTCCTTCTATGCTCGCGGTATAGTGATCATATAGGTATGTGGCTAGTACGCCTTTCTCGAATACGTTTTTCTTGCTCGTCGGGTGTCCCTCATCGTCGAATTCTGCACTGCCTGTCTCATAGGGTAGGAACGGGTCATCGATTATGTTTATCTTCTCGCTTAGGACTTTCTCGCCGAGTCTTCCTGCGAGAGGACTCCGCCTCTGTTGCACGTTGTCGGCTGATATTGCGGGGACGATCAGTATCCTTAGGAGCGATGCGGCCTCGGCATCGTCTAGTATCAGCGTACCCCTGAATCCTTCTATGGGAGATGCTTTGACAGCGTCAGATACCCTGCTTATAGCTCTCTGAGTAGTTTCTTCTATTCCCTCGACGTCTAGCTTTACGCCCATCTTCCAGTCTATATAGGTGCCCTCGCCTTCCCCAGTCTTCTTCTTAAGCTCCAGTACATACGAGTAGGAGGTTGATTTCTCTCCTAGTGGGCCGCCGTAGGAGTTTATGAATTCCGAATAGGATCTTGAGACGCGGAAGCCTGCTCCGGCAACTGTTATGCTTGGATCAGATTCTTTTACTAGCTTTAACTGTCCTTGGAGTATCTTTACTCCTTCTTCTTCGGTTAGGGAAGCTGTCTCCTCGCTGTAGACAGGGACTTCTACAGGTGCTTTGCCTATTTTGGGGTTGAAGCCCGGCCATTTTTCGTCTTCTCTTGTGCTTTTCGCTATCTTTATGGCGTGCCTAATTATCTCGAGGGCTCCTTCTTCCCCGGTTATCTCGCCGCCGGCAGCACCAATCTTCTTGCCTACCGCTACTCGTATACCGAATCCAATAGTTGTTGTTGATAGGGCTCGCTCTAGGCTGTCCTTGGATATCTCGAAAACGTATTTGTCAGTTACGGATGCTGAGAGCTCTGCCTCGGATGCTCCCATTTTCTCAGCGTATTTTAATAGCTTCTCTAGGTCGAGATCTAGTCTCATTCCTCTCTTCACCTCCCTCCTACAATGATTTCTCCTACAAGGACGTGTGGCCCTCCATCGCCTACACGTACGAGCTGGCCGCTTTTACCGCATCCTCCAAACACGCTCGTGTATACGTGGAGGTCTTTTCCTAGTGCTTCAATGTTCTTGAGCACGTCTAGTATCATTCCTGTTAGTGTTACTCCTCTTAGAGGAGTCGTGATTTCTCCATTCTCTATTTTCCATGAGACTCCTACTCCGAACGTGAACGTTCCTGCGCCGGGATCTACTTCTCCTCCTCTTGCACCTTTCCCGGTAACGTATATTCCGTTCTTTGCTTCTTTGACTAGCTCGTCGAACGTGTGGTCTCCTGGGAGGATATAGTAGTTTGTCTGCCTCACAAGTAGAGGGTGCTGATAGCTCATTACTCTACTGTTGCCGGTGGGTTCTATTCCTAGCTTTTTGCTTTCTGCTCTTCCGGCGAGGTATCCTTTCAGGATACCTTTTTCTACTACCGTTGTTTTCTTCTTTTCTACTCCTTCGTCGTCGAAGGGGACATAGTATCCGTCTGGATGTCGACCGTCGTCCACTATGCTTACTAGATCGGACCCTATTTTTTGGCCTAGCTTGTCTTTTATCACGCTTGCATCACTCGCGACTAAGTCGCCCTCGCTCGCATGTCCTAGAGCTTCGTGAACAAGTAGGCCTACTACCTCGGGGTGGAGGACCACACGGTATTTCCCTGCCTTCGGGACTGTTGCATGAGATGCTTTTACTGCGAGCTCTCCTATTTCTTTTGCCATGGCGTCTAAGTCTGTGTACTCTACCAGTTCCCAGCCGGAGACCTTGCTCTTCGAGTCATAGACTATCTCCATGCCTTTGTCTGAGCGTGCTACTGCGGAGACGGAGAATCCCGTTAGTACAACGTCTGTCTCTACCCTTGTTCCCTCGTTGTTCAGTACTACTCTCCTGTCGTGTTGTAGGCCTAGCCTTGCAGTGGCCGATACTACGCCTTCGACTTCTTTGGCGGTTGAGACAAGTGTTTTTACGACTTCTATTTTCTCGTCGTCGCTGATCTCGAAGGGATATTTTATGTATCCTGATCTACTGTAGGCCTTGACCGCAGGGTATTCTGCTAGTGGACTCGGCTCTCCTCCGGCATGGTGGAGGGCTTTGGCCATCCTGTAGGCGGTGAGTAGTGCTTTCTCAATACCCTCCCAGGTAGGGATGGTTGTCGAGGAGTATCCGTGGAATCCCTTGTAGACTACTCTGAATCCTACTCCGGTCGTAGTCGTGTAGGAATAGCTCTTTACACGGTCGTTATCGTAGACTATGCTCTCGTACCTGTAGTCTTGTATCCTGGCGTCTATGAAGTCTACTCCGAGCTCTTCTGCTTTTCGAAATGCTTTCTCTACGTAGGATTCCAGTTCTGTAACTATATCGCTCATAATAGCTACACCATGCTAGGATTTATTCCGGTATAGAAGGTATTGTTCGACGACATATTTATTGATAGAGTAGGTATTTCCCAGAAAGTAATACTCTATTAATGGAATCCCAGCTAGGGCTCTGTGGACAGGCTGTATTATCTCCTCGCTACATAGATGTTGTCTTTGGAGCGTGTGATCCTAACGGTAGCTAGTTGGCCGGGCCGACAATTCTCGCAGAAAACCGCTATGAGTCTCTGACGCTTCGTGTCCATTGCTAGTAGCTCTCCCTTGTGCCAGCCTGGGCCCAGTATTTCTACTCTTACCCTGTCTCCTGGCCTGTACAGTATGGGTAGCTTTGGAGCCGGCTTTATGCCTAGTTCTTTCATACTAGGCCTTAGCTTATAGCCTGTTTCTTCCTCGAGAGACTTTAGCCATTTGAAGAATCTCGACCATGACCATTGAAGCCTGCCTAGTGGCTTGCGTCCCCATCTATGTATCTCGTATTTTTGTATGAGGACTCCTGTAGGCCATCC
>WAOU01000003.1 GCA_015521095.1 Desulfurococcales archaeon | reverse complement strand
TCTTAGCGCAGAGAATGCATCGTCGAGATTCGAGGTCGAGATAAGCTCTCTGAATACCGCGGGCTTAATGAGGCCAGCATACATTGATCTTAGACGAGGAGTAACCCTAGCATACTTCTGGGGCGAGAACAAGGCAGGCTACACCTCTGACAGGAGCTTCTTCAGCTCCTCGACAACCGCATTGACAGCGGCGTCCTTGTTAGTCTCTGCTTTATACTTAATCTCTCTCAGCTTCTCCTCCTTCATACTGGCATAGCTTTTCTTCAGCTCCTCCGACTTCTCCTCGACATACTTCCTTATCTCTTCCTCAAGCTGTTTTACTAGTATATCCACATCGTTCTCTAGTTCCCTCGCTAGCTGGTCAGCGTATTTTACGATCTCGCCCGCATACTCCTGCGCCTGTAATGATAACTGGTCCATTTTTTGATCAAATGTCAAGACAGCATTAGTAAGTTTCTCGACCGATGAACCAGTCACTTCTTCAACACCCCTTAATGATAACCTAGAGTGCCGGTTAATTAATAATATACCCAAACTTGGTCAATCGCTTGTGATAGAGCAAAATTCTCTATGAAATAAGTCGTAGGATTTACATCTCAATGGAAGGATGTTTATAAATTTTTCTATTATTATACAAACTATCCATGAACACGAATTTAATAATTCAGTACTATATATAATGTAAACGAATTCAACAAATTATTTAAATATATTAGAGGTGATATATGGTGCAGAAATATCTATCTTTAGCAATCGTAGCTTTAATACTTTTATCTATTGTATCATTAGCTATAATAACTGTATATTCCAGTCAAGGAATATCAGAATCAGTAAGAATATTAATTGATGAAAAAGCACTGAAAAAACTAGGCGTAGGAGAAAATTATGTGGTTGCCTTAGCTCTGCTTACAATTCCTGGAGTAGGAATATTTGAGGCATCGGGTATTATTCACGATTCACGTGGACTCTCGATTACATTCGATAAATATAGTGCATACAGAGACATTATAATGAAGACATCTCTTGACGACGATTTTAAAACATATCTACCGACAGTTTTCTTACAGCTTAGAGATTATGATAACAGTAGAGTATACAACATAATAATATCAAGCTATACAGTGAGCCTACTAGACTATGCAAAGTCGAAAAATTACCGAGTGGATCCAAATGATTTCATATCTGTCAAAGAAGAATCACCAAACAATTGGCTCTCATTATTAGAAAGCAACTTGATAACTATCTCAGAAAATGATATGAATATTATGATAATGGCCAAGCTTGCGAGCGTTGAAAAATTAAACAAGTTGGATCAGTATATGCTATACAAGTATAATATCATAGACCAACCAGCAATCTCAGAAGTAACCCCAGCAGATCTAGAAGAGTTCCCGTTTCCAGGGGCTAATTATGGAATTTACCAAGAAGTTAACTGGACGAAATATTATGAATATACTAGAAGTATCCCAAAATGGTGGATTAATGGATTTGTTGAATCAGACGGCGATCCAGACATTGAAGAGGATTACCAGAGATTCGTCAAAGATCTTCTTGTTTCCAGATACTATATTGAAAAGACAAGATATTCAGAGATAAACCAGTTTCTACCAATACTTCGTAATCTAATAGCTACAGAAAATAATAATCCAAATGCACCATATACCTCTATTAACATGATAAGACTGGAGGAATTCGTTGGAACTGACTTATGGAATAATAGCAAAGCCAACTCTTTCGAGTTTGTTAACATTCCAATATTTAGATACTATATTAATAATCTAGTATCGACGACAGATGCAAATAACTTCATAATATCAATTTCACTAGATTATTTTGAAGTAACAGCCGCTGTAAGTGGATTATTGTTCGCAGGCCATCTTATGGATACTTCTTCTAGCATTAATATAGGGACAACGCATATCTCAGAGGTAGTTACGTTAGGTGAATCAACCAAGAGGATGGGAACACTATGGATAAATAATGCTGTTGTAACATTTGGGGAAGATGTTATACTAGTAGAGTGGATAATAGACGAGAACTCGAGTGATACATATTACATAGTAACCCCTGTGGTTACAGTTGTGCCCTTATACACAGTTTCCTACGGTGCTAATAGTTTCTCTATAGAATTCTCATCCAGTAGTGATCCGTTCTATGATGAGTGGGGCGACGGTCTCGGAAGTACTTTATTGTCATATCAAGCAGATAGAAATCCAAACAATTATCCGGTTGAGATATGGAGAATGCTAGTATCATTGAATTCTTCAGACGCTCAAATGAGCTATGATGCACTTATAGACAGTCCTCCTTTGATGGGAGTTCTACTCGATATGTTAGCGGATGAGACAGAACACCCGGTAGCAGAACTCATATATAGAGTGTACTCATTATTGTCGAGTATAGGTTATATTAATGTAGAAGTATCTGCCTCAGCTGTAACTGCTGATGCAAGAATACTTCAAACGAATAGCCTCAGCGGTGATATAGATGTATCCATGCAAGTCTACTATCCGACGGCTCGCTACTTCGCAGCAAACTATGATAGCAATAATGAATTCTTCAATCTAGTGTATATTACATTAACATATTCACAAACGACTCCTCCTCCATGTACAGGAATCTATTGCGTAACTAGTCAAGCAAATAGTTAATTTCTAAATTATAAAATAATCTTTTTTATTTTATAGGTTATCATCCTATATCTTTAAAATTACGTTAATCTCGTTAATATTATAGTTGTCTTGATATTCTTTGACTAAAGTATATGGTCAAGAAGCCAATGAAATAAAATGCGACAATATTAAGACTTAAGTAAATTATACAAAAGGTGAGAACTCGGATGATAAAGGGAAACATGTCTAATAATCTTCTAAGCATTCAAGCACGCCCATACAAATGGATAAGGGAATACTCTGGAATAATTGGGGAGGATCTAATATCTGAGAAGCTTTGAGAGAACCTAATGGATCTAGGACGCGTTTATTACATCTGCAGGGATACGTTGATTAATACTTTTGACGCTCGTATTGAGCTTATACAGTAGATTACTTCAGAAACAGCGGGCTAGAAATAACGATAACAGGGTATGGTCCCATGTATATGTTCTTTACAGGTAATGATCTCCCATACTATAATGAGATAGTTATAGAAGTGAAACCGTGAAAAATAGATAATGCCGTGTTTACTCTTATTCTTTTTCTAGTTCACTAGATAGATCCTGTAGGCTTACTCCTACGGGGTCGTCTTCTTTTATTCCATAGTAGTGTTCTGTTAGTTTCCTTACAAGTTGTTTTAGGCCGCTCATTATCTTGTATTCTTTGACTCCGAGTTCTGATGCTACCTCGCTCCATGGCTTTCCTTGGAGGACTTTTGCTACTAGGACGTGTCTCTCGAATTCGTCGAGTTCTGGTCTCTTGTGCGGGGGGTGTATCCAGTAGGTTCTGGCGAGCTCGTATATTAGGTCGTTTGCGCTCTCATAGGTCATTGGGCCGTAGTTGTATACCCATGCTCTGTCCCTGAGTATAGGAGTTATCCTTGGCTTGTAGTTTTCGTTGATTCCTGGTGGGTCCTGGTCTAGCATTTGGATTGCTATCTCTGTTTCTAGATCCCTGTATGTGTCGTAGAGGCTGTGGAGGAGCTTCCACTTGTATTCGCGGGCGCTTATTTCTACTGCTTTCTGGGCTGTCTCTGATATGGGGTTTACTACGAGTATCGTGTATTCTCCGCTGACGGGGTTTCGGTCTGGGCTGATGTGGAGAACTCTGAATCTGTTCCTTATCCAGAATCTTAGAAGCTTGTCGTTTACTCCGAAACCGCTCCCTAGCCAGTCTAGGCCTTTTTCTTCGACCTCTTTGTATAGGTGTCCAAGTAGTATGCTTCCTAGTCCTCTGTCCTGGGCTTCTGGATGGGTGGCTATTCTTACGACTCTCCAGCCCTTCATTTTTCCATATTCGATTATCCTCTGGTGTTTGAGTAGCCTGTCTGGTATGATGTTGCCAGCTATTTTTTCGCCTCGGAGCAGGCGGTCAATCATCTCGTCGTCTAGTCCTCCCTCCTCCGCGACTTGTGCGGCTGAGACAATCTTCTTTGTCTTGATGGTCCGGAGGGCCCTTATCTTGTGGTGTGGGGCGTCTGCGAGCATTGCTAGGTCGTCTGGCTCGTTACGATAGTGTGCGAGAACATATATTCCGAAGAGCTGTCTAAGTGTTTCTTCTCCTTCTTCGCTGAAGAGCCATGCAGGGTCTAGAACAAGGTATTCGACCATTCCTTTTCTTATCTGGTCATAGTCTTCATCGTCTAGTTCAGCGGGCTCAGCGTCTAGGAGGAGTACGTCGAAGAGCCATTTCTCTATTGGGTCGTTCTTTGAATACCTTATGGGCTCGTCCATTGTTAGCCTTATCAGCTTAGTATTCGGGTCTTTTCTCAGGGCTTCTAGGAACCTTACATTGAATCCTCTCCCGGCGCCCTCATATCCGTGGATCGTTGCGGCAAAAACTAGTCTCTTGTGGGCCTTCCAGATCTTGTGGAGTAGAGGGACATGGATTCCGCTGGCCTCATCCACCGCTACAATATCCGCACTTAGATTTGGAATATTGATGGGCTCCCAGTATTCGAGGCTGAACTTCTTTCCTTGAATCTCTAAGATTCTCCCTCCACGCTTTATTGGCTTAGGGTTCAATCCCGCGGCTTCCGCAGCTTTGAGGGCGAGTTGCATGAGGCTCTGAACGTTTGATAAGCTAGGAGCTGTTACAAGTATTCTCACTCTGTGTTTTACTTCTCCAAGTACTTTGGCTAGTCCTATTAGGCCTATACCTACCGCACAGCTCTTTCCTCTTCCCCGATCTGCTGTTACTACTATTGCTTTCTTTTGGCCTCGTTTGGGTTTCTCGTAGAGCCATTCGAGGTTCTTTATTACCTTGACCTGGTCGTTGGTTAGGGCGAGCCTGTATATCTGGTCGGGGAAGAGTTTCTTGTCTGGGAACACTATTGTTTTGTCTTTCTTGCTTGGAACGGTCTTGAGTGGTTTACCGCTTAGAAGTTCGTCGTTGTCTGCATCGTATACGAAGATGTTTGTCTCGTGTTGGAGGAGTTTTCTCTTGAACCATGTAATGAATATGTGTCTGGGCTCCTCGTAGCCTGGCACGAGGAGATTCTGTTTGAATAGAGTGAGCTTGGTATCCCATTCATTCCATGACGGTGCCTGTATTATGATTAGGCCTCCTCCTTCCACTACGCCAACTAGTCTTCCCACGTCGTTTGGTTTGAGATCGTTTGTCAGGTCTAGTACGAGTGCCTGGAAGGTGGTTCCTAGGTATTTCTCGCTCTCCTCGTAGCGGGCGGTCGTCTGTGAGAGTAGGCTAGCTTTTTCCTTGATGGCCCGCTTGGTTATCTCTTTACGTATCCTTGCGTCATCGAATTCATCATGGAACACGTAGAGTGCTTGGAGAGGCCTCCTCTCCGCAATCTTACGGTATCTCTTCTCGTAGTAGAGGAGTGCCCTGGCTGTTATGGCTCCTATCTTATATGGATCATTCCCGGACACGACTAGTAGGATACGGTATCCTGCAGGAATACTCGTCTTGAGTGCTCTTCCAACCTTCTTGAGCATTCTTAGAGCAGGATTACCAGCTATCTTTTCCAGTTTCCTAACTACTTCTAATGCTTCCTTCTCGATCTCTTCACGCGGCTTCACGGTTACCACACCCGCTCGGTCCAGAGGCTCCTGCCTCACCACGGGCGCCTAGCATGATTCCTGAGGGAGAGGGTTTCTCTCTCCCATATCTTTACGGGAGACGTTACGTGGAGGCGAGGCCTCTGGTAGGCCTTATAGACTACGAGTATTCCCCGAGACCTATAATTTCATCTCTTGGAGGGAATGGATCCTCCTAGGTTATCCCGTGTATTTATTATCTGCCAGGATATAGTTTTTTGGATCTCAGTTATATTTTGAAACCTATAACGCTATGTTATAGAATTGGTGTAGATATGAGTTGGAGGAAGGAGCAAGAGTAAAATTACTGGCGGTCGCAGGAGATAAACGCAGAGAATACTTTGTCACAGTAAGGAAGAAGGCAGTATATAGTACTATAGCAGGACCTGTAAAAGGAGAAGCCATCCTGGAGTCAGGATATGGGTCCAGGATCGATACGTTAAGGGGCTCTATATATGTTCTTAAGCCAACCTGGCTAGAAGAGCTAGAGAACTGGGGGAGGAGAGGAACCCAAGTCATATATCCAAAGGATTCAGCCTACATGGCTATTAGAGCTGGACTTAGGCATGGATCAAAGGTCTTCGAGGCCGGTCTTGGAAGCGGATTTCTCTCAGCGAGCATCCTATCTATAATCTGTCCAGGCGGTAAAC
>WAOU01000002.1 GCA_015521095.1 Desulfurococcales archaeon | reverse complement strand
ATATTCGTGCATATCTGATGATAAACGATATCACTTTAGATATACCTATTACTATTATCTTTGGAGTACATGCATACCGTTGACATGCTTTCATGAATATGGTATCGTTCTCACACGGCGGAGGTCCCGGGGTTCAAATCCCCCCGGCCCACCAATAGACATCAGCTCTGATATTTCTTTCAAAGACGATAAAGGGTTAAGAGCCCCAACCACCGTTTAAACCCTATGAGGAGGGAGACTGTAATTGACTGTAGATAAAGAGGAGCTATTATATAGAGAGTTACGCGAGTTAAAGAGTATACTAGAGCGTATTGAGGCCTTATTAGAAGAGCGACTTATTGGTATCGAAGAACCCCTACCAGACGAGGCTGAAGCAATAAGAGAGTATGAGAATGAGAAAATGAAAGGAAAAGTAGAGCTTGTTGATTTAGAGGACGTTCTTAGGGAGCTAAAATGACAAGGTATAGCATTAGTCTTACTAAAAAGGCTTTAAAACAACTAAGCGAGCTTGATGAGCCCTTTAAAGGTAGAATTCTTGAAGCCCTAGTTATTCTACGAGACTATGGCTTCTCCGGAAGACTCGACATTAAGAAGCTGCGTGGTTACAGGAATCATTACAGGATTCGCATAGGTGAGTATAGAGTTCTATTTGAACTAGAAAAACCTAACAAAATAATAGTATATGCAATACTTCCTAGAAAGAAGGCTTATAAGAAATAATATAGCTACTATCATGAAACTATCTCTTCATGCATATCTAATGGTAGTTGATATCGAAATTGATATCCTTATTGGCATTCTTTATGGATTAAATGCATATTGTTGATATACAGCTATAAATATGGTTGTGTTCTCACTTGGTGAAGGTCCGGGGTTCAAATCCCCCCGGCCCACCAAACTTTATCATTACCTATCTTAATGGAATTATCCTTATAGTGTTCCTACGAACTACAATTAGTTTGTCATAAGGATTCTCCACTGACTTGAGAACAGAGATTATTCGATTTGTGATATACTCCGGATTCGCAGGTGGAATCCGCATTAGCACGACGCCTGGCACGTTAGGATTAGTGAGAGCGATTCTTCCAAAATCCTTATCAAATGTTATAATTATTCTTTTTTCTCTTATTGAGAAATGTACTACCTGCTCATCACTTATACCGGGGTTTACTTCCCAGACTGATACTACATCGTAGCCCAAGCTTCTGAGAGACTGGATAGTAGTTCTCGGAATGTTTTCGTCGGCCAGGATTTTAGGCTTTAACGACAACTTCCTCCCTCAACACTCTCGCAGCATATCTTACTGCTGATAACACATCCTCTCGCGTGAGATGTGGGTACTCCTTCAGTATATCGTCAATGGTCCACCCGTTAGCGATAAGCTCCAGTATGAAGTAGACCGGAATTCTTGTTCCCTTTATGACAGGTTTTCCGCCCATAATTTTCGGGTTAACAACTATTCTCTCTTCAGCGCCAGCCATCGGCTCCTACCCCATGTTGTACCTGGTGAACTCAGCTAACTTAAACCTAGCTTTATTACTGTAGTTAATTTTTATGCATATCTGATGGTGGCTGATATCAAAATTGATATCCTCACTGTTATTCTTTTGGATTGCATGCATATCTGTTAATATGAATTATTTCATATCTATGCGTTCTCACACGGTGGAGGTCCGGGGTTCAAATCCCCGCGGGTCCACTACTTCGGATTCTCAATGTACTTCAAAATATTGTCTGAGCTTTGAGTAAAGGATATGAGGAGGAGTTCCCTATCATAAGTTTGGGATGTGAATTTGTCGGAGACTATTAAGGTGAAGAAGAGCATATACGATATTTTGGTTAGAATTGCAAGAGAGCAGGGTATGTCCACACCAGAGAAAGTGTTGGAAGAACTAGTTCTCGAAAAAGCTGGCATTCCCAGGGACATGTTTGGTATTGACAGGGGCAGAGTTAAGCCGTATACAGAGAAGGATAGGATGGAGGATAGGGGATAAGCGATTTGCCTGTATATGATACATATGCGTGGATTGAGTATTTTAGAGGTAGTGAGAAGGGTGCTGTAGTGAAGCGGCTTCTGGAGTCCCAGGAAGGATATACTCCGTCGATAGTCTTGGCTGAAGTGGCTAGGAAATATAGAAGAGAAGGTTTCAATGAGGACGATATTCTAAGGAGGTTACTGTTTATTGTTGGCAAGACGGAAGTAGTGACAATCGATATAGAGATATCGCTGAAAGCCTCTGAAATATATCTGGGATTATTAGAGCTATCTAAAAAGCTGAGGTTAAGAACACCTAGCTTAGCTGATGCTATAGTATATTCTATTGCAATGCTAAAGCAGGACAAACTAGTTACTGGAGATAAATTATTTAGAAATATGGAAAATATTATTTATATTGGAGATTAGAAATAGAAGCCGCATGCTCATCATATAAGTACAAATTAATTGGACTTACGAGAGCCATTGCATATCCAATAATAATTAATATCACCTTGCATATCTTTGCTGTTATTCTTTTGGATTGCATGCATATCAATGATAATGATTAAATGCATACGATGACGTTCTCACACGGTGGAGGTCCGGGGTTCAAATCCCCGCGGGCCCACCACCTAACTGGTAACACTTTTAAGAAAATTGTTATTTTCCAATAATCTCTATTCTATCATTATATACTATTATAATCCTCCCGTTCGCCTCTTTGATATTCTCCAACAAGAACACAAGGCGTTCAGCCATCACCCTTGGTAGTGAGGGATGGATACGAAGTACAATAATGCCCGGATGGGAGTTAGGCGGATACCTTAACTCATCAGCAAAATCGCTATCTCTTGTAATTAATATTAAGTTCTTTTCTCTAGCTATTTTAATAACTGTTCTATCACCAACACCTTGAGGTACATATTCGGCATGGAAGCCCTTCTGTCTTAGTAGCTTAAAAATTGTTCTGGGTACGTTTTCATCAAGCAGAAATCGGTATGACACGCCTCTCCCTCCTAAGGAGTTCGGCTGCAAGAGCTATTGCCTCAAGAATCATCTCCTTGTTTAGCTGGGGATACTCCTCTAAAATCTCCTCGATGCTCATACCGGATGCAATCATTTCAAGAACATCAGCCACCAGGACTCTTGTACCCTTGAAGACCGGTTTACCATGGCAAACATTTGGATTTATTTCTATCCATTTAAACTTCTGCTCCACACCATCTCCCCAGGAGTTATTTGACCTACCCAGCTCTCTTAAAGCTAGCCCGAGATAGAGCAATTCTCATACATATCTGATGGTGATTGATATCTTCAGTGATATCTTTGCTGTTATTCTTTTTGGACTCCATGCATATTAGCTATATGAGTTGTTGAATATGGTTGTGTTCTCACTTGGTGGAGATCGGGGGCTCTAATTCTCGCGGGCCCACCAAACATATATCGAATTAGCTTCTGCAATGTTACCAAGAATAAAGGAGAGGCAGTGTGGGGTAACTTGATTACCCTTCTGCAGCAGTAGTAATACGTGGTGCTTTGAAGATGTCTGAGATAGAGGGTATTGTCAAGGGAGGTGTGATTATTCCGCTCAAACCCTTAACGGAGCTTGAGGGTAAGAAGGTCAAAATAAAGATAGTAGAAGTTGAGGGAGTCGATGCGGAGAAGCTCTATTCATATCTTCGGCTCTTAAGGGAGGGTGAGGATGCCGAAGAACTCTTCGAAATATAAACAAGGAGATATTGTTATCCTAGAGCTTCCCTTCACAGACTTACTAGGCTCTAAACTAAGGCCTGTCTTGGTATTAAATGCAATAGACTTAGGCGACGATATGGTAGTAGCAAAGATAACCAGCTCTCCTGGGTTGTATAGAATACCGATAAAACAATCAGACTTAGCCATTGGCCGCTTAAAGAAAGAGCCAAGCTATATAGATTGTTCGAGTATTTTTACTGTGGAGAAGAAATTAGTTGTGAAGATCGTTGGCAGACTTGCTGAAGAGGCTCTAGCTAAGGTTAAGGATGAATTACGTAATATTTTTGGCTTAAAGTAAAGATTTTCCTAACTTGAGTAGAACACTCCGTCTAACATCATGCATATTGCACAGTTGTTAATATCAATCTGGATATCCGTAGTGTTTATCACTTTAGATTATCATGCATATCAATGATAATGATTAAATGCATACGATGACGTTCTCACACGGTGGAGGTCCGGGGTTTTAAATCCCCGCGGGCCCACCAGCCGATAACATTACCAAAGAATAATGGAACAGTGCAAGCTAATGTTGGTTATCTTCTGCGGTAATTGTAACACTTGGTGTTTTGAATGTGTCTGAGATAGGGGGCATTGTTAAGGATGGCGTGATTATTCCACTTAAATTTTTGAAGGAGCTTGAGGATAAGAAGATTTTTAAATAATAATTTTTGAAGGAATTGATGATGAGAAATTCTATTTATAAAGGTGAAGACTCGAGCAACTCTTTGAGATATAAACAAGGGGTATCGTTTACCTAGAGGTTTTTGGTTAATTGTGTTCGGATTCTGGTAGTGGACAGTTTTCTGATTCTAGCATTTTTTCTAGGAGTTCTTCGATATATTCTATTGGTGGTAGTCCTACTATTCTGTCTATTTCTTTTCCTTTGCGGACAGCTATTATTGTTGGCGTGCCCATTATTCCGAATATGTATGCTAGTTCTGGGCTGTAATAAGTATCTATTCTGATGAATGCCATTCTGTCTCCTAGCAGGCTTGCTGCTTCTTCGAAGACTGGTTCGAACATTCTACAGTAGGGGCATGTGGGTGATGTGAAGAAGATTAGTGCTAGTTTACATGACTTCAGTATTTTGTCTAGTTCTTCTAGTGTTGTTACTTGTAGTGGTTCTTTTCTTGGTATAGCACAGCATTCTTGGAGTTTTTTCTTTTTATTTAATGTTTCTAATAGTAGTTTTTCTCTGGCTATTTCTAGTGCTTCCGATATCGTGTTGTCCTGTGACATTTCCTTTCTTCACCTCTGTTTATTCCGTTGTCCTTGTGGTTCTCGATACATGTAGCCTAATATAGGGTAGTATAAACATACTTAATATTACTATTTGGCGTATGTGGTTAACTGGATATAGAACAATTTGCTGGTCTGATTCCAGGATTAGATCGTGGTTTTAATATAGTGGATTTGCTGGGGAAAGATGAGTAATGACGGGACTAGAGGGACTAGTCGATTATCTGCTAGGTATTGCCGGAGATAATAGATATGTCTTGGCTCTTATAGGTGGAGGGATATGTTTTTTGCTGACTTTTGTAGGTGCTTTACCTGCTTTACTCGGTACAATGATATCTAGGAAGATGCTTGATATAGGGCTAGGCTTCTCTGCAGGTATAATGATCGTAGCATCATTCACGAGCCTGATACTTCCCGGGATCGAGCTGGGAGGCGTCTTCAGCGTCGTCGCTGGATTTATACTTGGCTCGTTTATCGTAGCACTCGCTAATAAATTACTTCCACACGAGCATTTTGTTAAGGGTTTTGAGGGCCCTGAATCGCTGAAGAGGAGGATGAAGGCTGTCTGGCTCCTCGTCATAGCCATCATTATTCATAACTTTCCAGAAGGTCTGGCGGTAGGTAGTGGTATTGCTTATAGTCCGAGGGATGGCCTACTACTAGCTTTTGCCATAGGCTTGCAGGATATGCCGGAGGGCTTCGCTGTGGCAGCCCCCCTTGTTGGTATGGGCATGTCGCGGGTTAGAGCCCTTAGTATCGCGTTTCTTAGTGGAGCCGTAGAGCTATTTATGGCGGTTATACCGGTTGTGTTAACCGACATAGCCTACAGTGTCCTTCCATACATGCTGGGGTTCGCTGGTGGCGCCATGGTCTATGTTGTGAGTAGCGAGGTAATCCCGGAGACCCACAGGCATGGTCATGAAGATTGGGCAAGTGTAGGATTTATAATAGGATTCCTCATAATGTTGATATTGGATACTGTACTAGGCTAGGTTACCTATGGTAAATGATTAAGACTTTAGATTTCCACTATCCTATACTATTAGTGGGAGCACCCATGGAGGAAGGGGATGCGGAGCAAGAGAGTCTCCTGAATCGTAACATGTGGAGAGCCGGAACACCTTACCCTTCCTCCATGGGCCACGAGGTGTCCTGTAAATGGCACGATTCGTAGTGGTTGGTCTTGGACGCATAGGACTAAGAGTTCTATGGATGCTTGACCGCCTCGGCCACGAGGCCTTCGGAATAGGGAGCACGCTTGATAGCGTGGAAAAAGCACGTAGACTAGGTCTTGAAGCATACACTGGTGATCTCTTCTCTAGCCATAAACTTCTACGGAAACACGGAGACCCGGACGTAGTTGTAGTAGCACTACCGGGAGCAATAGGATATAGAGCCCTAGAATTCCTAATAAAGGAAGGATACAACATAGTAGACGTATCATTCTTCCCCGAGGATCCCCTTGGCCTCGTAGAAGAAATAGAGAAAAACAACAACACAGTAGTTGTCGACGCAGGTATAGCACCAGGACTCTCGAACTTCCTAGTGGGAAGAGGAGTAAAACTCTACGATTCAAAGAGGGCAATAATATATGTAGGCGGAATCAGCAGAAAACCGAACCCTCCTCTGGGACTGGCTCCGGCATGGAGCATGGAGGATCTACTAGACGAGTATCTTCGACCAGCGAGACTAATACGGAATAGGAAACTTGTATCTGTTGACCCTCTAGAATCAGAGACCGGGACAATAACAGTATCCCATATCGGGACACTAGAGTATTTCCCTACAGACGGGCTGAGAACGCTCCTGTTCACTTTCCCCGACATGGATGAAATGGTAGAGTATACTCTTAGATGGCCAGGACACCTGGATTTCATCAAGAAACTCAAGTCGATAGGCTTCTTGTCCGACTTCAACCTGAACGTAAACGGGTGTCCCGTGAGGCCGAGATCCTGTCTAGCACGACTACTCGAACACGAGCTAAAGGGTATCGAGGATCTCGTAGTTCTTGTCGTAGAAGTAGGAAACAGGGAGAATGGCGTCAGATATGAGGTAATCGTTGAGCCGAAAGACGAGTGGAGTGCAATGAGTATAGCGACATCCGCGTTCCAGGTAGCTTCTGCCGTACTCTTATCCGAGGATCGTCTACCTAAGGGACTCGTGTTCCCAGAACACATAGCGTTAAACGACGAGAACGCCCGTTACGTAATGAGATTTATAGAGCAGTGGGGAGTAGCTGTAACAGAGCAATCACTTTAGATAAGATAGTCCTCAAGGCTTCTTTTGCTTCGGGACGCAATTGCTCTTGCTTCGTTTCCCCTTCCTAGGAACTCTAGTATATCCTTTACTACTGCGGGTCCGAGACCCTTGATTGATAGGAGTTTCTCTACAGGGGCTGTGGCAAGATCTGTTAGGTTCCTGAACCCGGCGTCATAGAGTCTTCTAGCCCTGATCCTCCCTATACCCGGTATTATCACGAGTGGGAGCAGTTCTGGCTTCACACCATATCGTATTCGTGTTTCTAGGCTTCTATATCTAGGCTCTAGGCTATGTGCTTCTGGGAGGAATCTGGTGATCCGTGCTATGCTGTTCGCGATCCATTTTGCTGTCTCGACAATATTGTATAAGTCTCCTGATCCTACGCCGTATTCCTTGTAGATGTAGTCTTCGCTTTGTTCTTCTATCCATGCCTTGAGGACAAAGAATATCTTCGTTGAACGTGATTCCTGAGGTCCGAACCATGTAATGATATCTATTAGGTCTTCGGCTTCATCGATAATCTTATCGAGGAGCTTTTCAGCTTCACGCTTAGACACAGGTAGAGTAGTCATGTCAGGCATCGCTGAAATTGTGTATAATAGTATATCCTCTGAGGCCCTCCTCGCCGTACCCAGTATCTGGCGAAGTATAGGAATGCTTAACGGGTCCAGATAGGTCTTTGAGAGTTCTATTCCAAGCGGTGTAGCCATGATTTCACATTTGCTATTACTGGTACAGGACATATCGATTAGATTCCATGACTGGAGATCTCTGAGGGATTTATCGATTAAATGAGCTAGGTAGCTGAGCCCTCTCTGCTTAGCATACAGGGTTTTCGAAAGATATTGTTCTAGTCGTTCTCTCGTACCGGTACCAGTGCTAGACACTAGTCCAAGTATAAGATGTCTCAGCCCACTAAGCCCCTCGAGATTGCTAGTAACAGGCTCAGGATTCGAACTAATATAGATAGTAGATAGTTCTTCTACACTATCATTTCTTGAAGCAATGATAATCGCCTCCCCCACATCATCGTATCCGGGTCTCCCAGCCCTGCCAGCCAACTGCTTATACTCGAATACTTGGATAGGCCTCCTTAATCCCTGCTCATAGCGATAATATTCTTCGACTATCACAGTTCGGGCAGGCAAGTTTACACCAGCGGCTAGTGTGGGTGTTGCATGAATGACAGCTATAGCTCCTTCCCTAAAAGCCTCCTCTATTATTTGTCTCTGAGCAGAGGAGAGGCCGGCGTGATGATACGCTACTCCTCTAGTCATAAGATCGGCTAGCTCCTCTATTACGCTAGTCGGACCAGTAGTCTCGAGTATTTTTCTAGCATACTTTTTTGCTAGGATAGGATCGTATCTAAGGTGTTTTCTATGCCTCGCTGTTCTCTTAGCTAGTGCAACTGTGCGCCGACGACTTTGACTAAATATTAGTACTTGGCCGCCAGCCTTGACAGTACGGATAGCAGTGTCAAGATACTCTACTCCTGTAACCTTATCTACTTCCTCGACTACTCCATCTTCGTAGAACAAGTTGTAGTTCTTGAATATGGCTTGTTTCAGTGGTACGGGGCGCCAGTCACTTGTCAGATAGCTTGTATTGAGCCATTCGGCTATTTCTTCTACGTTTTCTACGGTAGCACTTAATGCTATTAGTTGTATATCGGGTTTGTCCGAGAGAATTCTGGCTATTATTGATTCAAGCGTGGTTCCCCGCTTGGGGTCTCCCACATAGTGTATCTCGTCGATTACTACTATATTTGTCCTGTCTAGGAGCTCAGGATTGTTTCTTAGAACGGCATCGAACTTCTCATATGTGGTGATTAAGACGTCGAAATCGAGGGGGCCGAGTGCAAGGTCCCCGATTAGAATCCGGGTCTTTAGCCCTAGATCTCCTAGGTGCTTGAAATAGGTATATTTCTCCATTGCAATGCTGCGTAGCGGGGCGAGATATACTGCGATTCCTCCATTGTCGTTTAAAGCATTAGTTATTGCGGTTGCTGCTATGAATGTTTTTCCAGAGGCTGTCGGTGTAGCTACTAGTAGGCTTTTGCCGAATTCGATTCCATAGTCTAGTGCTTGTTTTTGGGGAGGATAGAGAGAGGTGTAACCTAGTAGCCTCATTATTTTTCTTGTCAGCGGTCTCAATTCTTTTGTTGCCCCTTCAACATGTTGCTATTCATTTCGTTATCTTGTATGTTGGTTTATGTGACGTTGTAGCATCCGGATTTAGGCGAGTATACTATGCCGTCTCTATGCATTTTTTCTAGTGCTTCCTTTATTCTTGCTTCTTTTATCTTGTGTTCTTTCTGTATCTCGTTGATTATTTCTTCTTCTTTGACGCATGGTTTATCGTGTTTTAGTTTCTTTATTGTGTCAGTGATTATGGATATTAGCCTTATTGTGGATAGGCTCTTTCCTGTCATTATTATTGATGAGTCTATAGTCCCTGTTTCTGTATCATAACCGACGCTCTGGAGGAAGGATAATGTTATCCTTATGGCTTCCGAAGCGTCTTCTTCGGTGACCTCGTCTTTTAGCGCCATCTTTGCGTGGGCTTCGGCCAGCCTGATGATTGCTTCGAGCTGTCTAGCGGTTATTGGTATGCTCTTGATTTGTCTTTGATCCTGGTCTAGTGGCGTGGCGATACCTCTTAGGCTGACGAAGAAGTCCTTGATTAGCTTCTTAGCAGATGGTGTGAGCCTGGGCCGAATGTATCTTTTCGCATATATGATGTACTTTTTGAGGAGCATTAGGTCTATTTCGGGCCTGAACCTCTCCGTGTTGCTGTGGGCTTCTAGTACATAGGTAGCTAGCATAGAATCTCTCTTCTTATCGATTATGTCTCTTACCACGAATATCAGGTCGAATCGAGAGATTATGGTTGGTGGAAGATCAACGTTTTCGACAAAGTCTCTTCCCGGAAGATAGATGCCGAACTTCGGGTTTCCAGCGGCTAGCACGCTCGCTCTGGCATTTAGTCTCGCAACGATACCGGCCTTAGAGATACTTATTACCTGTTGCTCCATTGCCTCGTGTATTGCCACTCGATCGTCAGGCCTCATCTTGTCTATCTCGTCTATCACGGCTACGCCTCCATCGGCGAGGACTAGTGCTCCAGCCTCAAGGAAGTACTCGCCTGTCTTTGGATCCTTTACAACAGCCGCGGTGAGACCCGCCGCGGTGCTTCCCTTACCGCTCGTGTAGACTGCACGGGGAGCTATCCTGGCAGCGGATTGTAGTAGCTGGCTCTTCGCCATTCCAGGATCTCCGACGAATAATACGTGGATGTCTCCCCTGATCTTGGTGCCATCCGGCATTATCTTGGGTACTCCGCCGAACAGGAGGAGCGCTATTGCTTCTTTTAGATCCCATTGTCCATAGATGCTGGGTGCTATGCTCGCGATTATCTTCTCTCTTATCCATGGGTCCTTTGCGAGATCTTTTATTTTTTCCTCGTCCTCTCTGGTTATGCTTATTTCTTCGAGGACTTTTTCAGAGATCTTTATACTATTTGCATCGATATAGAGTTCGAAGAGAGGGCTCCTACCACTAGTCTGATGAATACTGGGTATTCCCACGATAGTTATCCTGTCTCCAGGCCTAGAGGAGTCTACTAGGTCTCCTGTCAACTGAACCTCTATGCTTCTAGGCATCTGGCCTCCAGGAACGTCTTCTGGCCTCTCTTGGAGCATTATCTTCTGCCAGTCTATGTATTTTGACTTGTCCTTGAGCAGGACGAATTTGCCTCCTCCTTCACCACAGACAGGGCATATGCTCGGCTTCTCTATTGTGTCGCCTATAGTCTCTTCTCCTGGAGGCCACTCGAACTCGGCCCCGCATTTCTCGTGTCTGAAGACGGCTTTGACCATGCGACTCCTAATAGGATGCATTCGAGTAACGATTCCTTCTACCTGGACTAGTTTACCTATATGGTCGCTTCTCAGGTCTCGTATCTTGACTGTCTCGAATAATCCATAGATTCTTACAACGAATTTCTTTTTTCTCTCAGCGTACTCTGGATTCTCCAAGAGGATTATTTCCTTGATGGCCTCGGAGGCGTCTCGGAGAACTTGATGGGGCTTATCTATTAGAGCCTCGGCGAGATCCGTATCGTATCTATAGAGATCCGCGTAGTCTACTGCGAGGCTACGTAGATCGAAATTCATCATGCGCCTTAGCCTATCCATATACTTGAATCTTCCGCTACTATCTCTGTAGTTCCTGATGAAGTCTATGAATCTATCCTTGTATTCTAGAGTCTCCTCTCCCGGAATATCGAGTGATTCAAGGCCCAACGCCTTCACCTCTGGAAGGGCTTCTTAACGTAGCGTCTCCATGCACTTATCACGCTATGTAGTCTGTCGAAGACAACTGTTTCTTCCGGCGTTAGTCGATCTCTTAGCCCGCCCTCATCCGTGGTAGCGAGACGTATTATCTTCATAAGACGTGCCTCCGCAAGCTCACTTAGATTCTTCTCTAGTATTTCTCTGTCTTTTACAAACATGTGGCTAGGATTCTCTCTAATCAATTCGTCTAGCTTCTTAACTAGTTCGAAGGATTTCGGATAGAAGTCCTGGGGAAGGGGAACGATCTGGTTGGCAGCGGTTTTTCTCTTCTCCTTGTAATGAAACATGTTTATTGTATCCAGATCTAGATCCTGGTCCTTGATCTCCACTATTCCTTTTTCTTCTAGAAGCTTTGCCTGCCACCTTGGAAGGTCTAGTTCGTCTCCTTTCCTGACGCGTATAAGGCCGGCTGGGGTAGGGATATGGCTCTCTATGTTTGAGAGTACTATTACTCTAACCAGTCTTGACTGGTAGTCTATCGATATCAGCTCAAGTTGTAGATCGATATCCAAGAGTCCGGCACCACATAGTGTTTAGTGTAGCCGGCACTGATAAGGTGAAAGGGAGAGACCCAACCGTAACTGTCCATTAAGGCACCGCATCTGCACACTAATAATAGACCTGGAAGACTAGTCTATTATTAGATGGAACACTTACAATAGATAGAGTGGAGAAAGAGGAATAATTTGAACCATGCGAAGGTGAAGTAATTTGAGCACTGCATTCGATATCCTCTGGGTAGAGAAATACAGGCCTAGAAGCCTAGATGAGATAGTCAACCAAGAAGAAATAGTAAACAGGCTCAAAACATTCGTAAAGAACAAGAACATGCCCCATCTACTATTCGCAGGACCAGCCGGAACAGGAAAAACGACAGCTGCTCATGCACTCGCACACGATCTCTACGGAGAATATTATAGACAATACATGCTAGAACTAAACGCCAGCGATGAGAGAGGGATCGGTGTAATAAGAGAAAAGGTCAAGGAATTCGCTCGAAGCCGTACACCCCCAGACATTCCATTCAAGATAATACTGTTAGACGAAGCAGATAACATGACCGCAGATGCACAGCAAGCCCTTAGGAGGCTTATGGAGCTATACTCAGTATCCACACGATTCATTCTAATAGCCAACTATCCTTCAAAGATTATAGATCCTATCCAGAGCAGATGCGCGTTCTTCAGATTCCAGCCACTAAAGAAAGACGATGTAGTAGCCAGACTCAAATACATAGCAGACAACGAAGGAGTAGAATACGATCCAGAAGCACTAGAAACAATATACGAGATAAGCGAAGGAGACATGAGAAAAGCAATCAACGTACTACAAGCAGCCGCGGCACTAGGCAAAGTAACCGTGGAAACAGTATTCAAAGTAGTAGGAATGGCCAAGCCAAAAGAAGTAAGACAAATGATTAAGACAGCCTTGAACGGGGACTTCACGGGAGCAAGAGCCCTTCTCAGAAAACTAATGATCGAGTACGGGCTAAGCGGAGAAGACATAGTCAAGCAAATACACAGAGAGATATTCAGCAACGAGATAGACATCCCAGAAGACCTCAGAATACTAATCGCAGACTACATAGGAGAAATACACTTTAGACTCGTCGAAGGCAGCGACGACGACATCCAGCTAAGCGCCCTACTAGCCTGGATGTCGCTAGTAGGAAGAAAGCTAGGTGTATCAGGTTGACTAAACCCCACAAGAAGATACCCTGGATAATAAAATACAGGCCCAGGACAGTAGAAGAAGTAGTAAACCAAGAAGAAGCAAAGAGACTGCTCACAACCTGGCTCTCTGCATGGGCGTCAGGAAAAAAGCCAGCCAAGAGAGCAGCACTATTATACGGCCCGCCTGGAGTAGGAAAAACCAGCCTAGTAGAAGCACTAGCAAGAGAATACAATTTTGAACTACTAGAGCTCAACGCCAGCGACTACAGAAGTGCATACGCCATTAGAAGAACAGTAGGAGTCGCCGCATTTAAGAAGGCACTCTTCGGTAAAGGGATAATTATACTCCTAGACGAGATAGACGGCGTCGCGACGAGAGAAGACGCAGGAGGACTACAAGAACTGCTAAAAATAATCCCGGAAACCAATAACCCGATAATAATGACGGCCAACGATCCATGGAAAGACCAGCTACGACCACTACGAGACAAGGTGCTCCTAGTACAATTCAAACAACTAAGCATGACCCAGGTAATGGGCGTCCTACAAAGGATCTGCGAGAGAGAACGCTTAGAGTGCGAAAGAGAAGCCCTACGATTAATAGCACAGTTAAGCCAGGGAGACCTGCGAGCAGCGATAAATGATCTAGAAGCTATCGCCGAGGGATACGGGAAAGTAACCCTGGCTCTTGCTAGAGCTATACTTAGGGGGCGGGAGAAGAAGAGCGATATCTGGAGAACGCTTAACCAAGTATTCTATGCGAAAGCAGCATGGATGGCGAAGCGTGCAGTAACGAATAGCGAGGAAGACTATGAGACGCTTATGGCTTGGATAAATGATAATATTCCACGCAAATATGAGGAGCCCGGAGATCTATACAGGGCATATGATGCTCTATCACGAGCATCTCTATTCCTGTCAAGGGCCAAGTTCAAGGGATACTGGAGTCTACTAAGCTATGTCTTCGACCTTATCGGTCCAGGGATAACGTATGCTCGGAGAGAAGGAAGCATTCTGAAGCTAAGATACTCTTATCCCGAGCGGATAAAACTTATGGCCTCACTGAGGGAAGTACGGCAAATCAGAGAATCACTAGCTCAGAAACTAGCAGGCCGCCTGCTAGTCTCAAAATCGACCGTGAAGAACGATATACTTCCAATACTACAAACAATATTCAGATATAGTAAAGATCTAACCTATCCCGCGCGCCTCGTACTAGGATACGAGCTAACAAAGGAAGAAGTAAAATACCTAGCAGGCAATAAAGCCGAAGAAATCGTAGAGCTCGCAGAGAAAATAAAGCGGACAAGGCGTATCCCGCGGGAACCAGAACTCGAAGAAGTACGAGAAGCTCCACGTGAACAGAAACGAGCTCCAAAGAAAAAGAAACAGGAGAGAAAAGGAAAGACACTAGACATGTTCTTCGGCTAACTAGAACCCTTTATCTTACTAACAACGCGTATGTTGGTAATCCTCGTTACAGGATACTGTCCCGCCTCATCCTTCTCATATTTCTTAACCATGTCCCATATCGCTAGAAGAGCGGCGGATACACCTGCTAGCGCCTCCATTTCAACCCCTGTCTCCGCCTTTGTCTTTACCCTAACCCTCACTACTATGGAATCATCGTTGTAG
>WAOU01000001.1 GCA_015521095.1 Desulfurococcales archaeon | reverse complement strand
TACAGACGCCCTAGTCGGCTTCATCAAGGAGGCCGATCTAGGAGAAGTCCTAGGAAAACAGTAAAATATCTTCTTAAAAACCTATTCTTTCTCCTTATTTATTCTCCAGCGAGAACAGTCTTCCCCATTTTCTATGCAGGTTATAAGATCCAGTAGCTCGTCAAGACAGGATATTCTGTATTTTGCAACGTTCTCCAGCCCGGGATGCTGACAGTCGCCATATATGACCGGATATCCTACAATACTCATCGCTTCCTTATCCCACACACTGTCCCCTACGAACATTACGTTGTTTAGAGGGACACCGTATTCTCCTGCTATGCGTTTGACTACCCGATCCTTTCTTACTCCAACAAGTGGTTTACCTCCGGGAATAAGTTTTCCTCTTTTATCGTATGATAGTTGGTTAGCTAGCCATATGTCTGCGCCTATCTCGCTTGCTATTCTTTTTGCTAGGAGATCTATGCCGCCACTGACTATGCCTATGATTATACCGTTCTTGCGTAGCCATCGTGCTACTTTTACTGCGTTTTCTCTTACTTGGACGTCCTTAAACATTTCTTGTAGTTTCCATATAGTAAGTTCTCCATTGGTGGCTTTAACCCAGAGGCCTGTGTCTAGCTCCATCCACTTCATGTAGTCTATTTCTCCGTTCTCGAACTGTTCTTTGATCCTTCTGGCATCCTCGTCTACTCCCAGTAGTTTATGAATATACTCCCAGCTACTCTTTATTGGGACTAATACGCCATCCATATCAAATAATACCATTCTGATTTTCCGCGGCATTTTCCCGGCACTCTCTGAACTAGACTATAATGCTAGAGTCCTGCTCTCTTTGAAAACTCAAATATTGTTATACCAACTATTTTACCGTCTTTTATGCCGACAACTACGTCGTCACCGATCATTATGCTCTCGTCTGGCTCCTCCATGCCGAAGTTAATGTATAGGATGTCGCTTTGTTTGTCATATTCTATCCAGAGCTTCTCTATATCGGCGACCTTTAGTTCCCTAGCCCTGTTCAGGGCCTCCTGATATTCTTTTAGCCTATCTTCTTCGCTCATAATTTCCACACCCCAGTATAGGGTTCCCAAGAATGCATTAAGTTCGCGAGGAGGGAAAAATAGTGTATTCGTGATTAACAGTTTTACTTGAAGCCTGGAGGTCTAACTTTTAGAACGTCTCTGTTAACTAGTGTTGGGGGTACCTCTCCCTTGGCAAACGCTATGAGGTTCTCTGCTACGATGTCGGCCATCCTGGTTCTAGTCTCCCAAGTCGCGCTACCTATATGAGGCGTTAGCACAACGTTGTCAAGCTTTGTTAACGGGTGATCTGGGCTTATCGGTTCTTCTTCAAATACGTCTAGTGCGGCTCCTGCTATCCATTTTTCTCTTAGAGCTTTGACGAGTGCGTCAGTGTCTATCACTTTTCCGCGGGATGTGTTGACTAGGTATGCTGTTTTCTTCATTTTCTTAAGTTGTTCTTCTCCTATCATGTGGTATGTTTCAGGCGTTAGTGGTGTGTGTATCGCTATTACGTCTGCTTCTCTTAGAAGTGTGTCTAGATCTACGTATTCTGCTCCTAGCTCCTTTTCCATTTCTTCAGGTAGCCTGTACTTGTCATAGTAGATTATCCTCATTCTGAATCCTTTTGCTCGCTGTGCTACTGCTCTTCCTATCCTACCCATTCCTATTATGCCTAGAGTTTTACCGGTTATCTCGAATCCTAGGAGCATCATTGGATGCCATCCTGTTCCGCTCCTGTACCACTCTCCTGATCTCACGAATTTGTCTGCTTCTACGATACGCCTGGTTATCGCCATTATAAGTGCCCATGTAAGGTCTGCGGTTGCATCTGTTAGAACGCCGGGTGTATTGGTAACATATACTCCTAGCCTGGTCGCACACTCTGTATCTATGTTATCGTATCCCACGGCGTATTGTGATACTATACGTAGGCGTGGCTGTCCTGATTCTAGTAGGTTGCAGTCTATTTTGTCTGTTAGGAGCGTGATGAGTGCATCGCTCTGTTTAGCTTTTTTTAGTAACACCTCGTATGGGGGTGCTGTGTATTCTGGCCAGACTTCTACTTCGTAGTATTCGCTTAAGCGTTTGAATACGTCTCCGGGTAATTCTCTGGTGGCGAAAAGCTTTGGTTTAGACATTATTGTTTCACCATTTATCTAATTAATCTCGTCTGTCGGAAATATATGTGGAAGTACAATATAGTATAGTCAAACCCGTCAGTACAAGTGGGGGAGGATAATGGTTCTCGTCGGAGTTATAAGTGATACACACGATAACCTAACTAATACGCGTAAAGCTGTGAAAATATTCGTGGATGCAGGAGTCGATATTGTTCTACATCTAGGAGATATAGTAGCTCCATTTACACTGATGGCTCTTGCACAAGGCCTTGAAGGTATACGCGTGGTGGGCGTCTACGGAAACAATTGTGGTGAAAAACTAGGTTTACAGAGAGTTGCACAAGGCCTAGGCATAGAGCTGTATGAACCTCCCCACGAGCTGGTAATAAGCGGCAAGCGTATTCTCATGGTTCACGGATATGGCAGCCCGGATATGACGAAGTCTATTGTTTACTCTCTTGCTCGTGGAGGAGAATGGGACATAATCCTATATGGCCATACACACGCGAGAGACAGGCTGTTCGTTAACGGTAGACTTGTCCTTAATCCTGGGGAGGCCGCTGGCGTGTTAGAGAAGCCTAGTATCGCTTTACTTGATGTTGAGTCGTTAGACGCGAGGTTCATTGACTTATGAAGAAGAGTCTGTTGCCGGAGGGAATCGACTGTTCGGGCTTCGAGACCTTAATAGATGCCTTGATCAGATATGATACTGAGCAGACTGGGCTATTCTTTGGAGGGATTATTGGAGATGTTGCCGTGTGCCTCGTCTTTTTTCCTGCTAAGAATCTGGAAGAAAGCAGTGTTAGGTTCGAGATGGATCCCTGGGATATCGTCGTGAGTCATCTAGTAGCTGAAAAATATGGTTTAGATCTAGTAGCTGTTTTCCATACTCATCCCTGTGGTGTATCCCGTCCGAGCGGATTGGATATTAAAGGTATGAAGTACTGGAGGGTTCCTTGGATCATTTCATCGCGCCGGGAAACTAGGGCTTTTATATTGGTTAATGGCGATGTCCGAGAATTATCTATCAAGTTTTTATACGATTAGGATTTATTGATATTTCGACAAGAGACGGAGAGCACTGATTCCGGTGAGAGGTGCTAATAGCTGCCCTATATTGAGGCCTAGGGATACTCGCGGTGCAAGGATATGAGTACTACAAGAAAAAAGAGTAAGGGTCTGTTGAGCTCTATAATGATAATATTAGCTGCTACAATTACAGGACTCGTCTATAAAGCAACCGGTGATCCTATATTTGCAACTATCTCGGCAAGTCTGGTGTTCTATCCTATTCCAGTATATTATTTAGGGAAGCTTAGGCCCTATAGGGCGCTAGGCGCCGCTATACTTACACCAATGGTGGCGGGTGCCATATCCTATATTGTATTATACATGCAGGGGGCCTCGCCACATTGTCCAATTAACAAGTACAATATTCTATTCTATGGGAGCTTAAGCCTTATAACAGCAGGCTTGTCCGGATACGCATCGTCGACTATAGTCTGGTTATGTATTATTGGCTCGCTGTCTGATTCATCGATATTATCCTCTGCTTTTAGCGTAGTTCATAGCGCTATAGGAGGGTTATTCTTCTCCTATACTACGATACTAGGCCTCGTTATTGCTAGGAGTTTACAACATCCACATACGCTGAAGACTAGGACAATATTTGTTATTGTTGCTGGGACGATCATATTGTATGTTCTTTATATTGGGCTTGATATAGGAGGAAATGAGTTTTCCTCTTTAATGACAAGATTTTCCGGTATTCTTCATGGTTATCTTCCAGCTAAATGATTATGGCAAGCCATTCAGAGTTTGTTAAAAAGATTGTGATTTTACAAGTTGATTGAGCAAGGAAACATATTATAGAAGGCCTTAGCCTCCTTTATGCTTTGAGGAGTTTTGGAAGTGTCTTTTTGAAGGGTTGATAGGCTATTCCTTTCTCTGTTATTATCCCAGTTATATATTTGGGTGGCGTGATGTCGAAGCTTGGGTTGTAGACGTCGACGTCCTCTAGTGTTAGCCTGTATTTTCCTAATATTGTTCTTACTTCTTCTGGATCCCTTATTTCTATGACTATATCTTCTGGATTCCAGGTCTCTTGTATTGTACTGGTTGGTGCCGCGACATAGAATGGTTTATCGTTGTCGTGTGCTGCAAGAGCTACCATGTATGTACCTATCTTATTTGCTGTGTGACCGGTTAGTATGATTCGATCTGCTCCTACTATTGCCATGTCGGCCATGTTGTTTCTGAATACGATTCCTGGCATTCCATCCGTTATGAGTGTGAAGGGTATTCCCTCTTTCCTGAGCTCCCATACGTTTAGCCTTGCCCCCTGTAGAACCGGTCTTGTCTCGGTTGTTATAACCTTGATTTTCTTTCCCTCATACCATGCATATCTTATTACTCCAAGTGCTGTTCCAAAACCGCTTGTCGCAAGGGCTCCTGTATTACAGTGGGTCAGGATTACATCGCCGTTGTCAATTAGTTTTGAACCGTGCCGACCTATTTGTATGTTGGACTCTACGTCTTCTAGGTGTATGGTCGCAGCCTCAATTAGGACTGCTTCTCTAACCTTGTCGGGGTCTGTTGAAGAGTTTGCTGTTTCTCTTGCCTTCTTCATCACACGGTCGAGTGCCCAGAATAGATTGAAAGCCGTAGGCCTCGTGTTCTTTAGGACGTTATAGGCTGTTAATAGGTCTTTCAATAGGTCTTCAACTGTTTTTGCCTGGCTGTATCTAGCAGCTAGGGCCATACCATATGCTGCAGAGACACCAATTGCCGGCGCTCCCCTTATTTCAAGGATCTTGATTGCTTGTGCCACGCGGTTATAGTCCCGCGTTCTCCTATATATTTCCTCGAACGGTAGGAGCCTTGTGTCTAGCCAGACAAATTCTTCTTTATCCACATCCCAGTATACGCTCTTGATTTTCAAGAATTCCTCATATGATTCAAGTTTCCTAAGTGGTTCTATCATTGCTTATACACCACACTGTGTTATTTCATGGATCTTGGGATAATAATGTATAATGTAGTAACATTATAAAAAGTAATTAAAAAGCAATAGGCTATAATAGACTAGTCTTACTCTATAATTAATAGAAAAATGAGCTAGAAGTATTCTTCCTCTTCAGCCAGTCTACTCATTATCTTATTTCTAGCCACGTAGAATATGCTGGCTACTATTATTATGCCAACCATTCCTATCGTTAGTGGTAGGTATCTCTTTACAATTACCTTTGGTCCAGGCTCTAGTGATAGTGTTACCGACTGCTGTATAGGCGCATTAATTGATATTTGAGCTGGTTTATAGCCATCTGCTGTTACCATTATTTGGTATACTCCATAGGCGCCGGAGAATATTATTTGTCCAGTGGCATCTGTTTTCAATGATGCTATTAAGGTTCCTGCACGATATACCTCTACTAGCGCATCTTGTACTGGGTCTCCTCTGTCGTCTACCACATTGACTGTTATCTGGTATTGTTTTGGTATTAGGTTTATTTTTAGGGTTTGATCGGCCATTAATGATATTGACACTGGGTTAGGGTTCTGGAAGTACGAGTCGGGGCCTGTGTCTACCGAGATTGTGTATAATCCGTATGGTAGGTTGAGTGTTATTGTTCCATTTGTTACGTTGGTTACAAGTGGTAGTCCATACTTCTCTCCGCCGGTGCCTGCTCTTGTAACTGTAATTGTTACTTCTTGTGTGGTAGGACCGTTTCTGACCGGATCGTATACTATGACCGTTAGGTCGTAGAACTTCGGGTTAGCAACTATTTTGTCGGGGTTTGGCCCAGATGCTGCTATTATTATGTTAGCTGTTGTAGTGTCAATATAGGAGTCTTCTGGCGGCTGTATTATTACTTGATAGGTTCCAAGTCTCAGACCCCTGTATGGTACTATTTTGCCTTCTATAACTTCTCCTTGAGTTACTTCACCGGTCGCATCATGCACAAATATCACAGGTATACCGGATAATGTAACGGGGTTCCCATCTATATCAAGTAGGTCGAGAACCGTGTTTACTCTTAATGGTAATAGGAGAGCCATATAATGTGTATCTCCAGCGACCGTGAACTGGCTAGAGTAATCCTTGTAATAATCGGAAGTTATCTCTACACTGTATTCTCCTCTCGGTAACTCTGCTTGTCCAGTTCCATTTACCACTGTAACTGTTATGATTCCTTGTCCCAAAGGTCCCTGATAGTTAAATCTAAGTACCGCGTTACCTATTATAGGTTCTGTAAGATCCGAGTCGTAGAGCGATATTGTTACATTCGATAACTGGGGCTTTACTGTAAGAGTTACCTCTAATGTGGTCTCGTTGACTGTTATGTTTCCTAATGAGAGGTTTATTCCGTAGTACTCGTTTACTAACCATACTCGGTATTGTCCGAGTCTTATTGATGGTATCGTCGCTGTACCTGTGGTTATTGAAGTGTTGATATAGGGATCAACTAGTTTCCACGTGATTGGCTTTATGACTAATGTGGCGTTTGTTACTTGTCCTCCAATATTTTGTGCTTGGACGCCTAGTGTTACGAGTATATTCTTCGTTATAGGAGTTAGCTCCACTGTCAACTCTGTATCGTTTTTGATATAGGTCTGGATTGTCTGGCTATAGTATAGAGGTTTTTCTACTGTTATCTGGTATACTCCTGTAGGCGCCTGAATGCGGAGTGTATCCTGCGTATTCGTCATTGTAATGTTAACCGGAACATTATTGTATGAAAGTATTGTTACATTATAGCCTTGGAGTATTGGATTTACCAACTCGTTGTCCAGTACTTGTAACGTGATAATACTTGTCTTCGGAACAAGTTTAATTGACTGTACCACCGTCTCCACAGTTACATTCATAGACAGTATTTTTGTGAGGTATCCAGGCTTTATGGCTGTTATCTTGTATACACCAGTCCTAAGCGTGAGAGTTATTTCTCCTGTCCCACTAGTGAATACGGTTATTGTCCGGTTATATACTGCCTCGAGCAATGGATCATCGGGAGCTATGACTAGCTGTACCTGTGCTATTGATGTCTCGGGTAGCTGGTAGCTTTGACCACTTATAACGAGTATAGCCTGAGAGGCGTTTGTAGTTATTGTCAGTGTCTCATATATTGGTGTTAGTGATAACGTCTCACTGTTATTTTCACCTGGGGAAACTATTATTGTGGCTTGTTGTGTGTAGTACCGGCCCACATAATCTGCCTGGACAAGATATTCTCCTGCTGGGAGAGTTACTTTAAGGGAACCGTCTTCGAGAATATATTCGGCCGTATTAGCGCTTCCCGGAGTTATCTTTGTTATTTTAACGTTTATTCCTGGTATTGGTACCTGTGTTTCGGAGTCGAGAATTATCAAAGTTACGTTGCCGTAAAGTGGATATAGTTGAACCGGTATTACAGAGTTTCCAACTACCTCGTATGTAAATGTTAGACTTGTGGTGTACTGGTTCCTTACCGTTATATTGTATATTCCTTCTCTTAGAAGTATAACAGCGTCTCCTTGTGAGTTAGTATATGTGGTTACTGGCGGTATAGGAAATGCCGGGTATTGGATTATCGTCCGTACTTCTGCTCCTTGTATTGGTCCCTCAGCGAGGTTTCCTTGAGTGGGAGAATATTCTACATGTATAGTTACTTGTACATATTTAGGTTGAAGATATAGAAGTTCTGATATGTGACTATTAGAGTATATCCTGTTTATTGTAAGTGTATTATAGTATTTGGCTGAAACTTTGATTATATATTGACCCTGAGGTAGAGTTATAAGAGTTTGACCTGAAGGTACCGTAATATTAACAGTATTCTGGTAGTTTGACCCCACGTATGTAATTGAGAGTGTAACGTTCTGGACTCTGTAGACAGTGTATTCGGCATCGTGTATTGTGTAAACTATGCTCGACTCATATAGGGTCAACGTTGTTGTTTTTACTGTGTCTGATCCGAGCACGAGTGTGTAGGTCACAGGATCCGCATACTTGTAGTTTATTGTTACTTGGTATGTTCCGTATCTTAGGGGAATGTCTATTTCTCCGTCTGGTCCCGTGTATACCACTAGGTTAACTAGGCCGGGTATTGGCCAGGTCATTGTTATTGATACTGTGGCTCCTCCTACTGGTCCATTGGCAATTCCTAGGCTGGTTGGGTCTTGGCTGTATACTTTTTGTTGGAGCAGGTATATTTCTGGCGAGAGTGATACGTTAAGAGTTGCTGTTGGAGATGTGACTGTTAGATATGTTGTTGTCGGTATGTAGTGTTGGGCTGTTACATTCACCAGGTAGTTTCCTTCTGGTAGATAGTAGAGTGAGAGGCCTGAACTTATGCTTAGAGTCACACTCCTTCCCGTTATGGAATAGTATAGTGAGGCCTGGGCCCCGTCAATATAGTAAGGCGTGCTGGTTCCTAGGCTGTCGCTGTCCACTACCTCTATTATGGTGGGGATTAGTGTGGGGTTGACTATGATGTTTACGTGTTGTGAGTCATAATACGAGATTGTTACAGGAGTTACTGTATAGTCCTGTAAAGATCCTGTTAAGTGATACGATACACCTTCCCATATCACAACGGTTGTGTGCCCTGTTTCACCTGTGACTGTTGTAATTGTAGGGGCCGAGGGCGTGTATCCTAGTAGAGGATCGAATGCTATCTGTGATAGCTGTATGTTGGTTCCTGGCTTAGGCCCGCTCATGAGATAGTATCCTGGATCCCTCTGGGGGTCTCCAATGGATTGTGGTGTGTACGCGTAGAGGTCTACTTGTCTTAGTGTTACGGTGATTGTGTCTTGTATGCCTGGATATGGTATGTTGTAGTCTTTCTGCAGGCTTCCTATTCCCGGTATCGTTATTTCGGCTGTGTATGATCCTGGTGGTAGATAGAATGTTGTATTCGTGCCTAGGGAGGAGTAAGCTACCGGTGTTTCGTTGGAGTATATTGTTGCATTCGTTCCTTCGGGTATCTGGAGACTTGATAGTGTCCCGTTTAGATCTCTTAGTCTGAGGTCCAGTGAGATTTTCACGGGTACAAGCTGTGTCGATATATTATACATTGCTGATAGGACAGAGGATTCTGTAGAGTATATTATGAGGGTTCTGCTAGGATCTCCTAATAATACGGGTGAAGCCATGTTTGTCTCGACGCCTGTATATCCTGGTACTCCTCTCCATAGGGGAGTCCAGTTGACTGCATCTATTAACTGTATGAGGCCGTTTTTGCTTGACGCGATGAGGCGGGTTCCGTCTATGCTTAATCTCAGTGACACGACTTGCTGAGTGTCTAATTGGTAGCTGTAGGTTTCTAGGTATTTCTGATATGTTGCGTTCCACGTATATTGGTATATGGTTCCATAGCTTGTTCCAACATATATTGTTGAGCCGTCTCCGTAGACTTGTATCGTGGTCGGTGTTGTTCCTACGTCTAAGACTTCATAGTATTTGTTTGCCGTGTTGAATTCCTGGGGAACTAAATTATCGTCTATAAGATATACATAAACATATCTGTTTGCACCTACTACCAGGATCCCGGTTGCATTAGCCGGCCATCCCGCTGGCTTCGTTGTTACCTTATATGCCTGGATGAAGCGTATTGTGTCGGGCCCAACGTCCCCTGAGATAGGAAGAATCGTCACCCATAATGGGGCTCCATAATCCGGCACATTGTATAGGTTATTAGAATTAACTGTATCTAGGTTTACAACGAGTATAGGTAGATTGATCGAGTCCTGTAATACAGTTACGTTATATAACTGGAGACAGTTTGAAAGACTTGAGCCTGCGGGATCAAGGTTAAACGTTAGAGAGAGGGTTGATCCCGGAACCACTGTTACGGGGACTCTGCCCGACGTGTAGCACTGTTGTGATATTATTGTGTTGGTAGTAGCGTTCTTTACAGTTATCTCGAATACTGGGAATATCTCTCTTGTTCCCGGAGGCAAGTTAGGGATAGTGAATGTGTTAGTTACCGAGGATTCTACAGTAAGGGACTTTATGGAGAGATTATTGTAATCGACTAGGTATAAGTAGAGTTTCTTTACTATTGTGTTTCCACCGCTAATAGATGAGCCTGGTATAACTGGTTCATATGATGACGATGAAGCGTTCCAATAGTACAGAGTTGTCTCCACATTGCCGGTATAGGTGTACGATGCTACAGGCAACATTGATAGATTAGTGTTTACCCAGTCTGTACCAGATATAAATTGCTTTACCTGGGACTCTGCGAAGAGCGTGAAGTAGGGGAGACTTGCTAAAGCAGTATCATGGGATGATGGACCTATTTCTAGGGTATAAGGTTGTGGAACGGTATGTATGTAAGCGTATCCTTCCTGATCTAGGGCCACTAGCTTCGTGGAGTTTAAACCATCGTAGAGGCTTGCAGAGACAACGGGTTGACGAGTAGCGGTGTAATATGATACGAGATAGGAGTAATCAGTCGAGTTTACCAATAATATTTCTCCATGGTTCGTGTAAACTCCATACCAGGAGCTTCCTACTGTAGAAGAAACAAATACTCCTTTTCCAGTGCCGATAATTGATCCAGAGGCTTCAATGGATAGGCGACGATCTATCGGGTTAACCGACATTATAGCGTAGGTCGAAGGACCCACGGCTAGAATCGTTTGTCCAATAAACTGGGCATCAGTTATCTGGGGAATAATGTTTTGGGGGAGAGAGTACTCCAGCATATTATAGACATGGGTTAGATTTACGGGCAGAGTATATGCCTGGGTAGAAATGGAGGAGGCGGCGGGCTCCTCGGGAACTGAGCCAGCTATAGAGGGTAGCGAGGCCAAGGCTACTAGTATTATAAGTATTCCCGGGATCAATGCTTTTTTCATTATCTCCTTCACCAAGCCTAATCATCCCAAAACCATCAATTGTCTCAATACGATATACGGATATTATACTATACCAAGTCTCATTAAAGTGCTCCTCAGAATAATATGAGTTTGCATCCCAAGCCTTCAATACCAATACATGTTATGGGCTTGATAGAAGAGTAGAAAAACCTCTACAGACGCATTATTACGGGGCTACAAGGGAATAGTCCAGCCATCAGACCTAACTATATGAGGATAAGTATCTCGTCTTTGGCTGGTGTATAATAGTGTTTAAGTTGAGGTTTCCCTGGAAGGGAAAGAAGGTAGAAGAGACTCCTTCAGAAGAAGAGGAAAAAGAAGTAAAGGTAGACTTTGACCGGTTAATCTACGAGAAGATAGTTAGCCTCCGCGCAGACTATAGGATTTTGGAGAGTTATCCTCTCGTCGATCCATGGGCGCGTGCACTTATCCTTGAGAGAAAGGCTGACGGATCCCTGCTCTACTTTGTCGACGAGATTCCCCTCACTACGGAGGAACGGCAACTCTACGAAAAAGTAATGGACATCCTCTACTGGGAGCTCGAGCCCCCACCCAGCGGAGAAGACCCCCGTGAGCACTTCAAGAAACAGGTATCCAAGATCATTAGGAAGTTCAGGCTACGCTTCAGTTCTAGTATCCACCCGGGTATAAGCTGGCAGAAGATAGAGTACTATATTAACCGTGACTCCATAGAGTACGGTCCTATAACACCTCTCATGAAGGATCCCGCCATAGAGGACATCTCCTGTGACGGCGTGGGAAGACCCATCTATGTCTGGCACACGAGATACGAGAGCATCCCCACAAACATACGCTTCGACAGCGACGAGGAACTGGACGACCTAGTAGTAAAACTAGCCCACAAAGCAGGAAAACACGTAAGCGTAGCGTTCCCAATAATAGACGCGATACTACCCGAAGGCCACCGACTGGCAGCAACCTACAAGAGAGAAGTCAGCAGAGACGGATCAACATTCACAATAAGAAAATTCAAGGACAAGCCACTAAGCATCATAAACCTAGTACTCGGGGGAACAGTAAGCAGCCTATTAGCGGCATACTTCTGGAAAATACTCGAGTTCAACATGACAGGGCTAATAATGGGAGTAACAGGAGCAGGAAAAACAACACTACTAAACGCCCTCGCAACACTCCTCAGACCAACAATAAAAATAGTCACAATAGAAGACACCCCAGAACTCAGACTCACCCACGAAAACTGGGTACAACTCTACAGTAGGCCAAGCTACGGCTTCGAAGGAGGAATGGGCGAAATAAGCCTATACGACCTAGTAAGAGTAAGCCTAAGATACAGACCAGACGTAGTAATAGTAGGAGAGGTAAGAGGAGAAGAAGCAAAAGTCCTATTCCAGGCATTGGCAAGCGTATCCTGGGATACACCTATCATTATTAAGGACGAAAACGGGAATATCAGAGTTGTAAATATAGGAGAATTCGTCGACAAGTTCTATAATGACCCCAGAGAGGAGAGGATCGCTAAAGACGTCAAGGGATTCTGGATCTTGAGCCACGACGGGTATAGAACGGTTTGGAAACCAATAAAGTATGTGCTGCGTCACCGGGCAAACAGGATATATCGTATAAAAGCAGAGACCGGTGCAGAGATTCGTGCCACCGGAAGCCATAGTGTATTCGTGCTGGACCCTGAGACGCTAGAAATCAAAGAAAAACGGGTTGACGAGCTCAATCCAGGAGACTTACTAGTCACCTTCATAGGCACAGATGTGCGGAAGAAACGACATACAGAAAACGCCGCATATTCCAATGTATCTTCGGGTAGACTCAAACTCCTACAACAAATAGAGGGAACAAGTTATGCGTCTAGAACTGATCCTATACTAGGAAGGCTCGACAAGGATCTAGCATATCTTATGGGTGTATATCTAGCAGATGGATGTATAAAACATCATAGAGGAGCAAGGATCTGTTTCACACTTGGAGCTAGAGAAAAGGAGATTGTAGAGCAAGTTATACGCATTATGAAGGATAAGTACGGGTTAATCCCAACGATTACTGACAGAGGAACCTATGTAATGTATGAGTATAATAACACGCTACTAGCAAAGAGATTCGAGCAACTTATGGGCAGGAAACTCGACGAGAAAAGAGTCCCAAGCATTCTCTGGAATGCCGATAAGAATATCGTTAAGGCATTCTTCGACGGACTAAGAGCCGACTCCAGAAGAACAAACAAGAGACGCTATGTGAACTACTCCACGGCCAATAAGAGCCTAGCCATACAGCTCCTATGGCTAGCAAGGCTACATGGCTGGTATTCACTACTTGCAGTAGAGAAAGGTACAGGTAGAAACAAAGGACGAATATATTATAACGTAAACATTTACTTCGACAATGATTATAAAGAACCCAATGGTGCAGAACGAGTCCCTGTTAAGGCACTCCTAAGACTCGCAAAGCTTGCCAATGCCAAGTCAATGCCCTATAACTTAACATACATACTCAGACGAACCAATGTTAGCGTAAAAACCGCTTTCAAAATACTAGAATGGATACTGAATAAAGGCTCTTTAGACGGTGAAGCACTAGAACAATATAATAGAATTATCAAATTCATTAACGGAAGCCTCAGACCAGTCAAAGTAAAAGAAATACATGTAGAAGACTACGATGGATTCGTCTATGACATCAGCGTACCCGGCACAGAATCCTTCTTTGGAGGTAACTCACCTATACTCCTCCACAACACTGGACACGGAGGTATTACTACTATTCACGCTGAGCATATTGATGCTGCTGTTAAGAGGTTGACTAGTCCGCCTATGGAGATCCCGAAGGGTTATATTCCTTTGGTTAATTTTGCTATTGCGATTAAGCGTGTGAGGATTCCTATTGAGCCTGACGTGTATCGTGTGGAGAGGAGGGTTACTGAGGTTTGGGAGATTCAGGACTATGACCAGTATATTCTTGTCTCTAGATGGGATCCTGCTATGAAGACTCATACACTGATGCTTGAAGATAGTATACTGCTTCCTAGGATAGCGGAGATGACCGGTACATCGCTTGACGCTGTCTTTGAAGATATAGAGAAGCGCGAAAAGATAATTCGGTGGATGACCTATAAGAGGCTCACAAGCTATCAAGACGTTGGCAGGATCATAACCGAGTACTATAGGAGGCCTTCCAAGATTATGAGCATGGTTGAGAAGGAGCTTCCACGCTACGAGAGCTATACATAGTAGAAGTATCCTAACATGGTATAGTCGAGCCTGGGGGTATTGAGGAGGCCGGCGAGGAATGAGTAGCGAGAGCAGGCTTAAAAGAGCGTTCAAGAGCCTCATCAAGAGGAAACCCAAGCAAGTAGCATACAGGCCGAAAAGAAAAGTTACACTTAGTGACGTGCTTGACTTTATTGCAATAGCATACTTCGGACACATAGCCGAGAAATTTGCCAAGACCTTTGACCTCGAGAAACAACTTGCCCAGGCCGGCCTCCAAACATATCCTACTCTCTATGCTGCTAGAGGTCTATTGTATATATTCGCCTCTATCTTTTTCTCAATATATATCGCCATACTCGTTGCAGTAAGCCCGTTTACCTTAGCTATAAAAATCATATCCGTAATAATATTAATGCTAGTACCTATTTTTGTTCTTGCAGGAGTACTAGTCTATCCCGCTGCTAAAAGAGAAGAACGAAAAAACAACGTAGAGACAGAGCTACCATTCTTCGCAGCATATCTAACAACAATGGCCCGAGCAGGCGTCTCTATAGCAAACGTTGTCGAGAGAGTTTCAACTCTAAAGATATTCAAGGCCATAAGAGAAGAAGCAAGCATGATCCTAAGAGACATGAGACTCCTAGGAAAAAGCCCACTAGACGCGATAGAAGAAAACGCCCTCTTCCACCCCAGCCCACTTTACAGAGACTTCATGTTAGGTTACGTGACAAGCGTCAAGACAGGAGGAGACGTACTCCACTACCTCGAAATAAGAACGCAAGACATCTTCAACAACCGAATGAACCAGATGAAGCTAATAGCCGAGAGAATGAGCATGTTCACAGAAATCTACGTTACACTAGCCGTAATCATGACACTAGT